>CAJCCF010000213.1 GCA_903960845.1 uncultured Verrucomicrobiota bacterium | reverse complement strand
GCCGAGTTCCCCGGCGGTCACACCTGGGAATACTGGCACGAACATCTCGCCGACTCGCTGCGGTTTTTTGCGAAGGTTCCGGGGTGAGTTGACTCACAGCCAACCCGTCTGCTGCAACCGTCCCGTCAGTTCCATCTGACGCTCAAGCTGCTGAGCGTAGTGCCTGGCATTCGCGGCGTTGGGTTTGCAGCGGGTGGATTCATCGAGCGTCACGAGTTTGGCGCAGAGCTGATCGTAGCTGATGGTTTCACCGTGCTCGTTGGCTTGCGCATACGCGGCCTGGATGGCTCCGCCAAGCGCGGCACCTTCGCTGGTGCTTAGAGTGACGACTTCGGCATTGAAACAATCAGCGGCGATTTGGCGCCAGGTGGCACTTTTGCTGCCACCGCCAGTGAGGCGGATTTCGGTGGGGTTCATGCCGTGTTCACGGACGCGCTTCAAACCATCCGCGAGGCCTAGCGTGGCCCCTTCGAGCGCAGCGCGGGCGATGTTTGCCGCCGTCATGTTGGTGGGGCGCAGACCGTGCAGGACACCGGTGCCATTCGGGAGATTCGGGGTGCGCTCGCCATTGAGGTAAGGCAGAAACAACACGCCATCGGCTCCGACGGGCGATGACTTCACGGCGTCTTCGAGCTGCGTGAGATCCCAGCCATACATGTCACGTACCTGCTCGGTGACGACGGTGACATTCATGGTGCAGACGAGCGGCAGCCATTGATCGGTGCTGTCGCAGAAAGCGGCCACTTCGCCCTGGCCATCGACCACGGCTGATCCGGCGACGCCGTAAAGCGTGCCGCTGGTGCCGAAGCTGGCGGTGATGACGCCGGGCTTGATGTTGCCGGTGCCGATGGCGCCCATCATGTTGTCGCCTCCGCCGGCGCTGATGATGACGTTTTCATTCAGGCCCCAGCCTGCCGCCAATTCAGCGCGGAGACGGCCATGCACGCTGCGGCTGGAGCCAAGCTCAGGCAGCATGGAGCGGACGCGCGGGTCGATGTAGTCGCACAGTTCATAGCACCATTGGCGGGTGTTCACGTTGAGGATGCCCATGCCGGAGGCATCGCCGAACTCCATGCGCTTCACGCCACTGAGCCAGAAGTTGATGTAATCATGCGGCAGCAGGATGGAGGTGATTTTGGCGAAGTTCTCGGGCTCATTCTGTTTGATCCAAAGCAACTTCGGAATGGTGTAGCCGGGCAGCATGGCATTCCCTGCCAAAGCGATGACGCCGGGCTGGCCGCCGAATTCATGGGCGATCTCGGCGCACTGAGCCTGCGTGGAAGTGTCGCACCAGAGCTTGGCGGGACGCACCGGCTTGTCATCCGCGCCGAGGGCGACCAGCCCATGTTGCTGACCGCTCACGCCGATGCCGGCGATCTTGGATTTGTCTGCGCCGAGCTTCTCCAGGCACTGCCTCACGCTGCTGTCCACCGCGTCGATCCAGCTTTGCGGATGCTGCTCCAGATGACCGGCGGGCAGGCCTTCGATCAAATCATAGGCGCTGTGTCCGGAAGCGAGAATCCTGCCGCTGTCGAGGTCGAGAACGATGGCTTTCGTGCTCTGCGTGCCGCTGTCGATGCCGAGAAAATACATGGTGCTGAATGGGTGAAGTGTGGTGGCGATGATGGCGGGGCGGATTTGATTGGGCAAATGCAATGTCATGGAAGACTTGCTCATGGTGTCACGAAAGGACGGGCGGCGGCAAAATTCGTCAGCTCCCTTCTTCAGCATTCGGCCCGCGTAAATACTGCTTCTCATCGGGGTGGCGGATGGTTAGCCTCCGCGCCGACTTCTCATGAAAAGACTTCTCCGCACCAAATCCGTCGATCATCTCATTGCCGAATCCCAGGATGATTCACATGGATTCAAACGCGTGCTGACGCGGACGAGCCTGATTTCATTGGGCATCGGCGCGGTGATCGGCACGGGGATCTTTGTGCTGACGGGGCATGCGGCGGCGGATTTCGCGGGCCCGGCGGTGGCTCTCTCGTATGTGCTTTCAGGCCTGGGCTGCCTGTTTGCCGGGCTGTGTTACGCGGAGTACTCCGCCGCGCTGCCGATCTCCGGCAGTGCCTACACCTACACGTATGCCACGCTTGGGGAGTTCATGGCATGGATCATCGGCTGGGATCTGATCCTGGAGTATTTGTTCGCGGCCTCGACGGTGGCTGTGGGCTGGTCGAAGCATTTCACGCCGTTTTTAAAGGACTTCTTCGGCGTGGTGCTGCCGGAACAATGGTGCCGGGCGCCACTGGATTATGTGGAGGGGCACATCACGACGACGGCAAATTTTGTGAACATCCCGGCGATCCTGCTGGTGTGGGTGATCACGGCGCTGCTGATCGTGGGCATGAAGGAGAGCGCCCGCTTCAACAATGTCATGGTCGGGATCAAGGTGACCATCATCCTGCTGATCATCGGCCTGGGCTGGGGCTACATCGACTGGAACAACCTGACGCCATTCATTCCGGAGAACACAGGCAAGGCGGGTGAATACGGCTGGAGCGGCATCCTGAAAGGTGCGGGCGTGATCTTTTTTGCCTACATCGGTTTCGATGCGGTCTCGACGGCGGCGCAGGAAACGAAGAATCCGCAGAAGGACATGTTCTGGGGCATGATCGGCTCGCTCCTGATCTGCGGGGTCTTGTTTGTGGGCGTCTCCGTGGTGCTGTGCGGGATGGTGAACTACAAGGAACTGCATGTGGATGCACCGGTGGTCTATGCGCTGGAGAAAGTGGCGGGCAATGAGCTGAAGTGGCTGCGCATGGCCGTGGAGGTGGCGGTGCTGGCGGGTTTGAGCTCGGTGATCCTGGTGATGCTGATGGGCCAGCCCCGCGTGTTCTTCAGCATGGCGCGTGACGGCCTGCTGCCGCCCATGTTTGCCCGGGTGCATCCGAAGTACGGCACGCCGCACATCACGACGATGATCACGGGTTTTGTCTGCTCGATGCTGGCGGGTTTCCTGCCCCTGAATCTGCTGGGCGAGCTGGTCTCCATCGGCACGCTCCTGGCCTTCACCGTGGTGTGCCTCGGCATCATCGTGCTGCGCCGGACGAAGCCCGACATGCCGCGTCCCTACCGCACTCCCTGGGTGCCCTGGGTGCCGCTGGCCGGCGCGATCATTTGCGTGGGACAAACGATTCTGCTGCCCGCAGACACCTGGCTGCGTCTCATCATCTGGATGGCCATCGGCGTGGTGGTGTACTTCGGCTACGGTCGCCATCACAGCCGTCTGCGCCACCATGACTGAGGCGGATCGGCGAATGACCCCGATGCGGCAATGATCAGGCGGGCCGTGGTTTCAAGCATCATGAAGAGCGGTGTGGCAGAACCGTTTTTGGACATGCCGCACGGAGATTTCACAGCCCAAGCCTGACCTGCGGGCAAATGATCCAGCCAAAGCCTGGTGCATGGCATTTCTCCGCACTGGAGCGGCCATTTGCAGAACACGTCTGCGACTTGATTCCCGCCCGCCCATGGGCACTATTGGCCTGTTGTGACACTCGCCCAGGACAGAAACATCCAGACAGGACTCGCCGGATCATTCGTGATCCATGCGCTGGCCCTGCTGTTGCTGCTCTGGGGTTTCAGCACCGAGGCTGGCAAGCATCTCCTGCCGCCGCCCGTGGTCAAAGAAGAGCCGGTGCAGGAGGTGACGATGATTTTTCCCGAGCAACTCATTCCCGCGCCGCTGCTGCCAAAAGAGCCACCACCCAAGGCCTATATCCGCACCACGCAGAATGAAGGGGTGGCGGCGGCACCGAAGAACGCGGTATTCCAATCAGACCGCAACACCGTGGCCGCCAGCAAGCTGCCGCCAAAGTCCGATGCCACGCTGATGATGCCGACCCTGAACGGCAACGCCCCGACAAAGCTGGAACTGGCGAACCGGGATTACCGCGACGGCCAGATCAAGAATGACAACGCGCCCCTCGCCAATGCCACGCCGCTGGAGATGCGCCAGCCCCAGCCCCCTGCTCCGCCAAGCGTTCTCAAACCACAAACCCAGCCTCAACCGCAGGCTCAAGCTCAAGCGCAGCCAACCGCCCCACCGAGCATTCTCAAGCCGCAACCTCAAGCGCAGCCACCAACGCCACCGGCACCTCCAGCGCCTCCCGCACCACCAAAACAAGTCGCCAAGGCCACGCCAGCAGACAGCACGCCGCTGCTGAAAATGATGGAAGAGATGGATAAGGAAGCCGCACGCACCGATCAGAACAAGCTGCCCATCGAAGTTCGCAAAGCCGAAGCTTCCAAAACCGAAGCTTCCAAAGCCGCCGACACTCCGCCGCCGAAGCCACAAGTGCGCGAACCCCAGGATACCCCACCGCCAGCTCCCAGAGCCATTCCCGTGGCGGAACCCGTGAATGACCCGGTGAAAGTGACGGCCGGCATTCCTGAAAAGGATGCGTTCAATCCCTTCACCCGCATGAGCAAGGTCGACGGTGCGATCAGCCGCGAGGGTGAGAATGCGGTCGATGCGGAGGCAACCCCGCTGGGCAAGTACATGCGCCAGGTCACCGGTGCCGTGGAGAAAAAATGGCACCTTTACGTGAAGCTCGGCAAAGACTCGATCAACTATGGACGGGTGCGCTTCCGCTTTTATGTGGACAGGCGCGGCACACCGCAGGATCTCAAAATCCTCTCCGATGCCCGCGATGCCGATCCGCGCATGAGGGAACTGACGCTGCGCGCCATTCTGGACGCGAAAATCCCGCCGATTCCCGACGACCTTTTGCCGACACTCTTTGATGAGCGGGTGAAGATCGAATACGAAGCCATTGTCTACTGAGCCGTGACCGTCCACACCCTTGATCTGCAATTCCAAGGCATCCCGGGATTGATCGCGGCTTATGTCATCGAAACAAGCGGCGGCCTGGCACTCATCGAGACAGGTCCGGGCTCCACCCTGGAGGCGCTGCGCTCAGGCATTCGCAGTCTGGGGCTGGATGAAACCCGGGTGCGCCATGTCTTTGTCACGCACATCCATCTCGATCACGCGGGAGCCGCCGGCTGGTGGGCGCAACAAGGGGCACAGGTGTTTTGCCATCCCCAGGCCGCCAGGCATTTGATCGATCCCTCCAAGCTGATCGAAAGCGCGCGCCAGATTTACACGCACCGCATGGACACGCTCTGGGGTGACATGCTGCCTGCTCCTTCAGAGCGCGTCACGGTCCTCACCGATGGTGAAAGCGTGATCGTGGGCGACACAACGATCACTGCCTGGGACACGCCGGGCCACGCGCGGCATCACCATGCCTTTGTGATCGGCAATGTCTGCTTCACGGGCGATGTGGCGGGAATGCGTTTGCAGGGCACGGATTACATCTCCGTGACCGCCGCTCCGCCACAGTTCGATCCCGTGGCCTATGTGGCCTCAGTGGACCGGCTCGCGGCAGCAGGATTCCAGCAGCTGTATCTCACGCATTTCGGCGGGATCACCGATGTGGCCGCGCATCTCTCCCGCTACCGGCAGCGCATTCAGGAGGTGCACGAGGCCGTGCGCTGTGATCATGCCGCAGGACTGACGCCAGAACAGATCCGGACCCATTACCAAATCCGCGAGCACGCGCTGGCAACAGCTGCCGGCATCTCCGGGGCCGACTGGGCGCGCCTGGAGCAATCCAACAACAGCGCCATGTGCGCTGACGGCGTGCATCTCTGGGTGCAGAAAAACAGCCCCGTCTAACAAGACATTTGCAAAAAAGTTTTTTTACGGTGATAGGTAAGACCCTGTCATGAAAGCCCTTTCCTTCGTACTATCCCTTTTGCTCATCGCCGTCAGCCAGCTTAGGGCGGATACTTTTCCGGCAACTCTGGCAGGCGGCTATCAGGCGCTGCTTTATTACGGAAGCGAGTCCACAGGGACGCCCGCAGGCATCCTGAAGCTGACGGTCACAACCACCGGCAGTTTCACGGGCAGTCTGGTCACGGCGGAATACAAAACCTACGCTCTGCCCGCCGGCAAGTTCACCTACACAGCGGCAACAGACACGGCAGAAGTCGTTGGAGGCCTTTTGATCAAACGCACCGGCGTCGGAGTGACCAATCTTACCCTCACCCTGAGCCTTGCCAATGCCACGCAGGTTCTCTCGGTCGTCCTTTCAGGTGATACCGGGGTCTACTCCAGCCCCGGTGTCGCGATGGATGCCATCTCCACCACGGGCTTCCGCAATCTCACTCTGGCACCGAAGACGACCGCCGACTTCGCGGGCAAGTACACTCTGGCGATGACGCAGGCCGCCGCCGCAGTTGCAGGCACACCCGGTGGATCTGGTTATGCCGTTATCAGCGTGAGCACCACCGGCCTCATGACCTTCACCGGCAAGGCTGGTGATGGCACCGCTCTCACGGCCTCCCTGACGCCCGGGCCGGGGCGCAATTACCTCCTGTTTTTAAATCCCAATTTACGCGCCTCAAGCTACATCGCGGGTAAGCTTAACTTGACTGCACGTCCCGATTCCGGCTTCCACATCGTACCTGCCGCGACGGGAGTCGATCTGCAGTGGGCGAAGGCGGCCAAAACCACCGATGTCAGCTACCGCAGCGGCATCGCAAACACAGGCCTGCTCGTCACCATGGAGCCATGGAAAACGGTTCCAACCGTGCCCGTCGGACAGACGCTTGGCAGCTTCCTGGGTTTGGATCTGGACAAGGTGTTCAACCTCAACTTCACGGGCGATTTCAACACCACAACTTACGCTGTGCGCATCCCCACCAAACTGGGACTGACCAAGCTTAACCAATTCCGTATCGCCGCAGGGATGGCGGGCTCGCCTTCACCTATTTTGGACACCCTGTGGGCTGGCTACTTCACACTTAACGTTGCACCGACCACCGGTCTCATGACCGGCTCCCTCAAAATCGAGGACAGCGTGCCCTCTACCATCTTGGGACGACCTGCGACGATCGTGAAAAGGACGATTACGATCTCCGGCGTCATGCTGCAGTTGCCTGCGGGTGGCGGCGCATCCTTTGCTCATGGCCAGCTGAGCATTCCGCCACTCCGCGCCTTGACCGAGACCACGAAAACCAGCGCTTTTCATTTTGACGGGCCAGTGACGGTGGATCCGCTCATCGCCGCTACCGCCGGCACCGCTGGCACCTACACAACCATTGTGGATCTTTTGGATAATGGCGGATTGGTTTATCCGACTGGCATCCCTGCCAATGGTGCCAACGTGACACTCGTCATCTCGCCCGACCTGAAGTCTCTCACCTTCAACGGTCGCAAATTGCCACTCGCTGCGGACAGCCGCCCCGTGGGCTTGATTTATGCCGACACCGTGAGCCCAGTAAAATTGGCCATTACCCTTTATCTCAACTTGGCGACTGGCAATGTCACCAGCGGTGCCACCAACTACGTTCAGCCAGTCGTTTCCGGGTATTCAGTGAGCCTCCGGCAGGGCAGCAACACTTTCCCGAGAAGTGGAACTTTCGTGATCAAAAAGTAGCCGGTTCTTTTTGCTTCGCCCAACTGGCAGGGTTCCGGCGGGTTTTAGGGTCAGAGATGTGCTTGCATCAGGTTCACGCATCGCCATCGAATCCTGATCATGACCATCCCTCAACCTGAACCCTTCGGCACCATGCCTGATGGCTCTGCCATCGAAGTTTTCACCCTAACCAACTGTCATGGCCTCAGACTGCGCGCGATGACTTACGGCGCCGTCGTGCTGAGCCTGGAAACTCCGGATCGTGCGGGCAGGATGGGGGACGTGATGCTGGGCCACCACACGCTGGAGGATTATCTGCGCGACCCTTCGTTTCAGGGCACTGTGGCCGGGCGCTATGCCAACCGTATCGCCCATGCCCGCTTCACACTGGACGGGCAGACTTACACACTCGCCGCCAACAACCATCCGTCGGGCATTGCCTGCGCTCTTCATGGCGGCTTGAAGGGCTTCGACAAAGCGGTGTGGAAGGCGGAAGGCCTGAGCCGTGATGACGCGCAGGGTGTGCGCTTCCGCCATCTCAGCCCTCATGGCGATGAAGGTTATCCGGGCAATCTGGAGGTCAGCATCACTTACTGGCTCACCGATACTAATGAATGGAAGATCGAATACGAATCGCGAACGGATCAGGCCACGCCGGTGAACCTCACCCAGCACGCTTACTTCAATCTGAAGGGGGAGGGTTGCGGCGACATCCTGGATCATAGCCTAACCATCCATGCGTCACGCTTCACGCCGGTCAGCGCCGGATTGATTCCAACCGGTGAACTGCGCGCCGTCGCCGGCACGGCGCTTGATTTCACCAAGCCCAACGTGATCGGCGCCCGTATCGGGGCGGATGACGAACAGCTCCGGTTCGCAGGTGGTTACGATCACAACTTCGTGCTCGACCATGCTGATGGCGATCTCACACTCGCGGCTTGCGTGCATGAACCGGTGAGCGGCCGGGTCATGGAAGTGCTGACGACCGAGCCGGGCATGCAGTTTTACACCGGCAACTTCCTCACCGGCGAGCACTGCGGAAAGTCCGGCAGCCATTACCACTACCGCCACGGATTCTGCCTGGAGACACAGCACTTCCCCGACTCACCCAATCAGCCCGGTTTCCCGACCACGATTCTGAGGCCCGGCGAGACCCGGCGCAGCACGACGATCTATCGCTTCCGTACCGCCTGAAGCGCCCTATCCTTCGCGTCCCATGCTGAAACTTTCCCCCGCCTCATTGCTGCTGCTGCTGATCCTCGGCGGATCAGGCATTGGCTGGTGGATTTATCAACAGCCTGCTCCGCCGCCGGCGATGAAAGAAGGCGCCGAACCGGAAGATCTGCGCAAGCAGGTCACGCTGCTCGAAGGTCAGGTGGAATACCTGCAAGGCCAGGTGGGCGCGCTCCAGCAGGAGAATGCACAACTGCTCCAGAAGCTGGGCACGCTGGGCATGAAGGGTGCGGCCAAGATGGATCCCGCGCCCCCGCTCGCGAACGATGAGCCGCCGGACTTTGTCGGCATGGGGCTGGAGATGATGAAATTCCGCAAGCTGAAGGCTCTTCCCATCCCAACGACCGGAACCAGCACGGCGGAGGTGGAGCGGGTGATCCTGCAATGGCTCCGCAAGCAGCAGCCCGCCGATGAAGCTCCGCGTTTCGCACTCGCTCTGACCGCTCTCGGCTGGATTGAAAAACCAGTCGATCCCCTGCCCCTCCGCGCAGCGTTGCTGGCCCGCCAGATCGGCGGCTGGTATGATCCCGTATCAGGCACCCTGCTCGTCTCCGACGACAAACCGGCTCCGGGCCTGCCAGCCCCCGACCGGCCGCTGGCGATCGCGTTTGGCCAGCTTCTGCGCGAGTATGGGCACACGCTGTTTCCCGAGGAATCCAAACAGCCCATGACCACCGATGAGCGCATCGCCCGGGAGGCGCTCATCGCCGGGGATGCCGGTCTGACACGCTTTTTGTTCGGCATTCAGAACCCCATCCCGCAAAGCCCCAATGACCTGCCTGCCGATGATCCCGATCATCCGCTTAATCAGGTGCCCATGCCGGCCTATTTGCGCGAGCTGGCCATGTTTCCCTTCAGCCGCGGCTTCGAGTTCAGCCAGGCTCTGCACAGCGCGGGCGACTACGCCCAGATGAACAACGCCTACTCGCGCCCGCCGACTTCATGCGCCGAGGTGATCGATCCGGAGCGCTTTCTGGATGCGACGCGCCTGCCGCCTGCGCCAGTGACTCTTTCTTCCACCGAGATTGAGAAAACCCAACCCTACTGGGATGACCGCCTTGGCCGCTTTGCCACCTTCGTGGCCCTGCGCGCCTACAACAGTGACGAGGAAGCGGGCAAGGCCGCGCGCGGCTGGAAGGGTGACCGGCTGCTGGCCTACGCCGCGCCTGATGCGGCGCGTGATCACGCTGCCTGGCAGACGCTGTGGCTGACCGGGGCCGATGCCGTGGCTTTCTTCAAAGGGATGCGCAGCTGCCTGACCCAGCGCTATGACACAAAGCTCAGTGTCGATACGCCAGACCGGATCGCGCTTGAGGCGCAAGGCCGCCAGGTGCGGCTGATCATGAACCGTGACGGACTCGGCGTGCTTTTGATCGATGCGGCCACACCGGCATTTGCAGAGTCGCTGACAAGACTCTAAATGGGGCGGCTCATGCCAGCCAAACAAGTCATCTATTCCGGCCGCGTCCAGGGCGTCGGCTTCCGCTACAGCACCAAGCAAATCGCCGCGGGTTACGATGTCACAGGCAGCGTGAAGAATCTGCCGGACGGCCGAGTGGAGTTGCAGGCCGTGGCACACGATGCCGATGAGCTTGATGGGTTCCTCGCCGCGATTGATGAAAGCAATCTGGGCTCGCTGATCAAGGAACGCGAAGTGAGCAGCATTCCGGTTCCCGCCGGTCTGCGAGGATTCACGATTGTGAGGTAGCCCTCACGGCCCAGCGCAGCTTCGCGGACGATGAGCGCGGATTCGCCCGCTGTTCTTCCATGCCGGCGCGGACAACCTCAGTCGCAATCCCGGCATACACACCGCTGCGCAGACCTTCCTGAAAAGCCTTTTTCACACGGCGGTCCTCGCCCGAGTGGAAAGTCAGCAGGGCCACGCGCCCGCCGGGTTTCAGCGCGGCCGGAAGCGCGCGCAGCAGGCTGTCCAGAGCGCCGAATTCTTCATTGACCGCGATTCGGACGGCCTGAAACACACGCCGCACCGTGGCATCGACATCGTCCGGAGTTGTCCGCGCTGGAAGTGCCTGCTTCACCGCTTCTGCCAGTGCCCGCGTCGTCTCCAGCGGTTGCTGCTTGACCCGCTGACAGAGACTTTTTGCCAGCAATGCGGCATTGGGTTCATCCGCGTTTTCAGCAAGGATGCCTGCCAGTTTGACCTCGGTGATGTCTGCCAGCCAGTGTGCCGCAGACACGCCGCGCTGGGGATTCATTCGCATGTCGAGCGGGCCGTCCGCCTTGAAGGTGAAGCCGCGTGCCGGGTTGTCGATCTGCATGGATGAGAGACCCAGATCGGCAAAGATCACATCCACCCCATCATGCCAGCCTTGCTCGACCAGGGTTTTGGCGAGTCCGGCGAAATTGCAGCGGCGCGCGGTGAACGTTTCCTCCGTCATCCCCGCCGCATGCAGACGCGCCCGGGTGCGCTCGATCTCAATCGGATCGGCATCAAGACTCAAAAGGTGCCCGCCCGGCTGAACGGCCTGCCATAAGGCGCGGCTATGACCGCCATAACCAAGGGTGCAATCCACGGCGCGCTCGCCCGGCTGCGGGCAGAGGCATTTCAGCACTTCGCCGATCATGATCGGCACATGCTGGCCTGCTGGCGTCTTGCCGGCGGCGCGGACCTTGGCCACTTCGTCCGGATAACGCTCGGCATTCAGTTCCTTGTACTTTTGCTCAAAGCGCCGCGGATTCTTGCCGCTGTAGCGCGGGCGGCGGCGATGTGCCGGCGGTGTTCCGGAATCAGCCTCAGAGTTCATTGTACTTGAGGTTGTTTCCCCGCGCTTTTTCCACGGGATAGCGCTTCTCATTCCGGTCCAGTTTCGCCTGCATGGCCGCGGCGAGCGGGATGTCCAGGTTGTGGGCCAGCTCAAAGAGCAGGATGGCCACGTCGGCAATTTCATCCATGATCTCGGTGCGCTTCTCGATCACGACTGCCGGCGTTTGCTCGGGCGTCTTCCATACAAAGTGCTGCATCAGCTCTCCGGCCTCTGCAGCGATGGCCACGGAGAGGTCTTTGGGATTGTGAAACTGCATCCAGTTCCGGGCGTCGCGGAAGGCGCAGATGCGCGTGGTGATTTCTTCGATGGTCATGGCTGATGAATGCGGCTTGTGCGCGTGTTTGGCAACAGCGGTCCGTCACCCGGTTGAAACACCGCTCCGTTCACGGGGAATCAGCGGTTTTGATACTGGCCGCTGCCGTTTTGCTTGAAGTACTCGTCCCGCATGCGGCGCAGCTCCTGCAGGCGCGCGGCGCTGGAGGTGACGGCCTGAACCTTCTGCTGCTGCTGGGCATGAACAAAATGATTGTTAGACCCGAGCGAGCGCCAGGGACCCGGCGCCACCTCGTTCACATCGACAAACCGCCAGCTGCACTTGCCGCTGTTGGCCATGCCGAGGTAGTCGCGCACAGCGGGTGAAATGTCGATCCCGGCACCGTTGTTGTCCGTGTTCTTCGGGCGGGCATTGCCAAAAACGTACTCGTGGTCATCCGTGACAAAGGGGCCGCAGTCTTCCCACTGGGCGTAGCAAACGCGGTTGCCGTAGCGGATGGCGAGCCAGGTGCCGCGCAGCACGGTTTTGCCGGATCGGGTGAAGCGCTCTCTGTACCAGGGGATCACCCGCTCCGCTTCGGGCTTGTGCGTTTTGTGATTGATGCAGTCGTTGTACGGCAGCGCGATGTAAAAAGGATTCAGGCCGGGCGTGAAGCCGAGCGGGCAGTAATTGGGGCCGCGCTTTGTCGCGTCGGGATCATCGAAACCGCCGAAGTTCTTCTGCCAATCGGAATCCCAGGAGCTCATTTTGTTCGGCGTGAGATTGTTGCCCGAAGGCTCCTCACCCACCCAGAAAACCGTGGCCACGATGTCCGTCTTCCACGGATACTTGGCATAGCCGAGGCGCGGCATGGTCGGACTGTTCACACGCGGTGCGGCGAGAACCTGCCCGCTCACCTTTGGCAGTGACTGCGCCTTCCCCATGCCCGCCAGTGCCAGGACAAGTCCGGGCAACAGCGCGAAAAGGCAGCGAGGGCGGGAGGCGGTCATGCTGTCAGGGGTGAAGGGGGGGAGGAGTATACCGGATTGCCGGACCGGATGGCAATTTGAAAATCGAATGTCTCGCAGGCCGGCAAAAAAAAGCGGGCCGGATGGATAACCAAAAGGCAGGCGTTTTCAAGCAACCATTCCGCCTCAATACCGCCTCAGCGTGGTGTCAGCGGGCTGGCGCGCGTCGTCCTTGTCAGGGAAATCCAGCGTGTAATGCAGGCCCCGGCTCTCGTGACGCCGGATGGCGCACTCGACGATGAGGGAGGCGCACTCGACGAGATTGCGCAGCTCCAGCAGTTCATTGGTGATGCGGAAGTTCCAGTAAAACTCCTGCACTTCGCGCTTCAGATTTCTCAACCGGGCGGCGGCGCGCTGCAGGCGTTTCGTGGTGCGGACAATGGAGACGTAGTCCCACATGAGCCGGCGGATCTCATCCCAGTTATGGTAGATGACGACTAGTTCGTCATTGTCCACGGCCACACCGCTCTGCCATGGCGGCACGGTGTATTGCTGTTCGGACTCTTTGCCGATGGGCATTTTCCGCAGCATGTGCTCCACCGCGCGCTGGGAGATGACGAGGCACTCGAGCAGTGAATTGCTGGCGAGACGGTTCGCTCCATGCAACCCGGTGCAGCCGACCTCTCCCACGGCGCAGAGACCGCGGATCCGCGTGGCCCCATTCGCGTCCGTGACGACTCCGCCGCACTGGTAGTGCGCGGCCGGCACGACAGGGATGGGTTGCTTGGTGATGTCGATATCGACTTCCAGGCAGGCTTTGTGAATGTTCGGAAAGTGGCTGAGGATGAAATCCGCAGGCTTGTGCGAGATGTCGAGATACACGCAAGGACCGCCGGTACGCTTGATCTCGTGATCGATGGCGCGCGCCACGATGTCACGCGGGGCGAGTGATCCGCGCTTGTCGTAATTTTGCATGAACTCCTTCCCGTCTGCGCCGATCAGGCGTGCTCCCTCACCGCGCATGGCCTCAGTGATGAGCAGTGAGCGCTTCTCGGGATGATACAGGCATGTCGGGTGAAACTGGATGAACTCCATGTTCGCCACACTCGCCCCGGCACGCCAGGCCAGCGCCACACCGTCACCCGTCGCCACCCTGGGATTGGTCGTGTAGAGATAAACACGGCCGCAGCCGCCGGTGGCAAGCACCACGCGATCCGAACGGAAGGTCAGCACTTCCTGCGTTGTTTCATTCAGCGCATAGAGCCCGAGCACCCGGTCCTCGGAAACAAAACCGAGCTTGCCGGTCGTGATGAGATCCACGGCAAAGTGGTTTTCATAGATCGTGATGTTTGGCCGTCCACGCACGGCGGCCAGCAGCTTCTCGGTCAATTCCCGGCCAGTGGCATCGGCGGCGTGCAGCACGCGACGCTGCGAATGCCCGCCTTCCCTAGTCAGATCAAACTCCAGATGACCATCCGCCGCCTCACGCTGATCAAAGTGGACTCCCCACTTCACCAGCTCGGCGATACGCTCCGGCCCTTCGGTGACAATGGTGCGCACGACCGCTTCATTGCACAAACCCGCTCCGGCAATGAGGGTATCGCTGACGTGCTGCTCGATGCTGTCCTGCTCACTGGTCACGCAGGCGATGCCGCCCTGGGCCCAGTTTGAATTCGAGTCCAGCGCCCCGCGCTTGGTGATGACGGCCACCCGGCCATGTTCACTGGCATGGAGGGCCGCGCTGAGGCCGGCAGCACCGCTGCCGACGATGATAAAGTCATAGTCAATCATGGGATAAGTCCGCGAAGCTAGAACAGAATGGCCCGGAACATATCTAAAATATATCGTTCAGCGTAGGCTCTTGACGTCACAAGCCGTCGCGTGCGAGACTTCCGCACTTCTCATGGCCCGCACCTCCACCATCACTCTTTGTTCATTCTGCGGCAAAAGCCACGCGGAGGTGCGCAAACTCATCGCCGGTCCCGGCGTGTACATTTGCGACAACTGCATCGGCGTTTGCAAGGGCATCCTCGACAAGGAGTCATCCCAGGAGACCCATCAGGCTCAGGGTATGATCGTGCCCCGCCCGGCTGACATCACGGCCATCCTGGATGAGCATGTCATCGGCCAGGCACAGGCGAAGAAGGTGCTCAGCGTGGCGGTTCACAATCACTACAAGCGCATCCTGCACAGCCAGCAGCAGGCCTTGAGAAAGGACAGTCCGCGCAAGATCAACGACCCCAACGATGTCGAGATCGAGAAGAGCAACGTGCTGCTCCTGGGGCCAACGGGTTGTGGCAAAACACTGCTCGCCCGCACGCTGGCCAAGATCATCAACGTCCCCTTCAGCATCGCCGACGCCACCACCCTGACCGAGGCCGGTTATGTCGGTGAGGATGTGGAAAACATCATCCTGCGCCTGCTTCAAGCCGCTGATTTTGACGTGGCACGCGCAGAGATCGGCATCATTTACATCGATGAGATCGACAAGATCGGCCGGACCACGGGCAATGTCAGCGTCACCCGGGATGTCTCGGGCGAAGGCGTGCAGCAGGCGCTGCTTAAAATCATCGAGGGCACCGTGTGCAACGTGCCTCCGCAGGGTGGACGCAAGCATCCGCAGCAGGAGTACATCCAGGTCAACACCGAGAACATTCTCTTCATCTGTGGCGGTGCCTTTGTCGGCCTGGATCAGATCATCAAGCGCCGCAAAGGCGGGCAGACGCTCGGCTTTAACAATCCCGCCAAGGAAGCCGCTCCCGTCAAGGTGGACGCGCCACTGGATGTGGAACCCAGGGATCTGCTCAGTTTCGGTTTGATCCCCGAATTCATCGGACGCCTCCCCGTCATCTGCTCGCTCCGCGAACTGACCGAGCAGGAGCTTGTCCGGATTCTCACCGAACCCAAAAACGCGCTGCTCAAGCAGTACGCCAAGTTGTTAGGCATGGAGGGCGTGGACCTCCTGGTGAACAAGGAAGGCCTGCTCGCCATGGCCCGCGAAGCTTCTCAACGCGGCACCGGAGCCCGCGGCCTGCGCAGCATCTTCGAGCGCATCATGCTCGATGTGATGTATGACGTGCCCAGCCGCATGGATGTGCGCTCCGTCTCCATCAACGAGGCCGTCGTCAAAGGCGAGCGGCCGCCGATCCTCAAAAAACGCATCGATCGAAACGCGGCGTGAGGCCTCAGTTCAGATACCGGAACTCCGCGCTCGCGATGAGCGACTGACAGAAGGCGGAGAGCGCGGCCATTTGGGCTTTGTCTTTCGCTTCCTTCGTGCTCTTTCCATCAGCAGCCAGCTGCGGGAAACGGGTCCAAAAATTCCGGATCGCAGCCAGCTCCTGCTCCGTGGGCGGGCGGGCAAAGGCAAGCTGGTAGGCATAAATCAGCCGTTCATTCGCAGTGCCCTCGTGTTTGGCGATACGCTGCGCAAAGGCATCCGCCGCGCCGATCGCCTGCTGGTTGTTCATCAGGAAAAGGCTCTGGCCCGGCACGTTCGTCGTGTCGCGCTCACCATTCACCAGACTGGCATCCGGGAAGTCAAAAACACTCAGAACCTCCGGGATCTGATCACGGATGATGGGCAGATAAACACTGCGGTAATTGAAGGGCTTCGACGTCACTTCCCGAAACAGATTGATCAATCCCTCACGGCCCTCACCGGCACGCGCGACGGGTGATCCATCCACGGGATACAGGTTCAGCACCCCGGCGACGGCGAGCATGGAGTCACGGATCGCCTCCGCATCAAGCCGGCGCTGGCTCATGCGCCAATGCATTTTGTTATCCGGATCGACCGCATAATTCTGCGCGTTGTAAGCCGAGCCCATTTGATAAACACGGCTCAGCATGATTTCGCGGATCAATTGCTTCACCGACCAGCCTTTCTCCATGAACGTCAGGGCCAGATGATCCAGCAGTTCGGGATGTGAGGGCTTCATGCCCATGACACCAAAATTGTCCGGCGTGGCGACGAGGCCGCTGCCCGTCAGAATGAGCCACACGCGGTTCGCCATCACCCGTGCAGTCAGCGGGTTGTCCTTGGAAGCGATGAAGTAGGCCAGATCCAGGCGGCCGCTGCCTTCGCTGATATTGCGAGGTTCATCCCTGGCACATAGCACCTCGACAAGGCCGCGCGGCACCACATCACCCGCTTGCTTGATGTCTCCGCGCACCAGGAGGGGACTGTCGACGGGGCGCTCGCGATCCAGCAAGCCCATGGCCAGTGTGCGTGGCGTGCCATCGCTATTAAACAGATCGAGGTCCGCCTTGACCGATTCCGCACGGTCAAAGGAACTGCGAATGCGGAGGAAGCTGGCGGCAGACTGCTGATCCCGCTTCGTGGCATCCATGCCCCTGACCTGGTCCCGGATGTTTGCCGCCGTAAGCGCGGCCTCTTCATACTGCTTCTTGAGAGCCGCATACTCTGATCCCGAAATGGGAGCGAGCGCGGAAACGGCAGAGGCCTCGCGATCCAGCTCAATCAGGGCGCTTGTGTTGCCGTTCTGCAGCTGGCTGTACGTTCCAAACAACGTCTCGCTGCTCAGAAAGATGCCCGCGAGCGCATAGTAGTCGCGCTGGGTCACGGGATCGAATTTGTGATCATGGCAGCGCGCGCAGGCCAGGGTCAGACCAAGCATGGACTGCGACACCGCATCGATCTGCTCATCCACCAGATCCATGGCAAACTGGCGCTTGTCACGATTGTTGTGACCCTTTGATCCGATCGCCAGAAAACCGGTGGCCACGATCTTCTCGGCCTGATCGCGTTTGTCTTTAAATTTCATCAGATCCCCCGCGATCTGCTCCTTGAGAAACTGGTCATAGGGCTTGTCCCGGTTGAAGGCGTCGATCACATAATCACGATAACGCCAGGCATGCGGGTAGAGGACATTCACGTCCTTGCCGCTGCTCTCTGCATAACGCGCCACATCCAGCCAGTGACGGCCCCAGCGCTCGCCGAAACGCTGCGAGTCGAGGTAGCCATCGACCACACGCTTCACCGCTTCGGGTGATGTGTCGGCGATGAATGCCTTCACTTCGTCCGGGGTCGGCGGCAGGCCCGTGAGATCAAAGGCGATGCGCCGGATCAGGGTGGCGCGGTCAGCGTCACGCACCGGCTTCAGTCCCTGACTCTCCATCCCGGCCAGGATGAAGGTGTCGATGTCCGACTTTGCCCAGCCCTCCGTTTTCACCGCGGGCGGTGCCGGATGAACGGGCTTTTGAAACGACCAGTGCTTGCGCCCTTCATCCATGTTGATCGAGCGCCGGCCACCGGCGGCGTTCGCCACTTTTTGTTCGCGCGGATCTGGCGCGCCCATCTCGATCCATTTCTTGAAATTCGCCAGCACCTCCTCCGGCAGCTTTTTCTTTGGCGGCATCTGCATGTCCTCATTCTTCCAGCTGATCGCCTCGTAAACGGAGCTTTCCGCGAGCTTACCCGGCGTCACGCCCGCATGGCCCGACTCGCCGCCGGTCACGGTTCCCTGCCTGGTGTCCAGTGTCAGGCCGCCCTTGATTTTCTCCGACTCGGACGAGTGGCACTTGTAGCAGTGCTCCACGAGCACCGGACGGATGTTTTTCTCGAAGAAGTTCAACTGATCCGCCGGAATGCCTGCATGGGCATTCGCGGTCACATCTTCAGCAGCAATCGCGGCGGCAGGCAAAAGCAGGAGAGTCAGGAGGGCCTTCATAATCGTTGGGTTGTGAACGCCTCATGCAACTCGCCTGCCCGCGAAAAGTTTCGCGCAACAAAAAGGCCTGCAGACTGAGAGTCCGCAGGCCCGTGAGAAATCAGGGAGAGATCCGCTTTGTTATTTCGCCGGCTTCCAGTTCTTCACAAACTCAAGGCTGGCCTTCACCTCGGGGAGGTTGTTATCCCAATTGTGCTCGTACTCGGCGTGAAGCGGGCCCGGGAAACCAATCTCTTTGTAGGCGCTCAGCACGCCGGGGATGTCGGACTTGCCGGTGCCCCAGATGGTGTCGTGCGCTTTAGGGTCACCAAAGGCGATGAGGTCTTTGATGTGGCTGTCGAAGATGCGGCCCTTGAGCAGATGAATGGCATCGACCGGCTTCACGCCCGAGCGCACCCAGTGGCCAACGTCGGCGCAGGAACCCATGCGCGGATCGCGGTCCTTGACGAGGCTGAGCACATATTCAGGATCCCAGAAGCGATAAGCACGGTCGAGCGGACGCTTCGGATGATTGTGGATCGCCATCTTGATGTCGTATTCCTTCACCAGTTTTTCGATGAGATCGAAAGCGTCCACGTCCGGCTCGCTGACGACGATGCCGATCTCCATGTCTTTGCAGAAGTCGAAAATCTTGCGGCAGTCGGCCTCGTCATTCTTCAGCTTCACAACGCCGTAACCCGCAGGTGTGAGGCCGAGTGCCTTGAGTTTGGCCTTCACCGGCGCGCGCTGCTCGACGCTGGTGTTGTGGTCGAATTTCAATTTTTCATTTACCTTCTTATCCAGCACCTGGCCGGGGAAGAACTCGACTGTCTTGCCACCGGCGGCGGCGATTTTATCCAGTGCCTCCATCAGGTCGAACATGCGGAAGGTGTAGGCCTGGCAACCAGCGTAAAACTCGCCGACTTTGGCGGATTCGGGAAGCGGCGCTGCAAAACTGGAAGCAGCGAACACGGTAAGGAGGAAAAGGATTTTCTTCATGGGTGAACTGGAACGGGCAGCTTTCGCGGTTCCTTACACGCTGGCTTGATTGAGAAAATCCAGCGCCCGGCGTTCATGCCAGGGCTGAAGACCGGATCGAAAGTCGAGAAAGCCGACATGCCCGCCATGCGCCGGAGCTTCCAGGTGGAAGGACGCGCTGCTTTGCGCACAGGCCTCCGGAAATGACGGCGCCCCAAGCAGCGGATCATTGCAGGCGCTCAGTAACAGCGACGGCACGGTGATCCGGTGCAGATGCGGCAGGGAACTGGCGCGGGCCCAGTAATCCTCAGCACCGGCAAATCCATGCACTGGAGCGGTGATGCGCTCATCAAACTGGCGAATGGTTTTCACCGCCTCCACACCGTCATGACCTGCCAGCATCTCGCGCAGAACGGGGAAGCGCCCGGCCTTTGCCAGCGTCTTGACTTTCAGCGTCTTCAAAAAGCGCTTCAGGTAGAGTCGATTGAGCGGGTCCTCATCCAGCAACCGCGCGCAGGAAGCCAGATCAACCGGCGACGACACGGCAACGACGGCCATCACGGCGGGGTGAGCCGCAGACTCACCCACACATTTGAGGCTGATGTTCCCACCAAGGCTGAAACCAATGAGCGCGATCTTTTCATACCGCTGCGCTGCGTGGGCGATGACGCTGCGCAGGTCCCCCGATTCACCACTGTGATAGGAGCGCATGAGCCGGTTCTCAATGCCCCCGCAACTGCGGTAGTTCCAGCCCAGCACGTCCCAGCCCGCCCGATGCAGTGTGCCCGCCATGCCGCGCATGTAGATGGCCTCCGCAGATCCTTCGAGCCCATGCGAAAGGATCGCCAGTCGCGCATGCCCGGCCTGGAGCCAGCTCAGGTCAAGAAAATCACCATCAGGCAATTCCAGCCGCTCACGTTTCTGCCAGGCCTGCAAGCGGCGCGGCAACAGCACCGGCAGAATTGTTTGCCAATGCCCGCTGTGCAGCCAGCGCGGGGCAACATAGCTGGAGGTGACCAGGGGCATCGATTTAAAGCAGGAACCGCTCCGCCAAGGTCAGATCCGACGGGAATGTGATCTTGGGATTGGGGGCGGTGTTTTCGATCACAAACACCGGGACACCGATGTGCTGCATGGCGGACACTTCATCCGTCACCAGCGCACCCTCACGGATCACGGCTTCATAGGCGCGCACAAGCAGTGGTTTGGTAAAAACCTGCGGCGTTTCCATGACCCAGACGCCCGCGCGGTCGAGCGATTCACAGATGCGGCCGCTGGCATCGGCGCGTTTGATCGTCTCCGTCATCGGACGCGCACAGGCCACCGCCTGCTTCTCGCGCGCCGCGGTGATGCATTTGGAAATCTGGTCAGGACTGATCAGCGGTCGCGCGCCGTCATGCACGGCCACGATGTCCGTCTCCGGCGAGCAGGCCTGAATGCCCGCCCACACGGACAAGTGACGCTCCGCTCCGCCCGCGATCACCGCAACCAGCTTCGAAAGCTCACCCGTCTGCTGCCACTGGGCGATCTGCTCCCTCTGTTCGTCACCCGTGACGACAATGATCTCGCCCACGTCCGCACAAGCTTGAAACTCAGCCAGCGTCCGTCGCAGCACAGGCACACCCGCCAGCGGTGCCAGGAGTTTGTTAAACCCCATCCGGCGGCTGCTGCCTGCGGCGACGATGATGGCGGAGGTCATGGTTTACTGCAGACGCTTGGCCACCTCACTGGACAGGGCCCGGTTGTCGGCACGGCCTTCGGAGCGCTCCTGGAGGACTTTCATGACGTTGCCCATTTCCTTCTTGGTGGTGGCCCCGAGTTCGGCAATGACGGTTTCCACCAGTTTCACGAGATCCTCAGCGCTCATGGCCGCCGGCAGATATTTCTCCAGCACGGCGATTTCCGCCTTCTCGACATCTGCCAGATCCTGACGGCTGGCACTCTCATAGCTGGCGATGGAATCCTGCCGTTTTTTGATCTCTTTACGCACCACCAGGATGGCGTCGGTGTCTTCCAGCTCGCCGTCGGCGCCGAATTTCTCGATGGCCGCGTATTTGATGGCCGATTTCAGGGCGCGGATCACGTTCAGGGCGACGCTGTCCTTCGCCCTCATGGCGGTCTTCATGTCTTCGACGATTTGCTGGGAGAGGGGCATGGTGTGGGTGGGTAAAAGTTGAGGGGCTGAGATTGGCGTATTCCGGGCGGCTTGTCCATTCACCAAACGGTTGCGAATCTTTCGTGATGTCCTAGCCTGCGCGCCCCTATGGCCCAGTTTAAAATTCTCATCGCCGGCAACAACGACCCCATCTCCAGCAAAGGCATCGACCTGCTCAAAGCGGAGCCGTCCTTTGACGTGGTCGTGGACATGAACCTCAAAGCCGAGGACGCCATGATCGAAGCCTCCCGCGACGCGCATGCCATCATTGTCCGCAGCGGTGCCAAAGTGACCGCCAAGGTGCTCGAAGCCGCGCCAAACCTGAAAGTCATCGGCCGCGCCGGTGTGGGCGTGGACAACATCGACGTCCCGGTCGCCAGCAAGCGCGGCGTCGTGGTGATGAACACCCCGGGTGGCAACACGATTTCGACCGCCGAACAGGCCTTCACTTTGATGATGGCGCTGTCCCGCAAAACACCCCAAGCACACGCCACGATCGTCAGTGGCAAGTGGGACCGCAAAAGCTTCCAGGGCACGGAAGTCTACGGCAAAACACTCGTCGTGCTCGGCATGGGCCGCATCGGCGCAGAGTTCGCCAAGCGGGCGATGGCCTTCGGCATGAGCGTGGTGGCCTATGATCCGTATCTGTCCAAAAACCGCGCGGAAAGCCTCGGCGTCACCCTTTGTGAGGATCTCGATGCCGCCATCGTGCAGGCCGATTACATCACGATGCACATGCCGCTGACGCCGGAGACGAAGCACATGATCAATGCCAAGCGCCTCGCCTCACTGAAAAAGAGCTGCCGCATCATCAACTGCGCACGCGGTGGTCTCATCGACGACAATGCGCTCGCCGAAGCCCTAACCAACGGCACCATCGCAGGGGCCGCGCTCGATGTCTTCGAAGTCGAGCCACCGCCCGCCGACTACCCGCTGCTGAGCGCGCCGAACACGGTTTTCACCCCTCACCTCGGCGCCTCCACGGAAGAAGCGCAGGAAAATGTCGGCATCGAGATCGCTGAAGTCATCAAGGCTCACCTGCTCCACGGCACCGTCGTCAACGCGGTGAACATGCCAAACGTCGATCCAAAGGTGCTTTCCGAGATCGGCCCCTTCCTGAAGTTCGGTGAACTTCTGGGCCGCCTCGTTTCCCAGTTCGCTCCGGCACGCTCCAATGTCGTCAGCATTAACTACAGCGGCAAGGTCGGCACCGGTGACACCACGCTCATCTCCCGCGCCGTGCTCAAAGGTTTCCTTGAGCGCGCCGTCGGTGCCGAGCAGGTCAATTATATCAACGCCAACGGTGTCGCCGAAAACCTCGGCCTGCGCTTCACTGAAAGCCGCGTCCCTGAGGCGAGCGAATACGCCGACCTCATCGAAGTCCAGGCCAGCAATGGAACTGAAACCGCCAACATCGCCGGCACCTTCTTCGCTGGTGATCCACGCATCGTGAAGGTCAATGGCCGCCGCATCGAGGCCCGCCCTGAGGGCACGCTGCTCTTCATCGAGAACATCGATCGTCCGGGCATGATCGCCGCCTACAGTGCCACGCTCGGCAAAAACAACGTGAACATCGCCGACATGAGCCTGAGCCGCGATAAGGAGTCCGGCAAGGCTCTGACACTGCTCACTCTCGACTCCACACCCGGCGCCGAGGTCATCGCCGAACTCGAAAAAATCCAGGGCATCAGCAAGGTGCATTGCGTGGCCGTGTAGCTGCGCACTCTCGGGCGTGGTTGCCAGGTTGAACCCATCCATGCCCTCCTTTCACCATTGCCTGCTGGTCATCACGATGTTCGTGATGTTCCAGGCATGTCATCGCCATGAGGAAAGCCTCATTGGAGGCACCACCATGGGCACCACCTGGAGCCTGCGCTCTGAGCAGACCACCACGGAAACGCAGCACCTCGTCCAGAACCATCTTGATCGGAGGGAGGCCGTTCTTTCTCACTGGAAACCAGACAGCGCCGTCTCACGCTTCAACGACTCACACAGCACCGATTGGCAGCCCGTCCCGCGTGAACTGATCCAAGTCGTCAGCCTCGCCCGCGACATCGCTTCAAAAACTGAAGGTGCTTTGGACATCACGCTCGCTCCGCTGATTGATCTCTGGGGCTTTGGCGCTTCCGGCCTCTCCAGCTCCATCCCGTCTGGCACACAGATCGCCGAAGCCCAAACCCGCTGCGGATGGTCGCATCTCCAGGTCCGACTCGATCCACCAGCGCTAAAAAAGGACCTTCCCAATCTCCGCATCAATGTCGCCAGTATCACCGAAGGCTTCGTGATCGACGAACTGATCGCGCTGCTCAAACAACACGGCCTTTCCGACTTCCTCCTTGAAGTCGGTGGCGAAGTCGCCGCCATCGGCCATGCGCCCGACGGCAAACCCTGGCGTGTCGGCATTCAAACCCCTGAAGCCACACCTGGCGATGCCATGCAGACCATCCCGCTGAAGGATCTCTGCATCGCCACCAGCGGTAACTACCGTCAACGTTTTGAAAAAGACGGCCAATCCTTCAGCCACCTCATCGACCCGCGCACCGGACACCCCGTGGTGCATGCCCTCACCTCCGTATCCGTCATCCATCCCGCCTGCGCCCTCGCCGACGGCTACGCCACCACCCTCATGATTCTAGGCCCCGAACGTGGGCGTGAAATCGCGGACAAACTCGGACTTCAAGTCATCTGGATCACCGGCCCATCCCAATGACCCACACTTGTTCCTACCACATCACTTCAGCAACAAGAACAGGGTCATCACTCCATCGGCTTCACTCGCAATCGTCGCAGTGCGTAAAGCGGTGATTCCGACTCGCTGACCCGGCGCGCTCCATCTTTGCGTTTCGGACCAAACTTCTCGCGGTTTTCAGTGAAGACACTCTCCACGAACTCTTTGCTCCCAAGCACCAAGCCGTCGCTGAAATACCTCACCCGCAGCCGCACCATTTCGGCCGTGCTGAGCTTGCCCTTTTCCTTCAGCACCTGCCTTGCTTCATCCGCCGTCACTCCCCGGCGCATCACTTT
>CAJCCF010000212.1 GCA_903960845.1 uncultured Verrucomicrobiota bacterium | reverse complement strand
CGATCCGGATAAGCCGCATGATGGCGGGTGAGCACTTCTGCCGCAATGGCATCCATGTCATTGCCTTCGATACGCGAGGCGGTGCCGGTGAAGTATTTGTCCACCACGGTCTGCTGCAAACCAACGCACTCAAAAATCTGCGCTCCAAGGTAGCTGTGAATCGTCGAGATGCCGATCTTCGAGGCAACTTTGACGATGCCCTTGGTGGCTGCTTTGACGAAATTTTTGCAGGCGTTGTAATGATCGACGCCAGTGAGCAGGCCCTGCTTGATCATGTCATCCAGCGTCTCAAAGGCGAGATACGGATTGATCGCGGCGCAGCCATAACCAATCAGCGTGCAGAAGTGATGCACTTCACGCGGCTCGCCGGATTCAAGGACGAGACCGACCTTGGTGCGCTTGCCTTCGCGGATCAAATAGTGGTGCAGTCCGGAGACCGCCATGAGCGGCGGGATGGCGGCATTATGCTTGTCGATGCCACGGTCACTGAGGATGATGATGTTGATGCCGGCATCAATCTGCAGCGATGCCTGGTTAAACAGCTCCGCCATCGCGTCTTCAAGGCCCTTGGCGCCTTTTGCCGGATTAAACAGCGTGGGGATCGTCACGGAGCGGAATTCACCTTGAGCGACATGCTTGAGTTTCGCGAGTTCCTCATTCGTGAGGATCGGTGATTTCAGTTCGATGAGATTGCAGCTTTCAGCCACTGGATCGAGCAAATTGCGCTCCGGCCCGATGGTGGTGACGGACGAGGTGACGATCTCTTCGCGGATGCAGTCGATCGGCGGGTTGGTGACCTGGGCGAAGAGCTGCTTGAAGTAATCGTAGAGCAGTTTCGATTTGTTTGAAAGAATGGCGAGCGGGATGTCCGTGCCCATGGAGCCGGTGGCTTCCACGCCATCCTTCGCCATCGGGACCAGGATTTTGCGCTGGTCTTCAAAGGTGTAACCAAAGGCTGTCTGGCGGTGCACCAGCGTGTCGTGATCGGGTTGCGGAACTTCACCGGCGTCGGCGATGTCGGCGAGCTTGATCAGGTTGTCGGCGAGCCACTCGCGATAGGGTTTTTCAGCGGCAATCTTGGTCTTGATTTCTTCATCCGGCACGATGCGGCCTTCCTTCATGTCCACGATGAACATGCGGCCCGGCTGCAGACGGCCTTTGTGGGCCACGCGCTCAGGTTCGATGGGCAGCACGCCGGCCTCAGAGGCCATGATCACGAGGTCATCCTTCGTCACATAATAGCGTGAGGGGCGCAAACCGTTGCGATCCAGTGTGGCGCCCATCATGGTGCCATCCGTGAATGCGACAGAGGCCGGGCCGTCCCACGGCTCCATGAGGCAGGAATGGTATTCATAGAACGCTTTCTTCTCGGCGCTCATCGACTCATGGCCGCTCCACGGCTCAGGGATCATCATCATCGCGTGCGGCAGCGAGCGGCCGCCCATGACGAGGAGTTCGAAAACGTTGTCGAACATCGCCGAATCCGAGCCGGCTGTGTTCACAATCGGCAGGATTTTTTTGATGTCCTCGCCAAACAACTCGCTTTCCAGAAGCGGCTGACGGGCGTTCATCCAGTTGATGTTGCCGCGCAGGGTGTTGATCTCACCGTTGTGAGCGATGTAGCGATACGGGTGCGAGCGCTCCCAGCTTGGGAAGGTGTTCGTCGAAAACCGGGAATGCACCAGTGCCAGCGCGGAATCCATATCCGGGTCCTGAAGATCCAGGAAATACTGGCCCACCTGAACCGGCATGAGCATTCCCTTATAAATCATCGTGCGGCAGCTCATGCTGGGGCAGTACCAGAAGTTATCGATTCCCGCCGTGCGGATGGCTGAATAGCTGCGCTTGCGAATCACATACAGCTTCCGCTCAAAGGTCTGTTCGTCCTTCACGCCAGCTCCACGCTCAATGAACGCCATGCGCATGAATGGCTCGCTGGCCTTCGCTGTTTTGCCGATCATCGAGTTATCCACGGGGATGTCGCGCCAGCCGAGGACCTTCTGGCCTTCTTCGGCTGCAATTTTTTCAAACACCGCCGCGCTTGCCGCGCGAGCCTTGGCATCCGGGGATGTGTAGCACATCGCGACGCCATATTGACCGGCCTCAGGCAGGGTGATTTTTTCAGCAGCCGCTACTTTTTTCAAAAAACCATGAGGCACCTGCATCAGAATGCCGGCGCCGTCGCCCGTGTTCGTCTCACAGCCACAGGCTCCGCGGTGATCCAGATTGACCAGAATGGTGAGCGCATCGGCAATGATCTTGTGGGACTTCTTTCCCTTCATATGGCACACGAACCCGACGCCACACGCGTCGTGCTCGAACTGGGGATCATAGAGGCCTTGTTTTGCTGGGAGTCCGGGATTTGTCATTTTGGTACAAAGGGGCGCGCATTTAGCGGGGGGTGGGGCAAGAAATCAAGCGCAGGTATGGTGCCAGTTTGGCATATTTTGCCCGGACCCTCGCCAGAAGCCAGCACCCTGAACTGATTATCGCTGCCCGAAAGGGGTTCTGAGGACGTGATGAAGAGGTCGGCCACCGCCGGTCACTGAGCTGTCACTCGATGGTATCGCACGCTCAGCGGGAAGGTGCCCCGGTTGCTCCGGCGTGGGCCAGAAACATCTCCCAATCCCGCACGTGGTGGGTGTTGCGAATGAGCTGCGTCACTGGAATCTCGCGCGGTGCGGCGGGACGGCGCAGCAATTTCAAACCTGCCTCATCAGGCAGTTTGCAGCCTTTTTTGCTGTTCACCTTCTTGTCCGCCAGCACGCAATTGTCCCAGGTGCTCTTGCCGCCACGCGAGACGGGCACGATGTGATCGATGTTTCCCTCGTTGGGTTTGAGCTTGCGACCCGTGTACTGGCAGACTCCTCCGTCGCGCTCCCAGATGGCCTTGGCGCAAAATTTCGGGCGGCGTTTGGGCACGCGGTCAAATCGGGCCAGAACCAGAACCGTGGGCACCCGAACGGGGCCATGGACGGTTCCAATGGAGTTGTCACCTTCGTTGACCGGCAGTTTCATCCAGTCCTCCCAGCGGACGGGCGTCATGTCATCGTCCCTGGAAATGTTCAGGGCGGTGGCATTCCCGGTGGCCATCATGCTGAAAGCCTCAGCGGGCGTTTTGACGGCGATAGCCTGCCAGTTTCGATTCAGCACCAAAACGGTCGATTTGTTCAGAACGTCACTCATGGTTTTGCCTTTGAGAAAGGGTTGAGGCATCGCCACCCGATCATACTCGGACAGCGGTGCATCGCTCTGGGACGATGAGGCTATGCAGCATCGTTGGTTTGCCAAGTGGCAAGTTTGTCAGAAATGGCGGCAGAAAGTCAGGTGCCTCTGACAAGCCGTGCCGTCCGAATTAGGGAAGCTTCATTCCGGCTCCTCTCCGGCCCTTGATTCAAGGCCAGCCCCGTCCATTCTCCGCGCCACCTCCATCATGATCGACGCCCTTCAACTTTCCGCCCTCGAAGCCCGCATTCTCGGCTGCCTGATCGAAAAAGAGATCACCCTGCCCGACTATTACCCGCTCACGCTCAACGCCCTCAGCGCTGCCTGCAATCAGACGACCAATCGTGATCCCATCATGAGTCTCGATGACAGCACCGTGCTCCGAGTCGTTGAGGGCATGAAGACTCGCGGCTGGATTTTTCAGGTCAGCATCGTCGGTGCGCGCGTGCACAAGTACCGGCACAATTTGAATGCCAGGATCCCCGGTCTTGAAAAACCATCCATCGCGCTGCTTTGTGTCCTGCTCCTGCGCGGAGCCCAGACCCTCGGCGAACTGCGCCAGCGCACCGAGCGCCTGCACTCCTTTTCTGATCTGGAAAGTATCGAGGCGAGCCTGAATGATCTCATCAACCACCCGGAATGCCCCCTTGTCGTCTGCCTGCCAGCCGGTGCAGGACGCCGCGTGGCACAATACGCTCAACTTTTGACCGGCGAGCCGACCGGCCCCGCCGCGCAGGAAGAATTCATCATCGCTCCCGTGCCTGCGCCTGTTTCCGCCGAGGATCAGGCCTGGAGGCAGCGCATGGAAATGGAAATGGAAAGCCTCAAGGCCCAGCTCACGAAGCTGAAGATCGACCTGGGTGTGGCGGATTGAACCGGTTGTTCACAGCCTCGCCGTTTGCCATCGCCCGCATCCTGTCTTTAATGAGCGCCATCAAAACCATGGATTGCCGCCAAGAAGAAATCGTTCAGAGCCTCATGGCCTCGTATCGCGAGGTCGGCGGGATCAATCATGTGGACAGCGGCAACCTGCCGTCGAAGCGCGCCATCGCGGTGCTGTGCGAGGACCTGCTGCAGGTGCTGTTTCCCGGCTTTTTTTCGGAGGATGCCCTGTCTTCGCAGGATCTCGAGCTGCTCACCCATGAGCGTGTGGCCGGGATGCGCGAGCGCCTGAACATCGAAGTCCGTCGCAGCCTGCGCCTGAGTGATAGCAGCAGCGGCGACAACCACCGCAAAGAGGCGATGAAGCTTGTCTGCGACTTCATGGTGCGGCTGCCTGAGGTGCGCGCCATTTTACAAACCGATGTGCAAGCCGCGTTCGATGGCGATCCCGCCGCACGCAGCTTTGAGGAGATCATCCTCGCCTACCCGGGCCTGGAGGCTATCGCCATCCAGCGCAGCGCCCATCTTCTCTACAAATCCGGTGTGCCCCTGCTGCCGCGCATGATGACCGAATGGGCGCATGGCCGCACCGGCATCGACATCCATCCGGGCGCCGAGCTCGGCAGTCACTTCTTCATCGACCATGGCACCGGCGTCGTCATTGGCGAGACCTGCGAGATCGGTTCACACGTGAAGTTATACCAGGGAGTCGGTCTCGTGGCCAAGTCACTTGCCGCCGGGCAGGCTCTCGCCGGCAAAAAGCGGCACCCCACCATCGGCGATCGTGTCACCATCTATGCCGGAGCCACCATCGTTGGCGGCGACACTGTCATCGGAGCGCGCAGCATCATCGGAGCCAATGTCTTCCTCATGGAAAGCGTGGCGCCCGACATGGTCTATGCCCTCGGTGATCAGGAGCACCGCATCCGGGACCGCAAACAAACGCCGTTGAAAATCTCACCCAATGTCGGCGAGGACTGAGTCATGAATTTCGCGCGGAAAATCTCCCAACTCATTTTTGACTTCCAGGCTCCTCCTGCATGGAAACCGGCGGACGGGCCTGTTTTTGATCCTTCCGCGCCCAAAGAAAATCGCGGGAAAATCGCGGGAAAATCCAAGGCTCTCGTCCCGGACGAGGCGCTCACGGAGACCTGCCGCGCACTGCTCATCAAGATCGGCCTGTCCGGCATGGCCAAGGTGGTGCAGGTGAACTGGAATCCGCGTCTGCGCAGCACTGCTGGTTATGCTTCCCACCCCTCCTGGCGCATCGAGCTGAACCCGCGCCTGCATGAATTTGAAGGCCAGGTCGAGCGCACGTTGTGTCATGAACTCGCGCATCTCGTGGCCTACCACCGCGCCGGGCGCCGCCGCATCGAGCCCCACGGCGGCGAATGGAAGACCGCCTGTGCTGATCTCGGCATCCCCGGCGAGTCCGCCCGTCACACCCTGCCGCTGCCGCGCCATGAGGTGAAGCGCAACTACAGCTACTCCTGCACGCACTGCGGATTGGTCACCCATCGTGTCCGCAAATTTCGCCGCCTCACCGCCTGCAGTGAGTGCTGCAACAAGCACAACGGCGGACAGTACGACAGCCGCTTCCGCTTTGTGCTGCTGGAGAAAGCCCGGTGAGTTGACGTCATGCTCCTCTTCCTTCTGCGCCGACTGCTGAGCAGCCTCATTGTGCTGTTCTTTGCCGTCTCGCTGACTTTTTTGCTGACGCGCTCGCTGCCCGGCGGGCCGTTTGACAAGGAGAAAGCGGGCTCCGCCAAAGTGCAGGAGGCCCTTCTGGAGAAGTACCAGCTGCAGGGCAGCCTCTGGCAGCAATACACGGCTTACCTGCGTGACCTCGCCCACCTGGATTTGCGGGTCTCCTTCAAATACCGCGACTGGAGCGTGGCGGAGATTCTGGCGCAAAAGATGCCTTCATCGCTGAAGCTCGGCGGCATCGCCTTCCTCATGGCCAGCACGCTCGGTGTCCTGCTAGGTGGCTTGGCGGCGATGCGCCGCGACACACCGGTGGATTGGGCGATGATGTTTGGCGCCATCATCGCCATCTCCGTTCCCTCATTCATCACGGGACCATTTCTCGTCGCTGTTTTTGCCCTTTGGCTGGGCTGGCTGCCGGTCGGCGGCTGGGGCGGTGTGTCGCATCTCATTCTGCCGGCCGTCTGTCTCTCCGCACCCTATGTCGCCTATGTCGCACGGCTGATGCGCAACAGTCTGCTCGACGTGATGAAGAGTGATTTTCTCCGCACCGCCAGGGCCAAAGGTCTCACCGAAACCCAGGCGCTGACGCGTCATGCCATGAAGGTCGCCATCCTGCCGGTTGTCACCTACCTCGGCCCGCTCGCCGCGCATCTGCTCACGGGCTCGATGATTGTGGAGAGCGTCTTCAACATCTCCGGTGCCGGCAGCATCTTTGTGAACTCCATCCAGAACCGCGATGCCTTCCTGCTCTGCGGCGCGGTGGTCATCTACTGCTCGCTGCTCATCGTCTTCAACTTCACCGTGGACCTGCTTTACAGCGTCCTCGACAAGCGCATTCAACTCTATGCCTGACGCGCCGAAAGTCCTCACACGGCCCGGTGGCTGGGCCATCGTTCAGCGCAACCGCCCGGCGATGCTATCGCTCGTGTTTCTCACGGCGATCGTCGTGCTTGCATTCACCGTGCCCTTCCTCCTGCCCGCCGGCTTAAAAAGCACCAGCAGCGACGCCTTTCTGCCACCTCTGGCCAGGGGTGTTGAAAACGCCGTGATGCATCTCTGCGGCACGGATAAAAATGGTCAGGACCTGTTCTACCGCCTGCTCACCGGCGCTCAGGTTTCCCTCGGCGTCGGCATTGTCGGAGCCTGCATCTCCCTGATCATCGGCACGTTGTATGGCATGATCAGCGGCTACTTCGGCGGCCGTGTCGATGCGCTGATGATGCGCGCCGTGGACATGCTCTACGCCGTGCCGCGCATCCTCTTCATCATGATCTTCATCGCGGCGTTCGACAGTGTCTTCAAAGACTGGCTCGACGCCGCGCGCCTCTGGGCCCAGCAGGCCGAGTGGAAAAGCGTGGAGGAAGCCGCGCGCTACCTCATCCCTTACTCAAAGATTCTCGTGATGATCCTTTCCCTCGGCCTGGTCGAGTGGCTGACGATGGCACGCATCATCCGCGGCCAGGTGCTTGTGCTGCGCGAGCTGACTTTTGTCACCGCCTCCCGCGCCATGGGGCAGAGCGGCTGGGTCATTTTGAGGAAGCATCTGCTGCCGAACCTCAGCACCATCATCCTCACCTACCTGACGCTGACCATCCCCGCCGTCATTCTCGACGAGTCATTCCTGAGCTTTCTCGGCCTTGGCATTGAAGACCCCGCTGCAAGCTGGGGTTCACTGCTCAAGGATGGCGCACAGGTCATCAATCCCATCGAGAGCAAATGGTGGCTGCTCGCCTTCCCTGCTGCGCTGATGTCGCTCAGCCTGCTTGCCCTGAATTTTCTTGGCGATGGTCTGCGTGATGCCTTTGATCCAAAGTCTGCTGACTAGATGCCACCCGGTCCCGCGCGGAAGCCGCCTCCCGCGCATTGACTTTTCTTGAACCCGCTCCTTCTTTCCGCGTTCTCCAGCCGAGCGCTGAGGACTGGTTGGAAACTCAGATCCTGTCTCCATGGCAAATCACGGCCAGCATCCACAGGAGGCCTCCGCGAGCAACCGCAGCGGTGGAGGTCAGGCCGTCGTTGATCTCTGCGAGGTCACTTCCTCCGGCCTTGTGTTCTGGTCGCGGCAGCGTTTTGACATCGGCTCCGAGCTGCAAATCCGGCTTCATCGCGATGCCCTGCCCGCTCACATGGGCAGCGCCGAAGAATGGGTCACCGTGCGCGGTTTCGTCATCGAATGCCCGCCCGTCCGCCGTGAAAACGGCACGCCAGCCTTCCGCGTCTCATTGCTGCTCGACAGCGCCTTGATGCAGCCGGTCAAACAACAGCCCATGTCTCTGCCCTGCCAGCGCACCCGCCTGGCCGGCCTGGCCCGCATGGGCTTGAACTGAGTCTGGCGCTTCACTTCAAGCTCTTGATGAAGAGCACCAGACTCTCAATCTGCGATTCATTCAGGATGCCCGCATAGATCGGCATGCCGGCGTCGAATTTCTCAAAGCCCTTCACCACTTTCGCGCTCGGGTTCGTGATCGACTCACGAAGATAAGCTTCATTCGCGATTGCCGATTTGCCCCCTTTGCCCAGCACCCGCTCGGTGCCGAAGATGCCCTTCCAGCTTGGGCCGACCTTGCCGACGGTGCTGCCATCCGTGCTGTGGCAGGCCATGCAGCCGATCATCTGATAGAGCCGGGCGCCTTCATCGAGCGTCGGTTTCACCAGGGCCACTGCCGCCACCTGGCGCGGCGAGAGATCGATTTGAATTTCTCCGAAACCTTCCTTCATCGAATCAAACGTCAGCAAATCCCAGGGTGAGAAGTATGCCGTGTTCTCCGCCTTCAAGCCGTCCGCACTCTTCAGCCCCCAGCCGATGCGCATCTCATGCACACCAGCCTTCATGTCCGGAATGCCGACAAAGACGCTCATGCCATCCCTGCTCAGATAGGCGCTGCTCGCCGTCAGCCATTCCTGGCCCGTGCTGCCGTCTAACTTCAAGTGCGGTGACCCATACTCCGCGGTGCGCTTGTAGTTCCAGCGCTCCACACTGTAGCTCGCGGGATCGGTGGCGAGCTTCGCATCCAGCTTTGAATTGAAGCGCAGGAGCAGTCCTTTATCCATCGGCGTCACCTCCTTCAGCAGCACGCGCGGCTTGTCCGTGTAGCGCAGCCGGGCCAGGCCGCTGAGCTTCTTTGCCGTCGTGCCCCAGACCTGGAAACCGACGACATAAAGCTGGCCGTCCGCCGGATTCACCTGAGCGTTCAACGGGCCGAAATCGAGATCGCGCTCAAAGCTCATCACCGCCGCCTGCGGGCGTTTGAATCGCGTGTTCATCATCACCCGGAACAGCTCGGGCCGGTTGTAGCCAATGTGGATCATCTCATCGTTGATCGGTCCCATTTTCGCATCCGTCAGCCAGACCTGCGTGGCACCGCTGGGATTCACCGGATGCGGAATCCAGGTCAGCGGCTCGGTGATCGGCTCGGGATAAATTTCCTTCGGCGCGATTCCCGGCAGGTGTCCATAAAACTGGTGATTCCCGATGATGTGGATCGGTGTCGACGGCACATAATTGCCCTGCTGATCGCTTGCCGTCACGAGCCCCGTCTTCGGATGCACGCCGATGAAGGGCTGCCTCAATCCATAACCGATCACCTCGATCTTTTTTCCATCAGAAGCCACCTTGATGACTGTACCGTTGTGCTTGCCGAAGGTCGTGCCTTCCTGGCCGCCCTTGGATAGATAAAGCGAGCCATCCGGCCCCAGCTTCATCGAGTTGGGAAACTCCCGCGTCTCCGCCGTCTGGGCGAAGAGATTGCAGAACATCTCATAGCGGTCCGCCTCACCATCATTATTCGTGTCCACCAGTTTCCAGATGCCGTTACGATCGAAGACGAAGAGCTCAACGTCCAACATCGAACTTCCAACGTTCAACGCTGAACTCTGATCCTTGAAAGTTCGATGTTCAACGTTCGGTGTTCGATGTTCCTTCGGCCTCGCCACAAGGCTCATCGGCTCATGCAGACCGCTGGCAAAACGCTTCCACGTCACGTTTTTCAGATCACCCTTCAGTCCCGAGATGAGCCACACATCACCATCGAAAGTCACCCCCGCCGCATTGCCCTGATCATTGAGAAAGGCGATGTCCGCCAGCCGCACATTCCGCTTCCAGGGATTCGGGACGGGCAGCGGGATGTCATCGAGGACATAAGCGTCCGCCTTGCTGGAAAGGGCGGCTTTCGTGATGACGGTTTTGGGCCAGTGATCGCGATCAAAATAGGGAACGAATGTTT
>CAJCCF010000211.1 GCA_903960845.1 uncultured Verrucomicrobiota bacterium | reverse complement strand
TCGGCAGTATCGGATGCAATTCCGGGGTTGAGCCCCGGGCTTTCACATCTGACTTACCAAGCCACCTACGCACCCTTTACGCCCAGTGATTCCGAACAACGCTTGAGACCTCTGTATTACCGCGGCTGCTGGCACAGAGTTAGCCGTCTCTTCCTCTTGCGGTACCATCAATTTGCAGAGTTATTAACCCTACAACCTTGTTCGCGCATGACAGGAGTTTACAATCCGAAGACCTTATCCTCCACGCGGCGTCGCTCCATCAGGGTTGCCCCCATTGTGAAAGATTCTCGACTGCTGCCACCCGTAGGTGTCTGGACCGTGTCTCAGTTCCAGTGTGGCTGGTCGTCCTCTAAGACCAGCTACCCGTCGTAGCCTTGGTGGGCTTTTACCCCGCCAACTAGCTGATAGGCCGCGGACCAATCGGGAAGTGACAGGCCTTGCGGTCCCCGTCTTTAGTCTTTCGACCACATGCGGTATTAATCCAAGTTTCCCTGGGCTATCCCCCGCTTCCCGGAATGTATCCACGTGTTACGCACCCGTTCGCCACTAAACACCACTCGTATTGCTACTCATGGTGTTCCGTTCGACTTGCATGTCTTATCCACGCCGCCAGCGTTCGTTCTGAGCCAGAATCAAACTCTCCAAAAATTGGTGCTGGCATTTTTAAATGCCAGCTAAATTGACCATATTATATTTCAAACATGCTGCCCGCTCATTCGCGTGCAGCGCACAATTTAGCCTTTGTTTTTTACGCAACGAAACCGGCCTAAACCGAACCCGCTGCTGTTCTCTGAAAGATCGTTTTCTGATCGCAAATCTTAAACCGCTTACGCGCTTTAACACTCGTTCTCAGCCGCTCCTTTTCGGTGGCGGGTCAAGAGGCTAGCAGTTCCCAATCCGCACGCAACTCCTTTTCATGGTTTTTTTGAAAAATCGGTGCAAACCATCGATTCACTTTCGCCAGAGTCGCAATAGGTCATCTTGGGATTGTTATTGCCGAGGATGAATTGACTGCTTTGCAGCTTCAATGCGGTTCTTGCTAAGTATGAGGTTGGCAGCTTCTGCCAACCTCATTTTAAACGGCTTCAATTGTCGCTTTGTCATAATCCGCCCACGAGCGGCCTTGGCTTTGCACTTTTTGGGATGGCGAATTCATCGTTCTAAATCAAAGAACTCAGATTTCGCTTCTGCCGGCTAAAACTATATTGTCAGGTTTCATGGAAATAGGCTGGGGCGACAATCGCACGGACTGGCGGAACGCTTCCTTTGGTCGATGCAGTGGATAACCAATTGGTTGTTTCCTGTAAAAGCCTCTTCCTAACCTTTCTGGCCTTGCCTGTTTTAACTTTGGTAAAGCGAACTCGCGTCAACAGCAGACAACTCGACAAGATAACTGGCAAATTTCCGCGTCAACCTTTCAAAGTATTGCGCACCCTTTGCCGCTGTAGAATGCTGTGGATCGCCAGATCCAGTATCGTTTGTAGCTTGAGTCCATGGGCGTTGGGCCCAAGCCCACTTCTCTTGCATTGCTTTTAGTTTGGGCAAATTGTCGCGCCCTGTGCCCCACTCTTCCTTTGGTAAAACAAGTTCAGGGTGCAAGCACATAACGAGACTGGTTTCGCGCTCGTCGGCGTGGTCGCCAACAATCGTAAAAATATCCTTTCCCGCATCCATCTGGAACCAATTCACGACACTTAAATGAATGCGTGGATGCCTTGGCTGCAGCTCACGCAACATTTGTCGGAAATCGTTGCCTCCATGGCCATTGAAGATGACGAACTTTGGCACGCCCACGCCCTCCAGACTGGAGATAATATCCTCCAATACCGCCAATTGCGTACTGGGATTCATGTTGATGCAAAAGGGAATGTCGAGTTGACCAGTTTGCACGCCAAAGGGCATGTTTGGCAAAATTGCCACCTTGGCTCCTGCCTCCCACGCTAGACGACCAGACTCGGTGACCATGGCTTCATTTTGCAGACTGTCGGTGGCGTAGGGCAGGTGCCAATTATGAGCCTCAGTCGCTCCCCAAGGCAGCACGGCGACTTCATAGCGTGTTGCCTGGACCTGTTTCCAGTTGGTTTCGGAGATGAGCCAGGGGCGGGGTGAGTTCATGAGAGACAATTAGAGCACTCCTCAGGCATTCTTGCCAAACATCTTGAATTAGAAAGGGATGGGGCCGCCAACCTGTTGATTCGTTGGGCGCCAAACGTTCAAGAATCGTGAGCTTGTAACCATGGCTACCAGGCGTCCAGTTAGCGGACCGGCGGCCCGCAAACGCTAATTAGACAAATGATCACCTGCCTAATCGCTTGATTTCCGCCTACTTGTCCCGATTGTTCAAGCCCTCTAACTCCTACCTCTGTTGCAGCCAGCCCGATGAAATTTGCCCTATTTGGAGACATCCACGCCAATCTTGAGGCGCTCCAGACCGTGCTTTGGGACGCTCAAGAGCAGGGGTGCTCAAATTACGTCTGTCTCGGTGACATTGTGGGCTACGCGGCCAATCCGTCCGAGTGCTTGGAGACTGTCCGCCAGATGGGTTGCCCCGTCGTCCGAGGTAATCACGATGAAGGCGCTGCCAGCACCAGCAATCTGGAAGAACTCAATCCCCTGGCTCAAGCCGCGCTGCTCTGGACAAGGGAACAACTCAGCGAGGACCAACGCCAGTGGTTGCGCGATTTGAAACTCGTTCGGCAGGTGCGGGACTTCACGGTTGTCCACGCGACGCTCGATTCGCCCGGCAGTTGGGGCTACGTCACGAATCGCTTCGATGCAATGGCCAGCTTTAGTTACCAGTTCACTCTGGTCTGTTTTTATGGTCACACCCACGTTCCACGCATCTTTGAAAAAGACGATTCGGTGCGCGCCGCCCGTGGTAATGACGTGCAACTCCAGCGCGGCGTGAAGTATTTTGTCAACGTCGGCAGTGTCGGCCAACCACGTGATGGCGACTGGCGTGCCGCCTATGCAATCTATGACGTTCAGGCGCAGACCATCTCCATACGCCGCCTAGAATACGACATTCAGGCAGCGCAGGATAAGATCCGCGCCGCTGGCTTGCCATCCCTTCTTGCCGACCGTCTCTCACTGGGCAAATGACCCATGAGCGCAGCCGCGTTGCCATCCCTCGCGGACTTCCGATCAGCTTTGATCGTGAAACCCAGTTCGCTGGGTGACATCGTGCACACGATGCCTGCGATTCAGGCCGTCCGTCATGCCTATCCAAATTTGCAACTTCGCTGGGTGGCCAACACCGAATGGACACCCCTTCTGCAAGACGCGCCTTGGCTGGATGAAATCATCCCTTTCCCGCGCCAAACCTTTCGCGGCCCCTTCGCCATCTTCAAGGCAGCCAATTGGGCAAAAGCGACGCTTCCAGCGAAACACAAACCCGAGATTGTGTTCGATTTCCAAGGCCTATTCCGCAGCGCCCTGCTCGCTCGTGCCAGTGGTTCGAGACCCATCATCGGCCTGTCTGATTCGCGCGAGGGCGCGCGTTACATACATGATTGCATCATCCCTGTCGATGCCGCCGCTCATGCCGTTGATCGCTACCTCGCTCTGCCTCGCGCCTTTGGCATTGATGTTAACCCTGATACGCTCAGCTTCCCCCTGGCCTCAGGCCAGGCTCCTAAAGATTGGCCGCTGGTTGATGAATTTATCGTTATCCACCCCTGGTCGCGTGGTGTGGGCAAGTCGCTATCCCACAACGCCCTGCAGACACTCTGCGACGCTCTATCTCCCCAACCCGTTGCTCTCGTCGGTATGAGTGGAGATAAAAAACGGCCCACAGGCGCACACATCATCGACTTCAGTCACCGCACGACCTTGGCCGAACTCATTTGGGTTTTGCGGCAAGCCCGCTGGGTCATCAGTGTGGACAGCGGTCCGATGCACATCGCCGCCGCAGTAAATGACCACACCCTCGGCATCCACACTTGGAGCGACCCCCGCAAAGTCGGCCCCTACAACCCACGCTCCTGGGTTTGGAAAGCCGGACGAATTGCCCATCGGCAGGATTTTAACCCAGGCGAGTGCCTCATAGAGTCGGAGGTTAAAACTGAGGATGCCGGGCAAATCGCCGCGTTCATTCTCGAGTCCTGAGGACAAGTGGCTCGACAACATCACGTCCTAGTGATGCAATCGCGGCCTTATGAATGACAAGCCCTCACCTCGCCTGCTGCCTTTGGGTGCCTTCACTTCCCTCTACATGCTCACCGCCGTGGCGGGATCGATGGCGCAAGGGAACAAGGAGTTCATCTTTTACATTGTCGTCATGCTGATCCTCATTAGCGCAGTGGTGCTGGTGCATCGTGCGGTGACATTGACCACGGCGCTGCTATGGGCCCTCTCCATTTGGGGCCTGCTCCACATGGCAGGCGGGCTTGTTCCCCTGCCGAAGGGCTGGCCCTATAACGGCGATCAGGCCGTGCTCTACAGTTGGTGGATCATCCCGCAGCGGCTAAAGTATGATCAAATCGTTCACGCCTATGGTTTCGGCGTCACCACTTGGGTGTGTTGGCATTGCCTAAAGTCAGCCATGCATCGCGGATTCAGGATTCAATTGCGGCCAACATTTGGACTGCTGGTTCTGAGCACGGCGGCAGGCGTAGGTTTCGGTGCGCTGAATGAAGTGGTGGAGTTCATGGCCGTGCTAACGATCCCGAATACGAACGTCGGTGGCTACGAAAACACCGGCTGGGATCTGGTGGCGAACCTTATCGGAGCTTCGGTGACGGCTCTGATCATCAGGCTCAGAGACAGCGACGCATCCTGATTAATACCAAAAGCAGTGACTTTCGATGGGATAGACAATGCGTGAGGCAGGCGATTCATCTGGGCAACCTATGAATCGCCGCACCCTGCTCACTCAATCCACCGCGCTCGGCCTCAGTGCCGCGCTTTCCGCCCTGCCTAAACTTCGCGCTGCCGACAAGGCCGCGAACAAACTCAAAGTCGCCGTTGTCGCGCTTGGCAGGGGCATGGGGCATGTGCAGGCGTTGCTGACACTGCCGGATGTCGAGATCGCCTACCTCGCGGAAACAGACTCTGCGCGACTCGACAAGGGCCTGAAGGTCGTGGCCGACAAGCAGGCCAGTTCCTGCCAGGGTGTGCGCGACTTCCGCAAAATCCTCGAGGACAAAACCATTGATGCAGTTTTCATCGCCACGCCGAACTTCTGGCACACGCCCATGGCCATCCTCGCGCTGCAAGCCGGCAAGAATGTCTATGTCGAAAAGCCCGGCAGCCAGAACCCTGGCGAAGCCGAAGCGCTCGTCGCCGCAATGAAGAAGTCCGGCAAGCTCGTGCAGATGGGCAATCAGCGCCGCACCTGGATGAAGGAAGCCATCGCTGCCCTGCATGGTGGAGCCATCGGCGAGACACGTTTTGCACGCGGCATGTATTACAACTCAAGAAAAGAGGTCGGCCAACTCGCGCTCCCACCTTCCGCCGATCTCGATTGGAACATGTGGCAGGGCCCCGTCACTGATGATGCAAAGCACGACATGAAGAAGTTTGCCCACTACGACTGGCATTGGCTTTGGCATTGGGGCAATGGCGAACTCGGCAACAACGGCATTCATACACTCGACATCATGCGCTGGGGTCTCAAAGGCGAGTACCCGCTGAAGGTCACCTACAACGGCGGGCGCTACTTTTACCGGGACGAGCAGGAGACGCCCGACACCGGCACCGCCGTTTATGATTTTGGCCACGCCGGCTGCGAGTGGTTGCAAAGCTCATGCCATCCGCGCGCTGCTGAAAAACCGCTCGGTGAAGTCATGTTCTATGGAGACAATGGCACCATGGCCATCTCCCGTGACTCCTGGACCATTCATGATCCTAAAGGCAAGGAGATCAGCAAAGGCAAAGGGGCGGGTGGCGGCGACCCCGCGCATATGGGCAACTTCCTCGACGCCATCCGTGGCAAAGGCACGCTCAACAGCCCCATCGACGAAGGCCAGAAGAGCACCATGATGTGCCATCTCGGCAACATCGCCTACCGCACCAACACCGTCGTCCGCTGCGATCCGAAGACCGGAAAAATGATCAACAACCCCGAAGGTGAAAAGCTCTGGAAACGCTCCGCCTACCGAGAAGGCTGGGGAATCTGACCCGTCGCGCCTAACTTCATTGCGCTATCGGGGCCGACACTCCTCGACACCATCACACCACGCCAAGGCCGCCCTCGTGGCTGTCCACGTCCATTTCTCGGACACGTTTGCGGTCGCGCTCGGCCTGGACGGCGTTGCGGAGTTTTTCGCGCACGTCTTCGACATTGGCGATGGCGCTGATGGTCACCGCGGGGGAACTGGCGTCGGAAGTGACGAGGGTGAGATTGCCCAGCCCAACCATGCGGAGGAACAATGGCTGATCCATGGCGTAGTCTTTCACGCGGAAGAGTTCCAGTTCATCAAGCTTACGGTTCAGGATGCCACTGGAAATCTTCAGACGCTGGGAGGTTAATTCATAAGAGGTGCATTTGGTGATCCACCAGCGGACAAGCCACATGAAGAGCGGCACCACAAGACCGATGGCGGACAGGCCTAAAGTGAAGGGAATGCCGCCAATCGCAGCTCCCGCGAGAAGCGAGCAGAAGAGGTAATACCAGAAGTGGACCCACTGGGAGGTGTGGCCTTTCCAGAGGAAGGTTTCTGCAGAGGAGGGAGGAGTGGATTCGGAGTTCATGAGAAGCGGGTGGAGTTCTGGACGATCAAGCTGGCTGAGTGAACGTGAATTTGGGGTTCATTTTGTAACCGGCTGTGTGGAAAGTCATGCGGCCTCCGAAAGAGGTTCCGGCGGCCGGTTGAGGCGTACCGCGAAGTTCTCCGCCGGCGGCACGTCCCACACCAGGTAGCGCGAGAGCAGGCGCATGAGGGCACGGCTGTAGCGCGACCGGGTCCAGCCGCCGGAAGCCATGCTGGCGATGTGGCGCGTGGAGTGGCGCTCCATGCGGCTCGCCAGATTGAAGGGCGAGGGCTTCATGGCGAGGTGCTTCCCGGCAAGATGGATGCGAAAGATGCGCCCATCATAAAAGTAGCGCACCAGCTCCTGCCAGGCGCGATGCCAGTCCGTGATGCGCGCGGAGTATTTGTCGAGCTCATGCGCCAGCATCCCGGGCTGCTTCAAAATGTCAGCGCCATCCGCGAACAAACACGAGTCGAGCTGCTGTGCACCGACGAGTGACATGAACAAGCCCGGGGAAAGCATGGGATCGACAAATCCAAACGCATCACCACACAACACCCAGCCGGGACCATGGCCGCGTTCGGAGAGAAGCTGGTAATTTGAATAGGTCATCACCGGCGTGATCCGGCGTGCGCGGGCTGCCTTCTCCGCAAGCAACGGCTCCTGACGGATGGCATTCTCCAAGCGCTCCTCGGCGGTGGTGCCGAGCGTTTTCGCGTGTTCTTTGGAGACAACAATGCCGACAGACAAGCGCCCCGGCAGCGGGATGCGCCAGCTCCAGCCGGCGCGCAGCACGGAGATGATGACCTGGCCCGGCTCAACTTCATCGTGATCGAAATTTTCATAGTGCGCGAAGTAGGCGACGTCATCGCGCTCACCCCTTTCCGCCGGCAGATTCATCAAGCGTGCAAACACGCGCGCGCGGCCGGTGCAATCGACAAGCAGCGACCCGGCATCATCTGCGAGTCCGGCCTGCGCGCGGCTCTTCGGGCTTAGATGCAAAGTTGGTTGGCCATCCCTGACGCCCGGCTCCAACTCGGCCCGCGCATGAACAAACCTGGCTCCGAGTTCTTCAGCCCGGGCGCGCAGCAGATTGTCGAGTTGCGGGCGTGGCGTGTTGTAGGCGTAGGTTGGCAGATGGCCCTCCACATTTTTGAAACTGAAATGCAGGCGCGGGCCGCCATCAGTGACAAAGAAGGAGGCACCGGGCTTTCGCGTCGAAATCTGAGCGACACGCTCCTCGATGCCGAGCTGGCGAAAGACCGGCACGACGCCTGGAATGAGCGATTCGCCCACGAGCAGATCGGGACGCTTGTCATCATCAAAGACGAGGCAGTGGATACCGCGCTGCGCCAGCAGTCCTGCCAATGCGCAGCCGGCGGGGCCGGCTCCGACGATGATGACCTGGGGTGATGGTTCAGAAACTGGCATGGGGCATCACAGGCGCTCCAGCTTGATCGGGTAGGTTTGAAAGGCGTTCCACTGGCAGACGATGAGATCACCATTCTCCAGCACGCAGACATCGTGTCCGTGGTCAAAGACACGCTCGGCCTGCATCAGTGGCTTGAGTTTGCCTTCTTCATAGACCGGTTCAGTGCCGCCGGGTGCACTGATGACTTTGCCGGAGGCGTCGAGCACGACCGTGAACCCGGATGGATTTTGCGGCAGTTTGTTGATCTCGGGGGTCTTCGACCAGCAGACGCCTGCATAAAGTTCCTGACCGGCGATCACCGGACGACAAACCATCGCGCCGGGCACGGCGAGGGTTTCGAGATACTTGCCATCGAGTGTGAAGCGGCGGAAGCAATGGTCGGCGCGCGATGTCACGATCACCGTCGCCTTGTCCGCGCCCTGACGGGTGTCCACCGCAATGCCGTGGGCGTTGTTCAGACGCTGATCTTCAGGCACTCCATCCTTGCCGCCGAAGCGGCTGATGAACTTGCCGCGCGAGTCATAGCGCAGCACGAACTGCGAACCATAACCATCCACGACGTAGATGTCCCCATTCGGCGCGATGGCGACTTCGGTGGGGTTGAAAACCATGTCCGGCTCATAAGCGCCGACCGTCATCGGATGGCTCAAGCTGAAGATCTCCCTGCCCGTCAGATCCATCTTCGTCACGCGTCCGGTCTGGCGGTAACTGCCGCCACCACTTTTCCAAAGACCGCTGTCCGTGAGGAAGAGGAACTCCTCGCCATTTTCACGGCTCAGCGTCAGGCCATGACCACCAGGCCAGGCGCTGCCCCATGAGTCAAGGATCGTGCCGTCGGTCTTGAAGACAAGCATTTGGTTATCCCAGTGGTCCCCAACCATGAACAGTCGACCATCCTTCACCTGCACCATTTCATGACAATTGAGGATCGGATGAAACCGGCCCTGCCCGGCAGGCACCCACTCCTTCACCACTTTGTAGCGGTGTGCGCCGTGCCCGATGACCACATCCTTTTTCGGATCAGGCGCGGCGCGCAGCGTTTGAGTCCAGCTGGAGGCGATAGCCGTGCTGAGGCCTGCGATGAAATGGCGGCGTGTGTGGGACATCCCCGCAGTGTGGGAACAAGCCCCCCGCCTGACAAGACGAATGTTCCGCCCCCGGCGTCAGTGCAGCTCTTTCGGCAATTGGTCTGCGAGCTTCTTGATACTCTCGGCGTGCGCACGGCTGGTGATGAGCAGGGCGTCCTTGGAAGAGACAATGATCAGGTCCTGCACGCCCAGCAGGGCCACATGCTGGCCGGTCTGGGAAAAGATGAGGTTGCTGGCGCTGTCGAGCTGGGAAAGGGCGCAGTTATACTGGTTGCCGTCCTTGTCGGACTGCAGGTAACGGCCCACGCTGGTCCAGTTGCCCACGTCATCCCAGTCAAAGGTGGCCTCGATGTTCAGCACGCGGGAGGCACGCTCCATGAGTGCGTAGTCGATGGAAAGCTTGGGCAGTTTGCCAAACTGTTTGCCGACCGTGGCGCTGAAATCCTTTGAGTTACGCAATTCAGAGACGAAGTCCGCGAGAGCCGGACAGTGGCGGCTGAGCTCGCTGAAAATGGCCGGAATCGTCCAGATGAACATGCCGGCATTCCAGGTGAAGGTGCCCTGGCTGAGAAAATGCTCAGCAAGGTCGGGGTTCGGCTTTTCACGAAAACGAGCCACTTCATAGACGGCCTGATCATCGACTCCCGGCAGGGATGCGCGGCGGCCGCGCTCGACATAGCCGTAGCTCGGACAGGCCCAGGTGGGCTTGATGCCGATGGTGACAAGGCTGCTGCCGACTTCCGCCGCCTTCATCGCATTGGTCATCACGCGCTGAAACTCCGCCTGGTCTTTGATCAGATGATCCGCGGGCAGCACCATCATCGTTGCGGATGGATCGCGCGCCACCACCCAGCCGACTCCGAGGGCAATGGCCGGCGCCGTGTCACGCTTTTCAGGCTCGGCAATGATGTTTTCTTTTGGCAACTGAGGCAGCAGCTTCCGCACGGCGGCCTCCTGCTGCTTGTTGGTGAGGATGACGATATTCTCGTTTGGCACCAGGCCGTCGAGGCGCTCCACAGTCATTTCCAGCAGTGTTTTGTCGCCAAACAACTTGAGCAACTGCTTCGGCAGGGCATCGCGGCTGATTGGCCAGAAGCGCTGTCCACTGCCTCCGGCAAGAATGAGAGCGTATCGGGAATGGGTGCCTGGGGGATTCATCGCGCGGACATTGTAGCATTCACAGCGTCGAGCAAATTCCACTTTGGAGAATCTTTGAAGATGCTATGCTTGCGCCGCTATGACTGAAAGCACCACCGAAAGCCGATACGAGAACTACGCCACCGTGATCGCCCCTGCAGCCGCCGGCTGCGCTCTGGGCCTCCTCTTTGGCCGCGGCATGACCCGCAATTCGTCAAACATCGTCGCACTGACCCTGCTGGCGGCCAGTGCGGCCATCGCCGCACCCGTGATCACCGACCTCGTGCAGCGCACGGTCAACCGGCCTAGCAGCGAGCGCGGCAGCCGGCGGAGGCTTGAAGGCATCCGCAACAATGCCCCCGAATCTGATCTGACCGACTTCTTCGTGGATTCACCCATCTCCTTGATGCACTGAGCCAACTCCCCATCCCAATGAATATGAACAAGCTCACCACCACAGCCCTCCTGCTCGCCTCGGCGGCTTTCCTGACCAACTGCAGCACCGCCGAATCGGATGGCCGCCAGTACTCTTTTTCGAGCCCGTCACCGATTCAAGGCAAGATGGGTGTCTCGTTCAAGCGTGTGCCGATTCCTGGTGCTCAGGTCTCCACCACGGAGAGCAAGCCCAAAACCATCGAGTCCGATGGACTCCTCGGTGCCCTCACCCGCGACACCAGCAACGATTCTCCAGGCCTCCTGGATTTCCACAGCAAGCCGGATGAACCCGGTGCCAGCTATTGGATGCACGGTTCACAGTCCCCTTCCCCCCTTGAGGGCAAGATGGGTGTGCGTGTCTCCCGGCGGAAGAAGTAACTCTCGCAGGCAAGAGTTCACCCTCCTCATCGTTTAGGCGCGCACTGACCATGCGCGCCTTTTTCTTTGCCTTCATCCTCTCAGCTCTTGGCCCTCTGCCCGCATCTGCAGACAGGCCCAATATCATCGTCATTCTCAGCGACGATTTTGGCTACGGCAGCACCGGCGCTTATGGCGCTGACGGCTCGCTCATCCAGACGCCGAATCTTGACCGACTCGCCAAAGAGGGTCGCCGGTTCACGGATGCCAATACCACCTCGTCAGTGTGCTCACCCACGCGCTATTCGCTGCTGACCGGGCGCTACTGCTGGCGCACTTCGCTGAAACATGAGGTGCTGGGCACCTTCTCCCCACTGCACATCGAGACGACCCGCCTCACCATGGCATCGCTTTTGAAAAAACAGGGCTATCAAAATGCCGCCATCGGCAAGTGGCATCTCGGCTATGGAGCGGCTGATGACTCGCCAAAGTGGCGCAGCGACTACACGGCGGAACTTTCACCGGGGCCGCTCGACATTGGTTTCGACTATCACTTCGGCGTGCCGAGCAATCATGGCGACCTCACGGGGGTTTATGTTGAGAACCGCTTTGTTTACGGCCTGCGCTCCGGAAAAATCCCTGCAGGCATGAGGCTTCCCGGTCCCGATTCCGACGATCCGAACTTCAAGGCCACTTACACCAGGGACGATACCGAAAGCGGGCGCGCGACCATCCTCGAACTCGATGCCCCGCGCCGCGTGAATGAACGGGTCATGCCCCAACTCACGAAGAAGGCCGTCGAGTGGATCGGCAAGCAGAAAGCCGGCATCCCCTTCTTTCTCTACTACACGCCGGTGGCCGTCCACAATCCCGTCACGCCTGAGAAAGATCTCGCCGGCAAAAGCAGGGCGGGCATCTATGGTGACTGGATCCATGAACTGGATCGAAGCGTCGGCGGTATCCTCGACGCGCTTGATCAAAGCGGCTTCACTGAGAACACACTCATTGTTTTCACCAGCGACAATGGTGGCGTCTTCAAGCCTGAAAACGACAGCGTGCAGACCGCAGCCTTCAAGGCAGGGCTCAAGGTGAATGGCCATCTGCGTGGCGGAAAACACAACGTCTGGGAAGGCGGATTCAAGGTGCCCTTCATCGTCCGCTGGCCAGGCAAAGCACCGGCCGGCACGATTTGCAGTGAAATGATCAGCCTTGCCGACCTGCTCGCCACCACGGCCGCCATCGTCGGGGAAAAACTGCCCGCAGTCAGCTCTGGCGCCGAGGACAGCCACAACATCCTTCCAGCCTTTCTCGGACAGGAGGTGAAACCTGCCCGCTCCGACATGATCGTCCACAGTGCAGATGGCGTGTATGCCATCCGCCAGGGCCCGTGGAAGTGGATTGAAGGCGTGCCTGTCGACGACATCAGGCCCGCCCTGCGCCGCACTCATGCGGATGAGTTCAAACCCCAGCTCTACAACGTGAAGGATGACCCGTCCGAAACCAGAGACCTGAGCGCCAGCCATCCAGAAGTCGCGAAACAACTCTCTGCGCTCCTCAACCGCTACCGCGACGGAGGTTACAGTCGCGAGTTGCCACCCATCGTTGAAAAGAAACCCGAGCAGGCTGCCCTGCTGCCGCCAGCTTCCGGCACAACCGTTCTGGAAGCCTCGTTGGAAACCCTGCCGGGCAAGCCATGGGCGGTCGTCCGCGGCGATTGGACTGCGCATGATGGCGGTGTCTGGGCCCAGCAAAAAGGCGCTGCCGATCAGGGGGCTACCCTGCGCGTCCCAACAAACATCAACGACGGCAGCATCGATTATCAAATCCAGTTTCGCGGCGCCAACCGGCACTCCCTGCGCATCGAAACAGGCGATAAACGAGGCAGTTTTCGCATCGAGCTCAGTCGCGCCTATGTCGGCATCACCAAGAATCCCGGCATCGGCGAGGACAAATCCAAGACCGAACCACTGGCCCGCAAATCGCTCAATCTAAGCCCCAATCTCTGGTTCCCCGTCCGCATCACCTTCAAAGGCCAGCAGGTCATCGTTCAGGTGAACGACACCACCATCAGCGCCAGGCATCCCATCCTCGGCGAGCCCAAGACGGGTCTGAATTTCCTTGTCTTCGGTGACCGTGCCGGTTTCAGAAATCTTCAGGTGCTGCATTGATCTGACGCACCCAAAGAAAAAGCGCGCAGCCTCAGGGCTGCGCGCGTTGAAACGTCAATCAAAAGGCCTGCCAATGGTGACGGCCCGCAAGATTTTTAGAACTTGTAGCGAACGCCGAGATTGAGTCCGAACACGTCGTCCAAACCATTGCTATCGGAGAGGCCGATGGTGCCGGTTGCAAAGATGTCGGCACTTGGGCAGACCTCATAGAGGAGGCGCAGAAAACCAGACCAGTCAGCAAGCGCGCTGTCATTGCTGTTGTAGGTGACGCCGGCATGGGTTTCAAAAGCACCAAACTTGGCGCGAACGTGCGGTGTCACATAGACACCCCAGCCATTGTGAGGAATGGCAACAGGGTTGTTGGTGAGTTCGGCGTAACTGGCGCCCACTTCCGTGACAAAGTGAATGTTGCCGGTCAATGGGATGTAGCCGCCGATGCCGCCATTCAGTGTCCAATAGTTAGCGCTCCCGCGCGCGCCTGGAATAGAAAAATTCATATCACTCCAGGCGCCATTTGCGGCCACATAAAAATTGTTCGCCGGAGAGTACTCGAGGCCGAGGGCGATGCCATTGCTGTCAATGTCCAAGGGGCTGAGCTGCGCCCACTGGCGCAGCCATGACAGGGAGACGTTGTTATACGAAATGTCGCTCGGTGAAACCGTCGGGGAAATGGCAGCAGGAGCAGGTGTCCCTGCGTGCGCTGCAGTGACAACAGCCAGCGCGAGGAGTGCGAAAGTCTTTTTCAACATGGTTGTTAGGTGGTGTGGGTTGGAGGTGCCTGGCGAACCGACCCGGAGTTTCCCGAAGACAGTCCGCCGATGACGGTCTGTCTTTATGAAACAGCGAGACCGGAGTCAAGCCATGGCCTTTGAATATTTCGGTTTTTGAAGACGTTGTTGCCGACCCTCCCGGCTGTGCTCCCTTCCCACCCTGTTTTATGATCCGATTCTTACTGCCTCTGGCACTTCTCACCACCGTCCTGCTTGCCGACGAAACCGCCACGCCCGTCGATCAGATCAAGCTCAAGAAGGACTTCAAAGTCGAGTTGCTCTACACCGTGCCGAAAAGCGATCAGGGCTCGTGGGTCAGCCTCTGCCTGGATGACAAAGGCCGCCTCATCGCCTCGGATCAATACGGGGCGCTTTACCGCATCACCCCGCCGGCGATTGGCGGCCATCCCCAGGATACCAAAATCGAGAAGATCAACCTGCCCATCGGCGCGGCGCAGGGCATGGCCTTTGTGAAAGGCGCAATCTATCTCCAGATGAATGGTGACGAGTTTCAGGGCCGTGGTTTATACAAAGTCAGCGACACAAATGGCGACGACACTTTTGACAAGGTCGATCTCATCCGCGGCTACACCGAACGCGCCGGCGAGCACGGGCCGCACTACGTCGTGCCCGGTCCTGATGGCGAGAGCATTTACGTCATCGTCGGCAATCAAACACCGCTCACCGGGTTCACCAAAAACCGTGTGCCCGCCGTGTGGCAGGAGGATCTGCTGCTGCCGCGCATCTATGGCCGCGGCTTCATGAAGGATGCCCTGGCGCCGCGCGGCTGGGTGGCCAAGGTCAGTCTCGACGGCAAGCAGTGGGAACTCATCACCACGGGCTTTCGCAACGAATATGGCGCGGCCTTCAATCACGAGGGCGATCTCTTCACCTTCGACGCCGACATGGAATGGGACATGAGCCTGCCCTGGTATCGCCCCACCCGCGTTTGCCAGGTGCTCAGTGGCAGCGAATTCGGCTGGCGCAATGGCTCCGGCAAATGGCCCGTGCGCTGGGAGGACAGCGTGCCGCCGGTGAAAGACATCGGCCCCGGATCACCCACCGGCACCCAGTTTGGTTATGGCTCCAAATTCCCCGCCAAATACCAGGAGGCCTACTTCATCTGTGACTGGAGCTATGGCAAAATGTACGCCGTCCATCTGCGGCCTGATGGTGCGGGTTATGCCGCCGATTTTGAAGAATTCATGAGCGCGCAGCCCATGCCTTTCACCGATCTCGTCATCAATCCGAAGGACGGAGCCATGTATGTCAGCATCGGCGGTCGCAAGACACAATCAGCTCTGTATCGCGTCACCTACACGGGCAGCGAGTCCACCGAGCCCCGGCCAATGAAGCTCGAAGGAGAAGCGAAACGCCTGCATGAACTTCGGCACAGCCTCGAGGCCTTCCATGGCCGGCAGGATCCCGCTGCGGTGGCGGCAGCCTGGCCGAACCTGGCGCATCCGGACCGTCTCATCCGCAACGCCGCGCGCATCGCCATCGAGCATCAACCCGTGGCCGGCTGGAAGGATAAGGCGCTTGCCGAGACCAACCCGCGCGCCGCCTTGACCGCCCTCATGGCCCTGATCCGCCATGGCGACAGGGCCGACCAGTCCGCCGTCATCGCCGCCCTTGATAAAATCGCGATCGACGGACTTGATCCGCTCAGTCTAACCACCCTGCTGCGGAACTACACGCTCGCCTTCCTCCGTCTCGGCGAACCAACTTTGGAACAAAAGAAAGCCTGCATCGCGCGCTTCGCCCCGCTGTTCCCGAACCGGGACACCGGCCTCAGTCAGGATCTCTGTGAAATGCTCGTGTATCTCGGTGATGAAAGTGTCGTCGCCAAAGCTGTGCCGCTCGTCAACAACGCCCCAACACAGGAGGAGCAGATCGGTTACGCAAAGAGCCTCCGCCTCGCCAGAGCGGGTTGGACGCCCGCACTGCGAGAGGACTTCTTCAAGTGGTTCAACCGCGCAGCCACCTACACCGGCGGAGCCAGCTTCGGGCTCTTCATTCAAGACATCAAACGCGACAGCCTCGCAGGCTTAAGCGCTGACGAAACTCTGGCGCTCAAGCCCATCCTCCAGGCCCCGCCTGTGTCGAAAACACCCACCTTTGCGCCCAAGCCGCTGACATTCGTGAAGCAGTGGACCGTGAAGGATCTCGAAAGCGTGCTCAACGTCGGTCTTGAGGGCGGGCGCAATTTTGAAAACGGCCGCAACAGCTTCGGGGCCATCGGCTGCTTTGCCTGCCACCGCTTCAACTTTGAAGGCGGTGCCGTCGGCCCTGATCTGACCAGCGTGAGCGGTAAATTCGGTCCGCGTGATTTGCTCGAGTCCATCATCGAACCCAGCAAGGAAATCAGCGATCAATACGGCAGCATGGACTTCAAACTGAAAGACGGCGGACTTGTCGTCGGCCGCATCATGAACCTCAAGGAGGACACGCTCATGGTGAACATCAACATGCTCGACCCGAACGCCATCCAGTCACTCAAGCGCGACAACATCGCCAGCATCCAGCCCAGCAAGATCAGCATGATGCCGCCCGGCCTCGTGAACATGCTCAAGGAAGACGACATCCTCGATCTCCTCGCCTACCTCCTCAGCAAGGGCGATCCGAAGCATGCGTTCTTCAGAACGAAGTGACATATCGGATGGCTGCGGGCGTTTTACCGCACGCCATCCATCATGAAGTTCCTTCTCGCCTTTCTCTGCCTCACCAGCCTCACCAGCCTCACC
>CAJCCF010000210.1 GCA_903960845.1 uncultured Verrucomicrobiota bacterium | reverse complement strand
GCGGGCTTCCACCCGATGCCGGAACCCTGTTGAGTGGATGAATCCGCATCATCCCCCCGTCACAAACATCCCCTTGATCACCCGAGCAGCCACTCGGCAGGGCATCCATGCCCGCTGACTTCCATTCCCGTTTTTAGGTTCAATATCAGAACGAGGTGAAAAAGACAAAGCAACCTTTCCTACGGCAACACCCGCACTTGGCCGCTGGTCATCGGCGAGGTGGTCACGTTTGCGGGTGGGCCAGCAATGCTTGGCAGCAGGAAGTAACCGGTGCCCATTCCTGCGGTGGGCAGTAACACGCCATTGAAATTCACCGGGCGGGAGATCTGCGGCAGCGCGGCATTGAAGGGGTTGTTGTCCTTGAGTGTCATGGTGCCGGTGAAGGTACCCTTGATGATGTCGATTTTGGTGAGCTTCACCAACGCGGGATTTACTCCAGCAAATGTGGCGGCATGAGTGGCACTCACCGCGAATACCTGATCGAGATCAGTGAACTGGCTCGCGCTACCGATCCCGCCATCCAAGAAATCGATGTTTGCGCTGCCGGGCGCTGCGATATTGAGCAAGGTCTGCACTGCCCCCGGCGGCAAATACTCGGCGCCGACGGCCATCAGCGTCGCAGGATCAAAGCCGCCAGCATACACTCGCACTGTCTGTGGCTTCTTGTGCCAGTGCGGTGATCCTGAAACGATCTTGGTGCCAGACGCGATGCTGAGTCGCTGGTTCAGCGATCCTTTGTTGCTGTAGAGAAGCGCGAAAAGGGGGAATTCGCCATTGGCCCAAAGCGTGGCGCTCTGCGTTGCGATGACGGTGCCATCGGCTAGCTGGCCTGACCAACTCACCGCACCGGCGGCGCTCACGCTGAAGGTCAGGAAGCCATCGCCCTGTGGGATACTAGCGCTTGTGTCGGTGGGTTCGAGTGCGGCAGTAAAGTACCCTTTGAATTGGTCTGCAGGTCTTGTGCTGGTTTGCCACACATGCTTGCTGCCTGTGAGTGTCGCACTGATGGGCACAGCTCCAGGCAGTGTCACATCGCCCTCGATTAAATCGGTGCTGATGGAGTTCATGTTCACAGTCACATCCACGGCAGGCTTGCCTGCGCGTTTGATGGAGGTTTTCAAAACGGCGTGATCAGGATCAGGAGTCAGAGGATTGACCGCCGTGTTCAGCCTGCCGGTGAATGGGTGACTGCCCGTGCCGAGTTTTAGCATGCCAGTCACACCACCTGTATTGGTCACGGTCATCGTCATCAGGCCTCCAAACTTGTCGATCAGCGTCTCGCTGTCCGCGATTGTTGCGGAGTAGCTACCCGCAAGCGCGGGTGGGAATGCCAGCACCGTGATGTCGAAGCTGATTGTGTTTGAGTCGCCCCACACATTCTTGGCCTTCACCGTCACGGTGGAGGTTTTTGCCTCTGTCGGATAACCAGTGATGTGACCGGTGACATTGGAAAGCACCAAGCCTTTCGGCATCCCCGTGGTCGTGTAGGTCACAGGTCCATTCAACGTGGGGATGATTAAATCATAGCTCGCACTGATTGCCGCATTTGGGATCGGAGCAGGCGTTGTCAGCACTGGTGCCACGAGGACACCGCGCTGCGTCACCATGTGCGTCTTGCCACCAATCTTCACCGTACCCGTGCGGGAGTCTTTCGATGGGTTCGGTGCGGGAATGAAACGTACCGACGTGGCACCAGGAGCAGGCGGCACAAAGCTCAGCCAGGAGAGCGCCTCAATCACCGTCCACGGACCCGTGGCCGACACGGTCAGGTCATATGGTGGACTGTCCGCAGGAATCGTTACATCAGGTCCAAGAGTGCAACCAGCCAGTTGCAACGTCACTGTCGCCGCATTGCTCTTTAGGCCAAGCGCATCAGCCGCAGTGTAAGTGAAGCTGCCGCCAGCAAACGTGGCCGAAGGCGTGAACACCAAGTCCGTGCCCACCTTCGCCACCGTGCCGACACTGGCTCCAGGCTGCGTGAAGGAGACAATGCTCAGCCCCGCACCATCATTGGTCAGAACCGGAATCGTCAACTTGGCTAAAGGCAGTGCCCGCACCGTATCACCGGACGCACGATTCAGCGTGGTAAAGCTCATGCTTGTTCCATTCGCCGACCCCAGATTGCCGGCACCTCGGACGCGGAAATGGTACTTTGTGTGCGGCATCAGGTTCGTGAGTGTGGTCGCCACACTCGTGAGTGTGCTTCCTGAGAGGGTCCCAGGTGTCGCCACGACGCTGCTGCCATAGCTCGTCGTGGTGCCATAGTCGAAGAACACACTCCGCTCTGCGTTGTTGGCGTTCACTTTCCCATTGAGCGTAGCCCCATCAAACGTCATGCCCGTGGCTGCCGATGTCGTCACCACCAGCGTTATCGCAGGAACGCCCGTAGCTGTGAGAGTGATGTAAAAAGGCGATTCGTTACTATCATTACTGGCGATGTGGAGTCCCGCCGTCTTCAATCCCATCGTCGATATGCTCGATTGTACCGTGAAGGTGGTACTACCATTGGGAGGAACGGGGGCGGCAGGTTGAGTGATCACCGTGAACTGGTCCTGATGCGGACCGTCCTTGGTGATGGCCAAGCCCGTCAGCTCAACATTGCCCAGATTGTTAATCGTGAAGGTTTTCACGACAAGACCATCTACTAGCCCGATGCCGCCAAAACCAACCGTGCCACCATCAGCAACATTGAGGTTGGATTCCCGAACCTCGATCTCTGCTGCGGTACCTGTGCCCTGGACGCTGTAGTTGTAGGGAGCTTCATCTGGATCACTGCTGATGATAGTCACGGTGGCCGTTCGGACTCCGATAGCTCGGGGACTAAACCGGAGCGTAAAAGTAGTGCTCTGGCCCCCAATCAGCGTCGAAAGTGAAGGAGTGGCGATGACTGCGAAGTCCGAAGCATGCTGACCGCTGATCATAATGAGCGGACTGCCTGTCAGTTCCAGTCGTTCCAGACCGGCATTCGCGATGCGAAACTGCTGACTAATAGAGCCATTCAGAAGCACTCCGCCGAAGTCGGTCCTGTCTGTCAGAGTGGGGGTCGTATCGCCATCCACAATTTCCACCGAGCTGCTGCCAGGCACAAAGGCTGCCACATAAATATCACGAGGTCTGCCTGGAAAGATCACCACAGAGCTTTCACTGAGGCCCGCTGGCCCCGCCAGTCGAGTAGCAGGCAGCCCTGCCAGCACGCTGACCCCGGCCACCGTATTCACCAGGACGGGCACAGAGCGCGTTGTTTGGCTGTTGTCCCCGAGCTGCCCGTAGGTATTGCCACCCCAGCTCGCCACCGTTCCATCTAAACACAGGGCCAGACTGTGTGCAGCACCAGTGAAGATACCCGTCACCGTCTTGCCAAAAAGAGCACTCACGCCCTCGGTCACACTGACTAGCACGGGGTTCAGCCGATTGGTCAGTGAGCCATCACCGAGCTGACCAGCACTATTATCACCCCAAGCGGAGACCATTCCGTCCGCACACAAAACCACGCTGTGAGATCCTCCTGCAGCGAGGGAAGTCACCGTCTTACCAAACAAGGCACTTGTGCCCTCCACAGTATTCACCGCCACAGGGACGAGGCGTTGCGTGGTGGTGTTATCGCCCAATTGGCCGGAGGTATTGTCACCCCAGCTTGTGACGGTGCCATCTGAGCACAAGGCCAGGCTGTAAGAGGCCCCCGCCGAGATTGCCACCACCGTCTTGCCGTGCAAGGCACTCAAGGCAGGATCCGTGTTCACCGCCACTGGCGCACTGCGTTGCGTTTGCGTGTTATCTCCAAGTTGGCCTAAGCTGTTACGTCCCCAGGCCACGACCGTGCCATCCGAGCACAAGGCCAGGCTGCTGTATTCCCCAGCGGCGATGGCCGTGACAAACTTGCCCGCTAGAGCACTCGCACCACTCACATACAACGGAACCAAGCTGCTGCCGCTCGAACCTGTGCCCAATTGTCCATAGCTTCCGCTGCCCCAAACACTCACGGTTCCATCGGAACACAGCGCCAGACTGTGGTAGGCACCTGCGGCCACAGCTACGACCGTCTTTCCAAACAATGAAGTGCTCGTATTGACCGCGACTGGCTGGCGGCCAACAAAGCTCTGCCTATTGTCCCCGAGTTGCCCGCTATCGTTCGCCCCCCAGGCATACACTCTGCCCTCGACAGTCAGAGCCAGACAGTGCTCTCGACCTTGAGCGACTTGAACGAAGGTCTTTCCCTCTAGGTTGCCATATGTATCAACCAACTTGGGCACAACACTCAGATTCCAGGGAGGGGTAGGCAAATCCGTGAGCTGACTGTTAAAATTGTTTCCCCACCCTGACAGCATGGTTTTAGGCCAGAGAAGCACGAGATCGTTGTTCCCCTGACCCCCGTAATACCAAGCGACGAAAGGATAGGTCGTGCCGTTGTAGCTGAGGTTCACCGTCGCGCCATTTGGCAGGTTCGTGAAGGCCCCCTTGATGAAAGACGGACCAGTGTTCTTGATCACCGTCAGGTTCGTGCCCGGCGTGGGGACGAAGTTTAAAGTCACGTTCAGCGTGGTCCCGTTTGCGATGAAGTCGCTTGCCACATGTGCGGCGCTGGAGCCTTCATTGAACGCTGCCTCCAGTACATCAAATCCTTCGCCCGTAAGCAGGATGTCGAAAGGCGACTCGTCACTGTCGTTGCTGGCCAGATGCAGCAATGCCGACTTTGGCCCTAGGGTCAAAGGTGAGAATCGCACTGTAAATGTCGTCCGCCCATCAGGCCCCGCAACCGGCGCATCAGGACCATCGGCAAGACTGAAATCACTGGCATTCGCTCCGTCGAACGTGATCGCAAAATCCAACAACTGTGATCCGGCGACGGCAGTGTTTTTCACCGTGAAAACCATATCTTTTCCCCCACCAATTGGCACCTTTCGGAAATCCCGGCCAACATTGTTCGTTAGCTCTGTTCCTGCAGGCTGCTCCGCCACAAGCTCCGGCTCAAAACCTCTGCCGAGAATGCTGAAGGTGAACACGGGCAGGCTCTCATCATTACTCGCGATACTCACGGTCGCGCTTCGTTCACCCAGAGCCGCAGGATCAAAGGAGATCTGGAAGGTGCTCGAACCATGGAAAGCAACCACTGGTGATGCGGGTTCCGTCGTGACCGTGAAGTCGCTCGCATGAGGCCCGGAGATGGCGACTTTGGGAGTGCCTGTCAGGTTCAGCGGCAGATACTCCAAATTACGGACGGTGAAGGTTCTCACCACACTGCCGCCCGTCAGATTAACTCCGATAAAGTCCGTATGGTCAGTGACACTCGGTGTTGTGTCACCATGGGCAATGAAGGTTGCATTGCCACTCAAGCCAATTTTTGACACCAGAGTCCTGCCATAGACAGCCACTGAAGGGCTGGTGGGCAGCCCAGGCCCACCGAGACCACTGACTTTGCCGCCAGCCAACGCACTCATACCGCTGGCTGTGTTCACCGCCACGGGGGCAAGTCGGTCCGTCGTCGTATCATCCCCCACCTGACCGTTCAGATTGTAACCCCAGGCTGCTAGTGTCCCATCTGAGCACAAAGCCTGATTTGACGTGAAAGTCACAATGTTCCTGCCCTGAAGCACACCACCACCACCGAGCGGATTCACCACCACCGGAGCATAGCGGTCCGTCGCCGTGCCATCCCCGAGGCTGCCTGCTTGGTTATGCCCCCAAGCGACCATGCTGCCATCCGAGCACAAGGCACGGCTGTGGTTGCCGCACGCCATAATGCTCACCACAGCCCTGCCAAAAAAGGCACTTTCAGTCTCCGTCGTACTTACCAAAACCGGCAACTTGCTGTCCACCGTCGTAGTGACGCCGAGTTGGCCGTAGGCATTGCCTCCCCAGGCCACCACTTTGCCATCCGAGCACAACGCAAGGCTGTAATCAGAGCCAGCTGAGATCGCCGTGATCGTCCTGCCAAACAGAGCACTGGTTCCATTGGCCGTGCTGACAGCCCTTGGATAGTTTTGCTGGGATGTGGTGTTGTCACCCAACTGACCCTTTTGATTGCCGCCCCAAGCGGCCAAAGTGCCGTCGGAGCACAGGGCCAGACTGTGCTGGCCACCCGCTGCGATAGCCACGACGGACTTGCCTGATAGAACACTACCGGCACCGCTATACCTGCTCACTGCCTCAGGCACAGAAACCACCCCATACGTGGAACCAGTACCGATCTGACCTTGGGAACCAGATCCCCAAGCCACCACCGTGCCATCTGAGCAAAGAGCCAGATTATGGCTGTAACCGGCTGCGATGGCCACCACCGTCTTGCCAGACAAGGCACCGCTCGTGCTTACGGGCACTGGTAACATGTAATACGTATTCCAACCTGCGTTGCCAAGCTGTCCAGAAACGTCGTTTCCCCATGAAAAAACCTGACCTTCACTGGTCAAGGCCAGAACATAATCATTTCCACGAGCAACTTGGACGATCGTTTTTCCCAGCAGAACCCCGCTTTGATCAACCATAACAGGAACGTGGCGCTGGAGGGTGGTTCCATCGCCAATCTGCCCGCTGGAGTTCAGCCCCCAAGCAGCCAATCCTGTGCGGGGCCAGAGCAGCACGAGATCATTGCTCCCCTCGCCACCATAGTACCAGACCACGAAGGGATGAAGCGTACCTTCGTAATTGAGGTTCACAGTCGCACCATTGGGCAGATTGGTGAAGGCTCCTTCGATGAGTAGCGGGCCGGTATTCCGCACCACCGTCAGATTCGTGCCCGGCACCGGCGCAAAGTTCAGAACAAGATTGACCGTCATCCCTGTCGCCTTTAACCCGCCGAGTATTAGCCCCACGTCAGAGCCTGTATTGAAGGAGGCAGAGATGCTAGTGGCCACTGAGCCAGTGAGCTGGATCTGATAGGGGTTTTCATCCGTGTCGTTGCTTGCGATGGAAAGCATGGCTGTCCTTGTCCCGCCGCTTAGTGTCGGAGTGAACCTCACCACAAAGCTCGTTGAACCGTCCGGCCCTACCAGCGTTGTGACCGGACTGCCGGTAATGCTGAACTCTCCGGCATTCGCACCGCTCAGAGTGACGTTCACACCGTTCAGGAGTGATCCGCTTCCGCCCGTATTCCGGATGACAAAGGCAAGATCGCTGGAGTTTCCAGGGATCACCTCTCCGAAGTTTCTCACACCGCCTGTGTTGAGTTCAATCCCCGTAGGCTGCTCCATCGTGATCTCAGGATCTTCACTTGTTCCTTGAATGGCAAAGGTGAAGGGGTTGCTGTCCGCCGTGTCATTGGAGATGCTCAGCAGCGCGCTGCGCACACCTGTGGCCGTAGGATCAAAAGTAACTTGAAAGGAGGTCGATCCCTTGAGTGCCAAAGGAGAGGATGGTTGAGAAGTGACCGAGAAGTCAGCAGTGTGCACGCCTGTGACCGCGACCTTGGGTATTCCCGTCAGGTTGAGCGGAAAGAACCCGTGGCTGATGATATTGAAAGTACGGACGATGGCAACCCCATGAAGGTTGGCCTGCCCGAAATTGGTGTGATCAGCCGCACTCGGTGTGGCATCCTGGCGGGTGATCTCCACACCATTGCCTTGGAGAGAGACGCTCTCCGAGACCGCGCCATAAACAGCCAAATAATGGTACAGAGAGGAATTGGCCGCGTCGATTTGGCCGACCTTCGAGCCAGCCAGGACACTTACCCCGTCACTCGTATTGACCGCCACAGGCACCAGCCGCTGGATTGTCGTATTGTCCCCGAGTTGACCATACGTGTTGTTGCCCCAAGCCGCCAGGGTGCCGTCCGAGCACAAGACCTGGCTGCTCGTTCTACCTGCTGCAATCCCTCGCACCGATTTGCCATGCAGTGCGCTCATTCCGCTATCTGTGTTAACAGTCACCGGGACCAGTCGCTGGGTTGTCGAATTGTCACCAAGCTGACCATTCGTGTTACTGCCCCAGGATGTTAGAGTGCCGTCCGAGCATAGGGCTAAGCTGCTCGACCCTCCTGCTGCAATCATCGCCACAGATTTGCCAAACAGTGCGCTGGTTCCGCTATCTGTGTTGACGGTCACCGGAACCAGCTGCTGGGCTGTCGTATTGTCCCCGAGTTGTCCACTGGTATTAGAACCCCAGGCCGCCAAGGTGCCGTCTGAGCACAGTGCCAGATTGTGGCTTGCTGCAGACTCGATGGATGTCACCGTCTTGCCAAACAAAGCACTGGTACCGTCGTCGGCGTTGACCAACATTGGAACCGAACTGTTCGTGGTTGTATTACTACCCAGTTGACCGCTTGAGTTCAAGCCCCAGGCGGCGAGCGTGCCGTCAGAGCAGAGCACCAAACTATGGCTGTTCCCAGCAGCAATACGCACGACCGTTTTGCCAGACAGAGCACTGATGCCACTAGTTGTATTGACGGCGACTGGGGCCATGCGCTGCATGTTCGTGTTGTCCCCAAGCTGGCCGTTGGTGTTAATTCCCCAAGCCGCTACCGTGCCGTCCGAACACAACGCGAGACAATGGAGAGAGCCACCCGCAAGGGCGACCACCGTCTTGGCAAACAGAGAGCTAGTGCCCGCATCGACATTCACAGCTACAGGCGCAGTTTTTCTGATATAGACTGTGTTGTCTCCCAGAATGCCATAATTGTTGCTGCCCCAGGAATAGACCTTTCCCTCACTAGTCAGTGCAAAGGAGGCATCATTCAACGCAAGCACCTGCACGATGGTCTTGCCCGCCAGCTCCCCACCCTGATCAACAGCGACCGGAGCATTACGCTGAGCGTAGGTTTTGTCTCCAAGCTGTCCGCTGTCATTCCATCCCCAGGCAGTGAGTCCTGTATAACGCCAAAGCAGCACCAGATCGTTGTTTCCCTCACCACCATAGTACCAGGCCACGAAGGGATAAGTGGTGCCGTTGAAGCTGAGGTTCACTGCCGCGCCGTTGGCGAGGTTGTTGAAGCTGCTTTGGATGAATGGCAGGCCGGTATTTTTCACCACCGTCAGGTTCGTGCCGGGCTCAGGGGCGAAGTTGAGGGTGAAGGTGGCATTGCCCGAGGCAGTGTAGCTGCTGGTAATGAGTGGCACATCCGCAGCGGCATTGAAGCTGGCAGTCAGATCAGCCTGGGCGGCTGTGCAGCATAGCAAGAACACGGCACCGATCAGGTGTTTTGCCAGATGCGCTGAGACTGAGTGGGGGGATCTCATGAAGGTGGCGCGAGGCTAGGGATTTCACACGGCAAGGCCAGCTATTTATCCGATGAGAATCGTGAAGCGGGCAGAGGTGGACCAATAGGGCAATTCTCAAACCTCCGAAGCAGAAACTCAGACCTGAATTTTGAACAGGAGGCTGCAGAGGGAACAGAGGTCAGAAAAACGAACGTGGACGTTGAATCTGAAGCGGAAATGGCTGGCCTACGAAACACGCAGAAGCCCCGAGCGAGTGGCGAGTAGGCTAAAGCCATACTCGCGCTCCGTGTCATCGAGGCTTCTGGAAAGGTCAGACTCTGCTTTCTCTGCTTCCTCCTGTTCAAACCACGGCTAACCACTTATTCACTCGGCCAGAAACTGCACGGCGTCGATGATGACGTGGCCGTTGGTGCCGGTGTTGGTGATTTCGACTGAGCCGGTTTTGCCGGCTTCAAAACGGAAAGTGCCGAGCGGGTGGAGACCCTTTTTGCCGGCTGGCTTTTTCTTTTGGTCCACGACCACCGTGGTGTCGCCATCGGCGTGATGGATGATGACGGGGACGTTGCTGGAGCGATTGGCGAGGGCGCTGTAGGAGATGGCGACCTGATAGCGCCCGGCTTTCGGAAGAGCGGGAATGAAGCGGGCTTTTTGCTCGCCTTTGGCGGTGTCGCCATCGTGGCGGTAGCCCTGCTCAATGAAGCCCGGAGTGGTGTGGCCGATGGACTCAAAGCCGGTGAGTTGGGCTTCGTTGTCATCGACGATGATGCCCGGCAGATCGGTCTTTTTCAGCGAGCTGAATTCAGGCATGGGCGGCGACTCGAAGTCGAGCATCTGCTTGTCGGCGATGAGTCGCTCCTTCAATCTGGCTGCGTCGATTTTCTGAACCGTGGTGCCCTGCTCGATGGCCTGCACGGCAGCGGTGGCGGCGCTCTGACCGAGCACCATGAACACGGGCTCCATGCGGATGCTGCCGTAAGCGATGTGGCTGGCGCTCAGGCAAACGGGGACGAGCAGATTGGTGCATTCTTCAGCCTTGGGCCGGATGCTGCGATAGCTGACGGGATAGGGCCGGCTGCCGATCTGCACATCACCTTCATTGCGGACAAACCCTTCTTTGGTGACGAAGCGCTGGATGTTGTGGGAGTCCATGTTGTAGGCGCCCATGCCGACACTGTCTTCGACGACTTCCAGGCGCTTGCAGTTCTTCTCGGTCATGACGTAATCGGAGATCATGCGGCGGGCTTCGCGCACATAGAGTTGGCGCGGCCAGTGACCGTTGTCGGCAAATTCATCCTTGGCCAGACCGAGCTTCTGGAACGCGGCGCGGATCTTCTCCGGCACGCGCGGATGGTGGGCATAGGTCCACATGAGGCCTTTCTGCCAGTCCTCATGCGCCTGCCAGATCCTGGCGCGGGTGGCGTAATCGGCATCGGGGTAATCCCAGTTCTGACCGATGAAGTCGGTGCTGACGGCAAAGTTGTTGTTCGTGTCAGTCTTCCGGTTAGGCATCCACGAGGGAGCCCATGAAATGCGCTCGTCACCGGCCTCGACATTGCGCAGAGCCAGTTCAAACCAGCGCTCGTCGTAGTTTTCCGGCTTTTTCCAGTCGAGGCGGTTTTCCGGCACGTCGGTGGTGCACATGCGGAAGTTATAGGCCTGCACTTTGTGATCGCCGCTGAATTCCTCACCGGGATCTTTTTCGATGCCTTTCAGCAGGCCGCTGGCTGGATCACCCGGCTTCACATAGGGGTCCACGTTTTTGGTGAACTGATGATGGATGGTGCGGGCGACCTGCACGCCATTGATGATCTCGCCATAAACTTTGTTAGCCTCACGACCGACATGGTATCGCACGCCGGCCCTGGCCATCAAATCGCCCTCGTAAGTGGCGTCGATGAACATCGGTGCGGTGAACTCACGGCCGCTTTCCATGAGGATCTTCGTGATCTTCGCGCCATCCTTGATCACGCCCTTTTTCAAATCCAGGCGCTCGCCGAAAACAATGGTCACCTTCCCCGCCACCTCCTTGAGCATGGCATCATAGATCTCCGTGGCGGCGTGCGGCTCGAAGGTCCACATGGTGTCCTCACTGCCGGTGTTGCCGTGAGGTTTTTTGGCAAAGTAGGTTTCGCGAGTTTCGTGCGTCCACTTTGAGGCGTCGCTGTAATAGCGGAAGACGCGGGCGTAGAACTCGCGGGAGAGACCGCCGATGGCTTTCTTGTTGCCGATGTCCGTGGCTCCAAGCCCGCCCGTGGTCAGGCCACCGAGGAACTTGGTCGGCTCGATCAGGATCGCCGTCCGGCCCATCCGCGCCGTCTGAATGGCCGCAGTGACGCCACCGGAGGTGCCGCCATAGATGACGACATCGGCACTGTCAGCCGCGATGAGCAGCGTTGGAAGAGCGAAAAGGGAAAGGAGGGTTCGGTGCAGATGCATGAAGGTGGGAAGATGGAGCCGCAGTGTGAGAGCAGCTTCTTTCAATCAGGCGGCATCAAACAAATCATGTTCATCCTGCGAATCATGTAAATCCTGTAATTGAGGTCATGATCTACAACCAGATGCCGATTTGATGCATAAGCCTGAATCACACCACCCGGAATTGGAATCGTGGCTGAGTCGCTTGCACTGGTTGAGTGGCAAAACGGGGTGTAGGACGAGTGTGGCGTCAGCCCGTTCGTCTCCCGCCGCGCTCGCTCGGACATGGAGTGCCCGAACGAGCATCCAGGTGAACGTCACAAATTTTCATTGCGCGTCACCCTGCCAAAGCCGTGCGGGCTATCGCCACACACGGCCTACATGGAGCCAAGTCGCTCGGACATGGAGTGCCCGAACGAGCATCCAGGTGAACGTCACAAATTTTCATTGCGCGTCACCCTGATGAACTTTTGCAAGTGGCTCGGCTGAGTTTGAAACCTGCCTGAGTCGAATGCTACAGCCGTTTGAGCCAGGCGATGAGAGCGTTCTTATCCGCGTCGGGAAGTTCGGAGGGGAAGTAGTGGCCGCGATCACGAATGAAGTCGGGCGCTTTGTTCACACGCAGGAGGGCCGGGCCGGCATCTTTGGCGATGAGGTCCATGGCTTCCTGATCACTGAGGTTGCGGTTTTTGATTTCCCCGAGCGCGCTGTTGAACTTGAGCATGGCGCCGGCGACTTCGATGGGGTTGGTGAGCTCGGGATCAATGTTGACGAGCAGGTTCAGCGGAAAGCCTTTGGGGATGGGACCGATTTCGACGCCACCAAGTTTACCGGCAGCAAAGTAGTTGCCGGGCAGGATGACCAGCGCAGCAAGCATGCTGGTGACACCTGCGGTGAGACGCAACCTCCGGCTCCAGGATCTGGCTGGCGCCTTGCGCGAGCGCCTGGTGAAGAAAACCCCGCCCAAAAGAACTCCGGTTCCAAGCAACCATGGCTGGTCAAACAAGGGAGCACTCCATCCGCCGAGGACACCTTGAACCAGAACAGGGAGGTGGCGCGGATCGAGACGGAAGTAGCAGCGCTCCTGAGCGACAGCCATGCTGGCAGTGCCATCACGTTTTTCCGGCCAGCACATTTTCCGAATGGCGTCATCAAAGGCCGCCATGCGTCCAGCCACGGTGGGGTCATGGGTGTGCTTGCCGAGGGCATTGTTATGCAGGAAGGGGGCGGAGGACCAGATGGCGACGAGGGAGGGCACTCGGTAGAAGCCCGGGCCGTTACCGATCATGGGAAATGACCAGGGGTTACCAGTGAAGGGGTCCGCCACTTTGATCGGACCGACTGAAGGCGTGGTCTTGTAATCCACCGAGGTGAAGTCTGCCCAGACGTGACCCGTGCGGCCGTTGTCCTGAAGGGCGCGCGCGGCATTGGTTTTGACGACGGTGACAGGCACGCGTTCGTCGATGGAAAGATAGTTATTCTCCAGAAAGTCAGGCTTCACCACCTCGGCGCGTGCAAACGTCAGATAGTCGTTTTCTTTCGACCAGCGGGCGACATCGGCGATCGGGCGTGATTTGCCATCGGCGGGTTGTTTGCTGGAGTGGCAGGCATAACAATTTTCGGCAAAGACGATTTTACCACGTTCGACCACCTCAGGCGGGTCATTCAAATAAGCCTGGCCACCGGGGGCCGTGGCAAGCGGGATGCGGCGCCCCGCCTTGACGAGATAGGCGGCGAGATTGGCACAACGGTCCACCGTGGACTGCCAGTAAACGGACTTGTCAAAAGCGGCCTTGATGGAGAAGGGCTTTTGCGGGCGAAAGCCTAAAATGGCATTGTGACAGCGCAGCCATTCCTCGCTGTAGGTGCCGATGTTGACGAAGACACGCGCCAGAGCCCCGATGACGCCGATGGTATCAGCGCCATCCACAAGCACGTGCGGAACGGGCCGGACGGCTGTCTTGGGGGTGATGAGAAGTGCGTTGCCATCGACGGTTTCGTTCCTGGCGATGGCTAGGCGCTCGGCGGTGTTGAAGAGGCCGTTGATGATGTTGGGATTGTTGTTGTAGTCGGTGGCCAGGATGGAGGTGTCCACCGTGCCCGGAGGAACAGACTTCATGATCTGACAGAGGAAATCATCCGCCCGCAGATTGAAGCCGAAGACGGCGCTGTTGCGAAAGTATTGGTTACCGATGGTGCCGGAGAGATGCTCCCAGCCTGGATTTTCCGGATCCTGCGGAGGATGGGTTGGATGGGGAGCCACATGACAAATGGCGCAGGTCATGCCGACCCGGTAGGGACGCACGAGATTGGGATCCGTGCGGTAGGTGACATCCTCGTAATAGCGTTTGCCATCCCATTTTTTGCGCGCCTGATCATCGAACTCAGGGTTGGGAAAAAGGCGCAGGCCAACGATGCCGGTGGAAGTCCCGTAAACGGCGGGATCAATGCCTGGCTGAGCGCCCGAGGGCAGCGTTTTATCCAAGTAAAGACCATGCGCATCGGGTTCAGGATTCGAGGCATGACCGGGCTCGTTGATGAGACCGAGGCGTTTGAAACGGTCACTGCGCTTGCGAGAATCGAGGAGGTAGAGGAAGTCGATGATGCCGTAGGCTTCCTGGGCCATTTTATTCCACAAACGTTCGTTGCCACCGGTCCAGAGCATCCAGGTGTTGCGCCCTTCCACTTCCGCCGGAGTGAGTTGCACGCCATCATCCATGCCCGCGAAGACATCGGCGCTGGCAGGCGGGAAATCGGCCTTTGTTTTGCCTGCCGCCATCGCTTCATCCGGCGGAGCGGAATCGGAACAGGAGACGGCCGACAGAACAGCGATCAGGAGGAGGCAGCGGAGTGGATGGAAAAGAGACATGGGCAGAGGGGAACAGAATTCAGGTTGGCGAAGAGGCCGGCTGACGAAGGTCAATGCCGGAAGGTGCGAGCGATTCACAGAGTGCGGCGGCGGTCTCGCGCCGCAATTGCAGGAGTTTAACCCTGCCTTTGGCACGCACCGTGGCGGTGCGTGCGCAACGGTTGAAGACGGCGATCTCGCCAAAGTGGCTGCCTTTGCCCAGCAATCCGAGAACGTGCTCGATGCCGTTTTCAGAGCGGACGACTTGGACCTCCCCTTCCTGAATGATGAACATGCTGTTACCAAACTCATCCTGACGCACAATGTCCTGCCCATCCTCAAAAATGACAGGCGTGAGATCCAGTGGTTGCTGGACGCGCATGTTAATGAGATCCCGGCCAAAGAACGGCGCCATGAGCCAGTTCAAAACAACGCGGATTTTTTTCTCCGGAGATGGCAGGTAGAGGATCATGAAACAGCGCCAGACCAGCCAGGCGAGCACGCCGCGGACAGGGATGCCTTTGAGATGGGCGATGGCCTGCCGGTG
>CAJCCF010000209.1 GCA_903960845.1 uncultured Verrucomicrobiota bacterium | reverse complement strand
ACGCACCATCAGCCCATTCTATGCGCCTTCACGGCAATCTGTCATCTTTCCCATTCACGCTTTTAGGCTAAGCCTATCCGGAAACAAGGAGGCGAAAAATGAACGCGAAAGGGCACTTATCATAAGGGTCTGGTTGTTTGAAGACAGATAAAACTCCCCCAAACCTCGTTAGTTAATGGCGGAGAAAGCATGCCTTTTATCAGACAACCATCTTCAGGGTCAAGACTTTGTAAACTCCGTGTCTGGTGTTCAGTAACAACTCATGCCACACATCACCGGCCCTGTTGAAGACGGCATGGCAACGTGCAGGCAAAAACTCAATCAAAAATGGCCTAACGCTGAATCAGGTCATCCGGAGTTCCAAAAGCCTTGTCAGGTCCTGCGGAATGAATCTCCATGTGCGTGGCTGACATTTGATGGAAAAAGTAAGCCGTGCCCCAGCGATCCACCAGTTCGCCCTGGCCATTGAGGCTTTGTCCTTCAGGCGGGCCGAGTTTCGCCTCCCTGGAATTACCACCCATCACGGCTTTCATGATTTCCGAATTGGTACCCACCGGGTTGGTTCCTTCAATGGTGCGATAGTCGCGGATCATCAGGATCACCTGATCCATATCAAGCAAAGCCTGCTCAGCCGCCTCGGGCGTGGATGCAGGAGCAGGTGGCGAGGAAAGATTGGGAGTTGCCGCACCAGGGAGTTGCTGCGCCTTCATTCCTGGCGGGACTACAGGCCGCTCCGGCTGGGCTTTTGCCACAGGCGCAGTCAGCGCGACAGCTGTTGTTGTGGGCTGAATCGCAGGAGGCGCGGTGGCGGGACTGGCCGCAGGCTGAACAGCTTTGGGAACAGGCGCAGCAATCGGCCCGCTCTTGCTCAGACGGCCGATGGTCGAGCTACGGTTCTTCGCGGCCAGAAACCAGCCGATCACGCCAGCAAGCAGCAACAACGAAACGATGATGACCTGAACTCGATTTTTCATGTGAAACCAACGCGATTTCACTATGCCATGAACCCAAGATAGCCACCAGCATAGGTTCCAGAAAAGCGTGTGAGGTTGGGGAAGACCGTGTTCAACTCACTCTGACTCAGTCCAAACCATTTGGCCAGAGTTGCGGCATATTGATCGACTGAGGTGGTGGGGAGCCAGCGCCCGGTGCCGGTGTCGTCAGGCCCGTTAACGGTCAAAGTCGGGAAAGTTCCATAAGTCTGCCGGCCATTGACGGCACCACCAATAACCAAGTGGTGACTGCCCCAACCATGATCACTGCCCAGGCCGTTGCTTGGGAATGTGCGACCGAAATCACTGGCCGTGAAACAGGTTACCGAGTTCACACCCATGTGGAGCCCGGAGCCCGGAGCGGTGGTTTGCTGCTGAACACCGATGGCTTGCATCGCCTTCATGAAACTGTGGAGACTCTGGCTTACTTCCGCGAGCAAGTTAGCCTGAGAGCCGATGACGACCTTGATATCATCGGTCACCGTGCTTCCCGCATTGTTGGTCTGGGCTGTATGAGTATCGTAGCCCCCGACCGTCACAAAGAAGATCTGCCGCTTCATGCCCAACCCGCTGTTTGATGTGGATTTGCGGGAGCTGGCCTCGATGATTTGCGCGACCATTTTAAGCTGCTGCATCAGGCTGGAAGTGAAAGTCGCGCCACCGTTCGGAGTGACCACCTGATGTGCCACGCCCGTCTTGCTCCAGTTGGCAACAGTGCTCCAATAACTGGCCATCTGCGTGCTGGTCAGGGCTGTGCTAAGCCCCTGACCTGCGGCGATGGTGCCGTCAAGTGCCTTGGCGTAGTTGTTCGTGTACTCATTCACGTGCAACTTGCCATAACCCAGGATGGCCTTCAGCGCAGTGTCACGCCCAGTCACCGCTGACGATGGATTGCTGGGATTCGCAAGGGTGACGATCCCGCCCGTTCCCATGGCATACTGTTGGACATTCTGGCCGATCTGGAAGGTGTTGGCACCGGCGATCGTGATGCAGGTGGCAAGAACATCCAGCGAATCATTGGGTGCCGCCTGCCTGGGGTTGGCGGCATGAACCAAGTCAGCGATGCGACCGCCCCAACCTGTGGAGGGCGGTTGGTCCGGAATCGACGTCTGCCACTGAGTGACCTGGTCAGCATGCGAAAAAAGCTGTGGCGGCTTACTGATCGAGTTGGCTACATACTGCGCTTTCGTCATCGGAAAGACCAGAGGCCCGCTGTTAAACACGGCTGCCACCTTGGCCCCAAGAGTATCGTACCCGCCGACACTGTTCTGATTGAACATCTGTGCCACCTCGAACATCGCGGGATTGAGGGCAAACTCATGTCCTGCCGGATCGATGTAATTACCACCAGCAGCCTTGGTGAGTTGCAGCGCCTTCGCTCCAGTGCCGTCAGGCTTTGGAAGAGCAAGCACAGGCGTGCGGACCGTGGCGTAGTTGTCATACGCCGATGTAACCGTGGGGATGATCAGATTATTGGAATCATTTCCACCCGAGAGAAAGACACAGACAAGAGCCTTGTAGTCGGTCGGGGTGCTGAATGCCATGGCCGAGTCCATGAGAATCAGGTCGCGAAAACAATTACTCATAGCCGTCGCCCCAAGAACGGACGGGGCCGTCCGACGGAGAAAACTGCGGCGTGATAGATGGAAGTGGGGTTCTGTCTTCATGAGTTTGGACTATTTCTGAACAGCGTATTCCGTTGAAGTGATGATGAGATGGATGATGGCGCGCACCCGGTCTCGTTTTTGCTGATTGGTGCCCGAGCCCGTCATCGGGAAATTTGTCGCATTGGCGACAAAATTCTGGATGGTGGTTTTGGTGTTAGCAATCAGCGGTGCGCCAACCAAAAGGTTTGAAATCGCGTCGATCAACGCCGGAATACCGGCGTTCGTGCAATCCATGCTCATGTAGTTTCCGATGTCCATGACGACCGAGCCGCCACCATTGTTGAAGCTACTGAGGCCGTTCAGGTTGCCGTTCCCGCCCGCTGTCCCAATAAAGATGTTGGTCATGCTGTTGGTCAGATTATTTAAATTGGTATCGGTCGAAAGCTGGAATTCCGGAGAGTCCAGCCCGTTGTTCGCCAGTGATCCAGGGTACTTGTAGTCGGGCAGGAAATAATTGAACACGGTCGGGGCATTGAGAGGCGACTGGGTCAGTGTGGATTCTGTCGAGCCCAGGCTGAACGTGCTTTGATTGATGGCCACCGCTCCTGAACGCCCCTGCGGAGCCGGGACGAGCGGCCAGATGATGATGCCATTATTCCCCCCACTAAGCAGGGGATAGGTTCCGCCATTCAAATTGGTCGGCTGATACGATGTCTTGAAGTGGTCCTCATCACTGACCCCTAGGGTCGGGGTGGCAGCAGGCACCGTGTATTCAGCATCCGCAACCGGAACTCCAGTGTTCACAGGCGCGTCCACCCAAATTTGGGTAGGTGCGGTGGAGCTAAAGTTATGATTCACGTTAGTGGCATACGAAACAATGGTGTTGCCGGTCACCGGTGTGTAGCTCGTCGCAATCTTCGGAATCAGCACATTTCCAGTGCGCGTCGCAGTCGGAGCGGATGCCGTTGTCACGGTGAAGGAGGTTGAGCTGGCGTTCGTCTGGACATCATAGACGCCATCGACTGCCTGTGGGCCGAAAGAACCAGTGGCGGTCCCTGCGGCAGTGGGAATCACTGTGCACTGAACCGGGACGGTGAAGGTGTCAGCCGTGAGAACCGTGACGGTGTGGGTTTTATTGATGTTGTTGGCACTGGTGACGCCACCGCTGATGAAGGTGCCTCCAGTAACTCCACTGATGTTGATCGTGTCACCATTCGCAAGCCCGTGTCCAACCTTGGTGATGGTGACGGGATTGGAGACAGCCATGCTGGTGAGCGCCAGAGAGGACGTCCGGCTTAAAACGGTCAGGTACACTTTGCTTTTAATAGTCGTCGGGCCAGTCGGATTTGGGACTGGCACATCGGTCTGCGGACCCGCTGTGTTGACAGTCATCGTGGTGCTGCCGGCGGTCTGCGTGTAGGTGGCATTCACCATACCTGTAGCGGTGACCTCCATCGTGTTGGCACCGACGATGTTGCCAGTGTTTGCAGTTGCAGTTACCGCACAACTGGATGCGATGGTGAATGAGGATGGATCAACAACGGTCACAGTGAAGGTGCCGTTGATGGTCGGAGTGAAGGTGCCACCAGAGACGCCGGAGATGGTCACACTATCATTAGTGGCTAGTCCATGCGGTGTTACTGTGGTGACGAGGCACGGATTGCTGCACTGGCGCCAGGTAGTGTAGCCTGTGGGAGCCGCCGTGCACGAGACACCTGTGACAGTGAAGGTGGTTGAGGTAACGCCAACGACCGATAAATTCGTGGCATTGATGGTTGCACCAAATGTGCCGCCGATGACTCCGTTGATCGTGACGCCAGTGGTCGTGGAACCAATGGCCAAACCATGAGGACCGGTAGTGGTGACCGTGCAATTGGGTGACCCGATGGCAATGGATGCCACCTGGAAAACATTGGTCGTGGTGACAGGAAGGCTGAAGCTGGTAGCGTCAATGTATGTCGCGGTGATACCGGTGTTGACAGACGCAGAAAATTTCCCTGAAAGACCGGTGGGCCACACCGTTTTTGTCGACGTCAAACCATGAGGTTTGCTTGAGGTGATAGTCGTCGTGGCACCGTTCGGAGTAATCGTGGAAATATCGAGGTGAGTTGCAGCAATGGCCGTCGTCGACCCGATGGCGTAAGTCGTGCTTGTTGGATTGGTGTAGGGATCAATGGTCTGCCCGGCAGGCGGATTGACGTAGTTACCCCGGAAGTCCAACGCGACCGAGAAGCCGGCGCTGAAATCGTTCGCGTTCGAGGTCACAAGACGCAGCTTATGTGAATTGAGTCCCGTGAGTTGAGTGTAAGTCCCTGTATAGCCGGAAGCTGGGAAAGCGCGCGCCACACCGGTAAGCCTCAACATGGGTTCCCGCTGCTTCCCGAAGTTAGTGGATGCCTGAGTCGTCGCGCTGCGGCGGGCTTCACCATCTGTCAGGATCTGGCGTACAACAGCCGCCAAGTCACCGCGAACGCCGGAGCCGTTGTTTTTAAACTTCTGGACGACTCGATAGACATAGCCGGGACTTGGATCGCTGGTGACGAGCCGCTGGATCAACTGCCGACAAATATAGGGGGGCACGTTGTCATTGTTGACGATGGTGTTGATCGCCAAATCAAGTTCCTTCAGTCCATATTGGTCGAAAGGATGGTTCGCTCCTGTGCCGGTGTTATGAGCTTGGGAACCCGTGACAGGAGGGACACCGATCGCCAGAGGCGAGGATGGGATTGTGTAGGCTGGCTGGATCACCGTGGCTCCCGTGACGATCCCCTGATTGTTGACCTGAGTCGTGCATATCACCGGCACCGTGAAAGCGGTTGGAGAAGTCACCGTGGCCTGGAACGAGGCGTTGATGGCAGAAAACCCTCCGGTGAACACTCCGCCGGCGACCTCGCTGATCCTGATCGTATCACCAGTTTTAAGACCATGGGGGGTGGAGGTGGTGATGGTACAGGCAGGATTGCCAATGGCAATGTTGCTGATACTTACCCTGGGTGTCCGACCGGTCGCAGCCGGACTGACCGCATGGTTTAGCAGGAGCTTGGGACCCAGTTCATGATAGGTGGGAACCAGAACCATGGGATTCAAAAAATCAGCACCTGGTCCAAAACTAGTGGGGGCACGACCGGTTCCCAAATTGGCCTGAGCATAATTCCAACCGGTCAACAAATTGGAAACTCCAACGATATTGGCCTGCGTGTAGGTGGCCAGAAGCCCGGCGTCCGATCCAAGGATGAAGCGCCCATCATCCCAGATGCGATAGATTCCCACAGAGAAGAGCTGCATGATTTCTCGGGCGTAGTTTTCATTCGGACTGCGTCCAAGGGTGAAGTCACCTTTCTGATTGCCGCGCATGTCGAGATAAAGTCCCATGGCAGGAGTCAAGGTAACGGCTTTGAGAATACCTCGGAAATTACCGCTATCCGCCAGCCCGGCGGTAGGCAGGCAGTAGTCCACCAATTGGTCGTAGTAATCCGCCAGGATGCGTCCGTTGTTCTGGAGAGGGCCGGAATCATTGGCCCAGGAAATCACCATGATCTCACTGAGGGCAAAAGCCAGTCGCTGACGAAGTTGGTCTTGTCCCGTAATGGAATATTTCCACCACGTATCAGTGAAGAGCCTTGAAGGATAAGCACCGTTAACATCTGCGATCGCACCCGCGACGACATCACCGGAGATGTGTGATGCTGGCTTGCTTAACTGATTGGTAATCCACGCATCAAATCCGCCAGCCACGGCCGACACCTCGGTCGGGCTGGCACCAAAAGTCGCCTGATTCAGGAAACGTGCAGCATGAACTGGATTCGTCGGATCGTCGGTTGCTGTTGGTGCCGCATACTGCGCAGGGTCGGGCGGAGTTTGTGATCCATCGATCAGGTTGAAAGTGCCGCGGATTTCACCAGCAGGAAAGGACACCGAGTGAACATTCAGGTAAATCTTTCCAGCCTTAATTGCCTCAACGATCTGCGCTGCGCTCAAGAAGCTACCGATGGGGGCGAAATTCCAGATGTAACCGCCATCCGCTGTTTGCAGCGAGGGGAGCGCGTCCGCATCATCAATGTCGAAAACGATTTCGCCTGCGGGATGGGTCTGCCCGACACCGACCGAAGGGCCGCCGAGAGCCGGGTCACCCACGTAACTGTCAGTGTGAAGGTGATAGGCGACACGCGCAGAGCCCAAATTTTGATAATTGAAGTGCAGGATGGCCTGCGTCTCAGCGGCATTGACCTGGATGTTGGCGGAACCACTTGCCGAGGTAACCACCGAACCCTGGGGGCCCAAATTGCCAGCATAGAGTTTTCCCGTCGAAGGCGTCACGGTGGGGTAATCATAAGGCTGGCAGACAAAACCCGCCAGCGTGCCGCTGTAAGGATAGCCCTGCAAGGCGCCACCACCATTCGGGATGGAGGTCAGCACGCCTGTCGGATTGGGGGCCGAGGGAACCGAGGGAACTGTGCCGATATCATCCTGACACCAGCCGACAGCCACGTGATCGTCAGCATCGGAGCCGGTGTTATGAAGCACTTCAAAGTAATACTTTTCACCAGCCACCAATTCCAGCCACTGCGACTGCTGGGAGGACTGCGCGTTCCATGTCTTATAGCCGGTAGTCGCAGTCACTGAGGCACGCAGGACCTTGTTGACGTATTGGGAGTCGTTTGAAATCCAAAGCTCAGCGGCATTGTTGGCCGCGATCCAGAAGTAATAATTACCAGTCTTCGGTGGCACCAGGTAACCACGCAGGCGCACGCCGGTGTTGTTGGCGCGGTCGGTGTTGTCATCAAGGGTCGGGATGGTGGTGTGCCCCGGGTCTCCAGAAGGAATCGTGATTTGGGAGACGCCACTTCCTGTGGTGGCGAGAATTTCCCGGCTGACGCCGCCCGTCGGGAGGATAGCGATGTCCACGACGGAACTGCCGGTCACGGTCCCGGCCGCCACGTTGGTGGCATCAATCGCCACGTTGTAGTTTCCCGCCACAGTCGGAGTTCCACTGATCGCCCCCGAACTGGAGATGGTTAGACCGGTGGGGAGCGGGCCGCTGTTGGGCGCAAGCGCAAAGGTGATGCCTCCGCCGATATTCACCGAACTGACATTGAAGAGGAAAGGAATCCCCTGGTAACCCACGGTGGAGAGGGCTGTGATGATGGCGGTGGGTTTGCTGGCTTGGGCCGGTTCCGGAAACAGGCGATCCGCCGGAACAATCTGCTTGGGCCGGCTCGCACTCCACCAGTAGAGATGCGCATCGGGAGTGGAACCAGCGGAGAAATACTCGACTTTGATGTCATATAACACGCCCGCATTCAGGGCGATGGTGTTGATGTTCTCCTTCGTGGTTGTCTGAGTGATCCATTTGTCGATGATCAATTGGCCATTCACCCAAACCTTTCCGCCTTCCTTGCTTTTGAGGTCGAAAGAGTACGTCTCGGAATACTGGGGCAGCACCTGTCCAACCCAGCGGACGGAGTAAATTCCGCCTGCTGTGACGATTGGACTGGTGGTGCCAGGACTTGGCGTGCTCCAATTTGTGGGACTCGTGAAATCGATCGTCGGGTCAAGTTGGCTCTTCACCGGAGTTCCATTAAAAATGGAGACCTGCCCCCCATTGTAATTGGCGCTCGCATTTGCATAATAATAGCCTGTCAATCCTGTGCCGGTTCCTGCAGGCTTGGTGGGATTGATCACCACCGCACCGCTGACGGCGGAGCCTAATGCATAGCCTGCGCCGGGAAGTGCTTTGACAATGGCGGTCACATTGGTTTTGCGAGCGCCATTGTACTTTGGATTGATTTTGATCACAATCTCACTGGCTCCCCCTTGGTTGACGTTGGCGGCCTTGGTGAAAGTCACACTCGCCGGTATATCCAACAATTCATAGTCGTCACCTGCAACCGCGGTGCCTGATCTCAGCAGGGGCACGGTGATGTCGGTGAACTTCAGTGGACCGGTGCGGGTGATGGTGATCGAGCCGGTCTCGATCGGCGCGGTTGAGGCATCCGGAGGCTGAAGAGCGTTCGATTTTGTCACGGTGACAGTCACCACATTGTTCGAAGTGGCGACACCACCGCTCAGGATGACCCCATCCGCTGCGTTGTTTCGATCATACCCGGCGACGGTTTCCGCCCAGTCGCTCGCGCCATCACCATCCGTGTCCACGTCCTGAACCAGCACGCGGAAAAAATTGTTTGTGCCCTTGGTGACGTTATTCATCGCCATCGTTCCGCCGTTGCCGGTCACCGGCGAGCCGATATTCGAGAAATCAGAATTAGACAGCCTTGGCGAACCCTGGAGCACATACTGCTTGTTACTAGCTGAAGTGAATGTCAGGGAGACAGTCGTCTGGTCAGCCGTGATGCTGTTGATCGCCACCACAGAGCCTGCAAGAAACGGATTGGTGCCGGCAGCGATCTCATCACTGTTTTTCAGACCGTCTCCGTCGCTGTCACCAGCAAGCCAGGCCGGGTCCACAATCTGCGCGTCAGTCACGCCATAACTGAGCTTCCAGATACCCTTGGTGACGTTGCCATCAATGGCAGCCTTCACTGATGGCGGGTCGAATCCAATGGCGATTGCCAGAGCGCTCAACAAAAAGCCTTTAAAGGCGTAAAGTTTACGCAGTGAATGAAAGGATGAATGATGCTTCATGCGGAAAAATCTGACTGGTTGATTTTGTTAGTATGGGGTCTACAGAATACAAATGTCGAGAAATAATTCTCGACATATTGACCCCCACCATGCTTTCATTAGGTGATTACTTTATGCATCCCCTCCCATCCATCATCCTCATCGCCTCCCTCGCGCTATCAACCCTGCACGCCGAAGACTGGCAGCCGGAGCCCGGCTTCATCAGCCTGTTCAATGGCAAAGACCTGACCGGCTGGTGCTTCCGCGCGAAAACCAAAAAAGAGGACACCAAGTCGGGTGAGATCATCACCAAATTCGACGGCAAAAAAGAATCCGACGACACGCGCTACATCGTGAAGGATGGCGCACTCGCCGTGATCTTTCCCGAAGAGGCGGACAAACTCACGGGACAGCTCTACACGGTTCAAGAGTTCCCGAAAAATTTCATCCTGAAGCTCGATTTCCGCGCCAGCGTGAACGCGGACAGCGGCATCTTTATCCGCAAACCGCAGCTCCAGTGCCGCGATTACCTCATTGCCGGTCCCTACAAAGAACTGAAGCAATACAAAGCCCAGGACTGGAACCGGATCGAAGTCACCGTGAAAGACGGCATCGCCCACTGCACCTGCAATGGTGAGGTTCTCGAAGCAGCCCTGAAACTGCCTGAAACAGGTCCCATCGGACTTGAAGGAGATCGCGGCCAGATGGAGTATCGCCACATCCAACTCAAGGAACTGCCTTGATCAACCTCGCCACCCACTCACGCAGTTTCTGCCGTTCCGGCATGTCCCGGAGCACCCAGGCGCTGCTGTGATTGGGAAATGTCATCGGAACAAAAGTCCAGTTTCCTTTCACGCCAGTGCTTTGCAGCCATTTCTCGGTGGCTGACGTGCTGCCCTCATGACTGATCCACTGCGGGCGGTTGCCCAGGCGTTTCAGTCGCACCAGCGCCGCCGCCTGACTGGCCCCCTCATAAGGCCAGCGGGCACTTACACCATCGTAATGACTGTGACACACAAAGCCGCACCAAAGCGCTGCAATGTCGTCATCATGCAAACCGATGAAGTTGCAGCCAATGCTGCCGCGTGAAAAACCGCAAAGAATGACCCGCTGCGGATCGCCACCGTAGCGCGCGCAAATGTCCCGCACGGTCTCACGGGTGTAGCGCTTCGATTCTTCGATGTCGCCCCACCATTTGGGTGCGTTTTGTGTGATGCCGTTTTTTGACTCCACGAATGGCAGGCTGGCCCAAATCATGCCCTTGCCCGCGCTGATGCCGTAACCCAGCACACAGCCTTCGACGCTGCCATCGCAGGTATCACCACGCGCATCCGCATAATAACCATTGCCCGCATACTCGATGAGCACCGGATACTTTGGTCCGGGTCTCCAGTCGACGGGCAGAGTCAGCAAATGATGCACTTCCGTGCATTCCCAGCCTGAGGTGGTTTGCGGAACTCGCCTGCCTGGCGCTGGCGGCCCCTGCGTGACAGCGGGAACGATCACATCCGGCGGGATGCTCTTCCAATCAACGCTCTGCGCGCTGGCCTGAACCAGCACTGCGAGCAAAGCGATCGAACCTGTTTTCATGCATTCACCTCGACCACGATTGACCCCTGACGCGCGGAGAGCAGGCAGGCATCCAGCACGCGCTGCGTGAGCAGGCTGATCTGTGGCCAGTGCGGATCGAGTTTGCCAGAGAGCACGAGCTTGGAGAAAGTCTGGAAAAGACCGGACTCCTGAGAGCCTGGCGCATTGCTGCTGGGTTCTTCCAGCGCCTCGACCTGGCGGCCTTCGTGCATGTCTGCCCGGCAGCCGTCGAGAACGAAGGAGGAGCGCGTGAGGCTGAATTTCGTCTGCGCTCCGGAAAAGGGCAGGACAAAGTCGGAGACTTGCAGCAGGCCCTTGTCCCCACTGACAATGGCCCACTGGGCATTGGTGGTGGTAAACGAGCAGTAGAACGAGGCTGAGGCACCACAGACAAAGCTGAGCGTGCCGGAAAACTCCAGCGGAACGGCAGGCGCATCAGGCGTCTGCCTGACCTCGGCATGAATGCGTCCAGTGACATGCACCGGCGTGGCAAAGTTCATGGCCCATAGCGTGAAGCGGAGGCAGTACCAGCCCAGATCGCCCAGGCAGCCAAGCGGCTCAAGGCTGCCATGGGCGCGAATGTTGGTGCGCTGAAATTCTTCATCGCTCATGAAACTGAACTGCGAGGCGATGTGCCGGACATTGCCGACACCGTTATCAACGACCTCGCGCAACCGCTTCAAGCGCCGGCCATGCATGAACATCACGCCATCCATGAACTGCACCCGATGCTTCTCACACACGGCGATCATTTCAGCGACATCCGCCGCATCACATCCCACCGGCTTTTCGGCGAGCACATGCTTGCCGGCTTCGGCGGCGCGGATCACCCACTCCTTCCTCAGCCCGGTGGGCAGCGGAATATAGACCGCATCAATGTCCGGACGCTCCAGCAGCGCCTGGTAACCGCCCACCGCCTCAGGTATAACTAAATGTGGCGCGCTGGCCTGGCATTCATTGATAAAAGCCTGCGCCCTCGCGACATCCCGGCTGGCAACGGCCACGAGCGTGGCATTGCCGGCATCACGGATGGCCTGCCAGTTTTTCCGGGCAATGAAAGCGGCACCCAGGATGCCCCAGCGACAGGTTGGATTGGTCATATCAACGAATGGTTACCGGCAGCGCCTTCTGCAGCGCGGCAAGGATACGCGCGTGAGCGGCATCCACTTCCGCAGTTTCCAGCGTCTTGTCTGAGGCCCGGTAAGTGAGCGTCCATGCGCTGGACTTGCGATCCGTCGGCAGCCTGGCGCCTGTCGGGTCGGTGAAGATGTCGAAGAGCTCCGATTTCATGAGCAGCGGCTCCTTGATGCCGCTGAAGAAGGCGCTGACCTTCGCGTTCGACACATCCGCAGGCAGCTCAAAGGCGACATCGCGCGTCATGGAGGGGAAGCGCGGAAGGTCGGTGAATTTGGCTGGCCCGGTGCTGCCCTGACGCAGGGCGCTGAGCAGCAGTTCGACGACATACACCGGATGCCGGGCGTCGATTTGACGCGCACGCGCCGGATGCAGTTGGGCGATCCAGCCAAGCACACGATTGCCGCTCTTCAGCTCGCTGTGCAAAAGGAAGGCACCGCCGTCTTTGAGTGATTTGATTTCCAGCGCGCTCACACCGGGCAGCGATTCCACCACGCCGCGCAGATCATAGACATCGGCAGCCTTGGTTTCCCGGCCATGCCAGGATGAAGGGGAAACCGGACCGCTGAGCAAAATGGCGAGGCGCTCTTCTTCACGCACCTGACCGTTAGGAAGCTTCAAGAACACACGGCCCACCTCAAACAAACGCAACCGCGACGCCCCCTGACGGATATTCAGCGCCGCGCTGGCGATCAGTCCGGGCACGATGCTGGGACGGAGTGTGGTGTGATCTTCACTCAACGGATTTTTCAAAGCTGCGGCACCACCAAAACCGAGCGGGTTGCCGAGAGCATCATCAATCTGCGGCGTGGAAACCAAACGCAGCGTCTGGGCCTCATGATAGCCGCGATTCGCAAGCGCCTGACGGAGCTGCATGGCATGGTCGTATTGACGATCCGTGGCATCGCCCTGGGAGAAGCTGGCGGTGAACTTCGACGGCACGCGATCCAGGCCGACCACGCGGGCGATTTCTTCCACAAGATCAACACTGCGCTGCAAATCGAGACGGTAGCTCGGGATAGTCCAGCGGCTCTTTTCCCTGGTGGCGGCTTTCTTGATCAAGCCCAGTTTTTCCAGGATGCCATGCGCCTCATCGGCAGGAAGATCAGGCATGCCTAACAGACGATGCGTTCGGATTTCATCCAGCTCCACCTCACCAACAAGCGATGGCGCCTCACCTGCAATGCGCAGCGTCTCCCCCGCCTCGCCACCGGCGATGGTCAGGATGAGTTTCACAGCCAGATCAGAACCGCCCTGCACCTGCAGCGGGTCAATGCCGCGCTCAAAGCGGTAGCTGGAGTCGGAATGCAGGCCAAGGCGGCGCGATGTGCGGCGCACGCCGGAGGGCGTGAAGTAGGCACTTTCCAAAAGAATGTTCGCGGTGCCCTCAACCACGCCGGTTGCCTCACCACCCATGACGCCAGCGATGGCAAGCGCACGCTGCGAATCGGCGATGACGAGGTCCTCGCCGAGCAGGCTGTATTCCAGGCCATCGAGCGCCAGCAGCTTCTCACCTTCAGCCGCACGACGGACGACGATGCCGCCACTGAGCTTGTCGAGATCAAAGGCGTGCAGGGACTGGCCCATCTCCATCATGACATAGTTCGTGATGTCCACGATGTTGTTGATTGGGCGCAGTCCAATGCTTTCCAGGCGTGCCTTCAGCCATGCCGGGCTCGGACCGACTTTCACGCCCTTGATGATGCGGGCGGTGTAATAAGGGCAGCCGTCAGCGGCCTCGATCGTGATTTCGTCCGCCCTGGCGGCATGCGTCTTCGAGCTGGTTTTGACGTGGTCGCGCTCGCCCTTCAATGGCAGGCCCGTCAGCGCGGCAAGCTCGCGGGCCAGGCCCAGATGGCTAAGCAGATCAGAGCGGTTCGGCGTGATCTCCAGATCAAAAAGCGTGTCCGAGGCAACGATCTCCTTGATCGGTTTTCCCGCAGGCAGATCGGCTTCCAGAATCCAAAGACCACCGGTGTCTTCACCGATGCCGAGTTCCTTGCCGCTGCACATCATGCCGTTTGAATCGACACCGCGCAGCTTGCCTTCCTTGATCTCAAAACCGCCGGGCAGCACGGCCCCCGGAAGCGCGAGAGGCACTTTGTCGCCCGCCTTGAAATTCTTTGCACCACACACAATCTGGCGCAGTGAACCCGAGCCGTCATCCACCTGACAGACGCTGAGTTTGTCCGCATTGGGATGCTGCTCAAAGGACTGAATCTGAGCGACGACCACTTTGTCGGAAGACACTCCTTTTTCCTCGATGCCTTCGACTTCGATACCGGCGAAAGTGAGAAGGTCCGAGAGTTGCGCGGTGGTGTAGGTGCTGAGATCGAGATGGGTTTGGAGCCAGTTGAGTGAGACTTGCATGAGAGTGGGCGGACTTGCGGGGCTGTTT
>CAJCCF010000208.1 GCA_903960845.1 uncultured Verrucomicrobiota bacterium | reverse complement strand
TGGGCGTTGGGCGTTGGGCGTTGGGCGTTGGGCGTTGGGCGTTGGGCGTTGGGCGTTGGGCGTTGGGCGTTGGGCTACTTGGGCGGGCCCTTGCCTTTTCCCTTACCTTTGCCTTTCCCCTTCGGGCGGTCCTGTTGGACTTCACCGCGTTCGAGCGCGGCATAGGCCTGTTCGCCGAAGCCGGCGCGAATGTGGGATTTGAGTTCAGCCTGGAGTTGTTCGGCGATCTGCGGTTTTTGTTTGGCGATGTCGCGTGATTCGCTGAGGTCATTCACCAGATCGAAGAGCAGACCCTCCCTGGTGTCCCAGAAATACAGCAGCTTGTAGTCGCCCCGGCGGATCGCGGACTGCGGGTGATCGACCTCGACGGCCTGATGCCAGACAAAACGGTCGATGGGGCGCATCACGGGCGCTTTGCCAGCGCTGAGCAGCAGAGGTTTCCAGCTGCCCCCTTCGACACCTTTTGGCAGGGCATAACCGGGTGCGGCGAAGTCGAGCACGGTGGCCATGAGGTCGTAGCTGATCACCGGAGTGTCGCAGCGTGTGCCGCCTTTGATTCCGGGGCTGCGAACAATGAGTGGTTCGCGGATGCCGCCCTCGCCGAGATCGCCCTTGCCACCGTTGAGGATCTCGGTGCGGCCACCGTTGTCGGAGGTGTAGATGACCAGGGTGTTTTCGGCGATTCGCAGTTCATCGAGCTTTTTCAATACCTCGCCAATGCAGGTGTCGAAATCCTCGGTCATGGCGGCCATCACCGCCTTGTCTCCACGGTCGCCGCCCCCGCTGAGGTTCTCATACTTCTTGAGTGTCGAGGCCAGAGCCTGCGGTGTCTGATGCACGGCGTAGTAGGACAGTTGAAGATAAAACGGGTGGCCGTCCTTCACCTGCGCTTCCATGAAAGCCCTGGCCCGGCGGGTGATGCCAAAGGACTGTTTCGGATCTTCCGGATCAGTGCTGTCACCGTCCTCATTCATGGTGATGCCATCGCTGGCATCATAACCCATCGACTCGGGCGTGTGAAACCACTGCCACTTGCCGAAGTGTGCCGCCCGGTAGGTCCGGTCAGCTTTTTTGAGTGTGTTGACGAGTGAATCCGTGACCGGGGCGCTCCAGTTGCGCGACATTTTGTCCGGCGCATTCAGCGTCGTCGTTGTCCGGCCCATCTGGATGGCCGCACGCGAGCACTCGCATTTGCAATGGGCGGCATAAGCCTGTGAAAAGGTCATGCCCTGAGCTGACAATTTCTCCAGGTTGGGTGTCTTGAACACGCGGCTGCCGCTCAATTCCTCCTTTGCCATCATGCGCACCGAGGTGCCGCTCCAGGACTGATCATCGGCAAGGATGAAGAGAATGTTAGGTGCCCTGGCAAGGGCGCTGCCCGCAAGGCCGAACAGGATGATGGCGAGGAGGTGTCTCATGCGAACATCCTAGCGCAAAGCACCGTCCTGCCACCGGTGATCGTGACGAATTTGTCAGGATTTGGTCAGCATGTGAGGGCCGCTGATTTGCCATGGGTTAGACGTCTCTGCCAGAGCAGAGACGCCATCGCCGGATCATTGCCGATGTGATCAAGGGTTCGATCATCGCATGATCCGCCCTTCTCGACTGACCGGCGAGGCTGAAGATTTTCAACAGCCTGGCCTGCCGTCAGTCGACGAGAAAAAAGAGCGAAAAAGGAGCGCCGTGTTTTATCCGGAAAGTGCTGGAGGGCTATTTCACCTTCATCACCCCGCGCATGATGATGCCATGGCCCGGGAAGGAGCAGATGAAGGGATATTCGCCCGGAGCAGGGGCGGTGAACTCAAGAATCTCCTGCTTGCCGTGATCGAGCAGCTTGGTGTGCCAGAGGATGTCGTTGCCATCGGGGATGAAACCGTTTTCGAATCCCTTGGCGCCCATCACGATGGCCGCGTTCATGATGGCGTCGGCCTTGCCGGGTTTCACAATGAGGAAGTTGTGCGGCATGACATCGGTGTTGGCAAAGGTGAGCTTCACTTTTTTACCGGACTTCACGCTGAGTTCCTTCACGTCATACATGAGGCGCTCGGGGATGGTGGCGACGCGGATGGTGGTCAGTTCCGGAGTGTCGCTGAGGATGCCGGATTTTTGTGCCTTGGCTTCAGCTTCACCGGCAATGACGCCACCCTTCATGCTGGCTTCAACGTTGAACCATAACTGCTGCACGACGTTCGCGGCATTGCGCGAATGGAGTTCGGGGGACTTTTGCACCTGGCCGAGAAGTTCGAGATTGCGCACGTTGTGCTGCTGATGAACCCAGAGCGCCTCAAGGAGGTGATGCGCGTCCTCTTTCTTGTTAGGATCGAACTGCTTCATCCATTCCTTCGTGGCGGCGATGACTTCGGCCGTGGGACGCTCGCTGAGTTCGACACGGGTGCGGTGGCGCACGCCATCCGTCGGGTGACGCAGGTTTTCAAGCAGCGCGGGGATGGGCTGTGCGTCGATGGCAACCGGCTTTTGCAAGTCGCGGCCCTTGGCGGTCATGCGGTAGATGCGGCCGTGCTTGTGGTCGCGGTTCGGGTCGCGCACGTTGTGCTGCATGTGGCCGATGATGACGTTGTGCCAGTCGGCGATGTAAAGAGCGCCGTCTGCGCCGAAGATCGCATCGCTCGGGCGGAAGTTTTTATCGCCGCTCATGAGCAGTCCGCGTGATTTGTCTTCGGTGACGCTGCCGTCGGCTTGCGTGACTTTGACGCTGAGTTCCGCGCCCGCAGGCTCGCCCCACACGCTGCCTTTTTCGGCATCGCGGGCGAGATCATAGTGCTTGATGCCGAGGAATCCGATGACATTGCAGATGAGGAAGTCGCCCTGCATGTCTTCGGGGAAGTGTGTGCTGCTGACGATCTCACTCGCGGTGACCGGGCGGACTTCCTTTTTGAGCAGTTCATACATTTTGAAGCCATTGCCTTCGGGACGCACCTGATAGGCGCGGCCACCGGTGCCGTCCGTGGCATAATGATAGCCCCAGGTGTCGAAAGCGATGCCGTGCGGGTTCGGCGAGTTGTCGGCGTGTTTCGCGATGGTGAAACGGCGCGGATCAAAGCGATACATGGCACTGGCTCCGGCCTGCAGGGAAGGTCCCCATGGGTGCTCGTGATTGTGCACCATGAAGACGCCGCTCTGCCAGTAGATGCCGCCATCGGGGCCCATGATGAGATTGTTGGCGCCGTGATGGGTGTCGGCAAAATCAACTCCCTGAAGGATGATCTGGCGCACATCGGCCACGTCATCGCCGTCGGTGTCTTTGAGGAAAAGAATGTCCGGCGCGCAGGTGACGATCATACCGCCGTTCCAGAACTCGAAGCCGAGCGGATTGGAAACTTTGGCGAACTCGGTGATGCGGTCGCATTTGCCATCACTGTTGTCGTCGTGGCAGATGACGAGTGCGTCGTTCATGCCCTTCAGGGGTTCCCATGTCGGGTAGGTTGGCCAAACGGCGGCCCAAATGCGGCCCTTGGTATCCACCTGCATTTGCACGGGATTGATGAGCTGTGGAAACTTGGCTTCATCGGCAAACAGGCTCATTTCAAAGCGCGGATCGAATGCCATGTGTTTGATCGCCTCCTCGCCACTGATGTATTTCAGGACGCCTTCCTTTTGCGCGTTGGAGGACTTGCTCTTGCCACCCACATTCGAGATGACGGGCACAGGCTTCGGCACGTTGCTGTCGTCGATCTTCTTGTCCCCGCCTGCTGCGCGGGCCCACACGCGCTCGTCGCGGTTGGCGGTCATCACATCCAGCATCGTCAGTTCGTGCTGGAGCACGACAGCGTTGGTTTGCCCATCGGTGAAGGCGAGCGTGGAGCGGCCGCCCCAAACGTCATTGCCATCGCGGGCACGGTAGCGGGCATTCCAGTGCAGGTCCTTGTCGAGCACGGCTGCGCGGAGTTCCTCCATGGATGGCGAAGCGCTGACCTGCTTGCCTAACAAAGCTTTGGCAATCACCTCGGCGAGTTGGCGGTCACCTTCCTCGGTCAAATGAATGCCGTTGATCGTGAGAGGTGCGGCTGCTGCTTTGAACAGCTCCAGCGACGGATGAAACAGGTCCACAAATCCCACGCCAGCTTCCTTTGCCGCGGCTTCCGTGGCCTTGGTGTAGGCTTCGAGCTGCGGATTGTGATCCTTGCCGCTCGGGACGTTCGGATTCTTGGTGTCTTCATGGGCGATCGGGCTGAAAAGCACGATGCGCGGGAAGGTTTTGCCGTTCGCTTTCGTGCCGCGGACATACTTCACAAAATCGACGAGCAGCTTCTTGTAATCGTCCGGCTTGTTGTCGAAGGACTCGTTGTAGCCGAAGAAACCGAAGACGACATCCGGCTTCACGTGGCGCAGGTAGTCGGTCATGTGCATGTGCCCGCCGCTGCGCGGGAAAGAATTCGGCCGGTCGCCGCTGGCGCTCATGTTGCGGAAGCGGACGTTCTGTTCCGGCAGGGCACTTTGCAGCAGGGTTTCCATCCAGCCATCATGCTGCATGCGGTCGGGCAGGCCGTTGCCGAGGATTGCGACCGTATCGCCTTTGCTGAAGGCAAATGGCAGCTTGTCCTTGTAGTCCGCAGGCACTTCGACGAGCGCAGGCTCCTTCGCCGCTGCTGGCGCAGAACGACCGCCAGCACCCTTTTCGGCTGGTTTGCCGGGCTTACCGTCAAAGGTGAGATAGGCAAGCTTGCCGCCGCCTTTAACATCAATCGTGAGCGAATCGCCAGCGGCGACATTCTTCAGTTCGAACACCGCTTTGCGCCCTTCATCGAGCAATTGCAGCGTGAAATCGCCGAGACGATCCGGGAAGCCCTGACGGCTCCAAAGGCTGATCGCATCCACTTGCTGTGCGGAACCGAGATCGATCTCCCACCAGGGATTCGGCTGGTTCTCCTGCGTGTGAGTCATGCCCTTGCCGTAGTTCGGGCTCTTGTCGCCATCCATCGCACGGTTTGCGTCGCCCTCATGTCCCGTGGTCGATTGCTTGGCCTTGCCGCCCTTCGCGATGTTTTTACCACCGCTCATGATCTCGATCTCGGCGATCTGCAGACACTTCTTGTCACCGGGAATCTCGATGCGGACAAATCGAGCCGGCTTGCCTGTCGCGATGGTTGGCTTGGCGGATGCCTCAGCTTTGGTTGCCTGCTTCTCGGCTTTCTTCTCTTCCTTCTTCGGCTTCGCGGGTCCCTTGGTGTTGTGGTTTGCGGGAATCGGGCTTTCAAAACCAGCGTACATTTCCGGCTTGATGCCGCGTGCATAAGCACCGCCGCCAAAGGTGTTGGGTTTTGCAGCGCCGACGTAAGCGATGTTCAAGTCGGCCTTGATCTGATCCTCCAAACCGAGCGCCCAGAAGCAGCTGTTCACCATCATGCGGCGATAGCCTTCATTGGTGATGTCTTCCGAGGTGCCATAGAGGGAGGTGAAAACACGGCCCGCATTGCCTGAAGCACTCTTGTAAGTGCGCGTCCATTCGCTGGGCTGCGGCGGCTGTGTAGCGGAAGCTGGTGAGTCCTGGGTCATGCCATCGAGCGGCTGCGCCATGGTGAGGATTTCACCATCCGTCGGCTTGCCGACGTAACCGCCAGCCTGCACCCAGACGTCCTTCACACCACGCAGGATCGGATGTTGCTTCATGGCGTCGACGATGGAGATGCGCGTGCTCTGCTGGTGATTCTTTCCATAGTGCCCGACCCAGGTCTGGCCCAGCACTTGATGGCCAAAGCCGAGTTCATAGTCGGTGCCTTTGTAATCAAACGAGTACTTCGCGAAGGGCGCATCCTTTGGCATCTTGAAGCCATGCGTCGCCGTGCGCATGCCGATCACCGGACCGCCGCGATTCAGGTAAGCATCAAAGTGCTTCATCTGCTCCGCCGGGAAGTTCTGGAAGCGCAGGAACACGACCGCGAGATCCGCCGTGTCGAGTGCCTCGATGCCCGGCATGTTTGACGCATCACCCGCGACGATTTCGCCGGAGTCTTTGTCGATGCCGAACAGCACCGTGCACTTGAAGCCATGATGCCTGGCCAGGATGCGAGCCAGCGCTGGCAACGATTCCTCCGAGCGATACTCATGATCATCCGCCATGAAGACGATGTGCTTGCCTTTGCCGGGGCCTTCGGTGCCTTCATAGACAAGGGGTGCGGCGCTCGCGAAGGCGGCGAGAGAGAGCAGGGTGAGGAGGATGTGTTTCATTGAGTTGGGTGTTGGAAATGGAGGAGGAGCACTTTAGGCGAGGACGGCTTTCACGACCTTGGCGGGATCGACGCCAGTCAGCTTAAAGTCGAGACCTTGTGCTCGGAAAGTGAAACGTTCGTGATCGATTCCAAGCAGGTGCATGATGGTGGCGTGGAAGTCGCGTACGTGAACGGGGTCTTTGACGATGTTGTAGCTGAAATCGTCCGTTTCACCGTAGATAGTGCCACCTTTGACGCCACCACCCGCCATCCACATGGTGAAGCATCGCGGATGGTGATCGCGGCCGTAGTTCTCTTTCGAGAGTCCGCCTTGAGAGTAGATCGTGCGGCCAAACTCACCGCCCCAGATGATGAGCGTGTCCTCAAAGAGGCCGCGCTGCTTGAGATCCTCGATCAAACCGTGAGTGGCTTGATCGATGTCGAGACATTGCGTCGGTAACTTGCCGCCGACATTGCCGTGCTGATCCCAGCCGTTGAGATAAATCTGCACGAAGCGCACACCGCGCTCCGTGAGTCGGCGGGCCATGAGTGCGCTGTTGGCAAAACTACCGGGCTTGCGTGCGGTCTCACCGTAGAGTTTGAAGGTGTGATCGGGTTCCTTGCTGATATCGGTCAAATCAGGCACGCTGGCCTGCATGCGGAAGGCCATCTCGTATTGTTGGATGCGCACGTTGGTGTCTGGATCGCCCAGACTTTGATACGCCATCTGATTGAGCTGGTTGATGCCATCGAGTTGCTTGCGGCGCATCTGCGGCGTGACGCCGTCGGGATTGTTGATGTAGAGAATGGGATCACCCGCACTGCGAAAGCTCACACCGGCATGCTCACCTGGCAGAAAGCCGCTAGACCACAGCTTGCCGGAGATGGCCTGAATGGCACCGCCCTGCGAGGGCTCGGCAATGAGCACAACGAAGGCTGGGAGATTCTGATTCACGGATCCGAGGCCATAGCTGAGCCATGAGCCGATGCAGGCACGTCCGGCGACCTGCGAGCCAGTCTGCATGGCGGTGATGGCGGGCTCGTGATTGATCGCCTCTGTATTCATCGAGCGGATGAAGGCCATGTCATCGACGGACTTGGCAGTATAAGGCAGCAACTCCTGATTCATCCAAAGGCCGCACTTGCCCGCCTGACTGAACTTCCATTTTGATGGGGCGACAGGGAAGCGCGCCTGTCCGCTGGTCATGCCGGTAAGACGCTGACCATTGCGGATGCTGTCTGGCAGGTCCTTGTCATACATCTCGACCATCTTTGGTTTATGATCGTAGAGATCGATCTGCGAAGGGCCGCCAACCATGTGCAGGTAGATGATGTTCTTCGCCTTCGCCGGCCAATGCGGCAGCGCAGGCTTGCCCGAACTCGCGAAACTCTCGCCCATGAGAGAACTGAGTGCTGCGGCACCGACAACACTGCCACCGCGGCCAAAGAGTTGGCGGCGTGTCAGCTCCAGACGTGTCTCGTGCGGTAGATGATCAAAAAGATGAGAGTTGCAGGTCATGGCGTGTTATTTGTTCAGCGCTTCGTCCAGGTTGAGCAGTTGGCTGGCGATCATGCCGTAGGCGGCGAGTTTGGGAGCAGGGAGGCTGGCATCGGCTTTTGTCTCGCCGATGTTGAGAAAGGCGGTGGCGCGCTCGGGATGCGCGGTGAATTCGGTCTCGAGATCTGCAAGCGTCGCATTCACGACTTTCGTTTCGGCATCGCTCAGCGGACGCAAGAGTACGCGTGAGGCGAGTTCGGTGATGATGGCGGACGCGTCCTTCTTTTGCTTCATCACGGCTTCAGCCAGACGACGTGCCGCTTCGACAAATTGTGGATCATTCAGCGTTACGAGAGCCTGAAGCGGTGTGTTGGTGCGTTCACGGCGCACGGTGCAAACTTCGCGAGTGGGGGCATTGAAGACTTCCATGTTAGGTGATGGAGCCTGACGCTTCCAGAAGTTGTAAATCGTGCGGCGATAGAGGTTCTCACCTTTGTCCTGCGTGTAGCGTGAGCCGTGAAGTCCGACGACTTCCCAGATGTTGCTCGGTTGATACGGCTTTGTGCCGGGGCCGCCCATTTTGGGCAACAGCGTGCCACCCACTGCCAGCGCATAATCGCGGATCATCTCCGCATCCATGCGGAAGCGTGGTCCGCGTGAAAGCAGGCGGTTTTGTGGATCACGCGCCAGTTTTTCGGGCGTGATCTTGCTGGCCTGCCGATACGTCGAGGAAGTGACCATCAGCGTGAAGAGTTTCTTCACATCCCAGCCGGACTCGCGAAACTCCACCGCCAGCCAATCGAGCAGTTCAGGGTTCGATGGAAGCTCGCCCTGCGAACCAAAGTCCTCCGCCGTGCGCACGAGTCCTGTGCCGAAAAGCTCCTGCCAGAAGCGATTCACCGTCACACGCGCGGATAGCGGGTTCTGCGGCGACACAAGCCACTGCGCAAGGCCGAGGCGATTCTTCGGCGCATCCTTCGGCATCTCGTGCAGCGCACTGAAACCAGCTGGGGAGACTTTTTCGCCCACTTTATCATAAGCGCCGCGCATGAGGATGTTGGCCATCGCCTCGCTCTGTTTTTCTTCCTGAATGTGCGTCAGCGTTGATCTCGCACGGATCGCCGCGTCTTCCGCAGTCAGTGAATCGATCTGCATTGCGAGTTCCATGGATGGCTCATCCACGCTGCGGAAGTAGAAGTCGGTCAGTTCGGTCTTCTGCTTTGGATTTCGCTTATCGAGTGCGATGGCGACCGTTTTGCGCAAGCGAGCCTCATCATTCAACGAGAGCGCGTCGGCCTTGCTTAGTGTGCGTGCGTAGATCTTTAAATCGGTTGCTCCTTCGAGTTGCTCTTTGGCCGTCATCTTGCCTTTGCGGTCGGATTCCGCCTCTTTGCCGTCGAGGTAGAGCACAATACCATTTTTTCCATCAAAGCTGGCCATGAGGTGCTGCTCTTTGCCGGGTGTGATGACATCGCGCTTCGAGATGGCGATCAGCTTGCCTGCTTGCAGTCCAAACTTTTTGCCCTGCACGAACAATTGGCCAGCGATGACTCCGTCTTTGCTCGTCTTCACACGTGCGGCCACCGAGAAAGGCTTCGCGGCATCGACCTTGTCCACCAGCGCTTCTGCGCTGATGCCGAACTTCTCTGGAGTGACGATGCCAGCCCACGCTTGAGCATCCTTGGCGGCATCACGGCGGCGTTGAGTCAGTGCGGCGTTGGCATTGGCGATGAGCTTTGGCAATTCAGCGAAGCGCTTCTCGTCCTTTGACTCCGGCAGGTAGAGAATCGGCTTCGTGTCCTTCACATTACCATCCATGGCACCCTGCGTGGTGTTTCGGAAGTAAGCGGCCATCGAATAGAAGTCCTTTTGCGTGATCGGGTCGAACTTGTGGTCGTGACAGGCGGCGCAGTTCGCCGTGAGGCCCAGCCAGACCCAGGAAGTCGTCGTCACGCGGTCATTGGCATACATCGCCAGATTTTCGTCAGCAATGGTGCCACCCTCCGCGGTGGTGATGTTGCAGCGATGAAAGCCCGTGGCGATCAATTGCTCACGCGTCGGGTTTGGCAGCAGATCGCCGGCGATTTGCTCCACCGTGAAGGCATCAAAGCGCATGTTCTTATTGAAGGCGCTGATCACCCAATCGCGATACGGCCACATCTCGCGGTAGGCATCATGATGAATCCCGTGCGTGTCGCCATAGCGTGCCGCATCCAGCCAGTAGCGTCCACGGTGCTCCCCCCACTGCTGTGAGTCCATGAGCCGCTTCACCAGTTTTTCATAAGCATCTGGAGACTTGTCATTCATAAAGGCCTCAACCTCTTCGGGCTTCGGTGGCAGCCCGGTCATATCCAGGGACAAGCGCCGCGCCAAAGTCCGGCGGTCAGCCTCTGCCGCAGGCTGCAGGTCCACTTCTTCCAATCCGGCGAGAACAAACGCATCAATCGGATTCCGCACCCAGCCCGCCGTCTTTACCTCTGGCAAAGTCGCGCGCTGTGGTGGTTCAAACGCCCAATGTTTCTCATACACCGCACCCTCAGCCACCCAGCGCTTCAAGATGGCTTTTTGCGCTGCGCTGATCTTCTTGTGCGACTTCGTCGGCGGCATGACCTCGTCATCATCATCGGTCAAAATGCGTGCCACGAGCGCGCTCTCGTCAGCTTTGCCCGGCACGATGGCTGTGTCGCCCGATTTGGCTGGTTTGATCGCCGCTTCACGCAAATCGAGCCGCAATTCGGCTTTGCGATTGCTCTTGTCGGGCCCATGGCACGCAAAACAGTTATCCGACAGGATCGGTCGGACGTCGCGATTGTAGCGCAGCGAGTCAGCCGCAGATGCCGCACGCAGCGACATCAAAAAGCAGACGATGTAAATGAACTTCATGATTGAGTGATGTGAGCCTCAGGTTTGAGGGGCAAATAGAACGCACATTCGGCTCTCATTCATGCTTCTGCCGTTCAATCCATGAACCGACTGTGGCGGATTTTCAGAGCTGGTAGTGCGAAGTCACTTTTTGCGCTTCTTATCACCTGCACCCTTCATTGGCGGGCTCCACTCAGCGGGCTCTGGAGTGGCGACTTTTAGAGCGCTGTTATCGCCGCTTTGCTGCATTTCTTTTTCGAGTGCGGCGGTGAGTTCGGTGACTTTGGCAGCGTGCCCGGGTTGGTTGGCAAGGTTGGTGATTTCATAGGGATCCGATTGCAAATCGAAGAGCTGGGTTCGGTCCACCTGCGGGTAACGAATGAGTTTCCAACGGCCATCGGTGAAGGCGCGTTGTATGTTCCGGTAGGCGAACATCAATTGGCTGCGGGCGGGCTTTGTGGAGTCGTTGAGCGTGGGGCTGAAGTCGATGCCGTCGCTGGTTTTTGGGCCTGTGACGCCACATAGTTTACCGAGAGTGGGCAGCACGTCGAAGAGGTAGCACATGGCCTCGGAGCGTTTGTTTTCCGAGATGCCTGGGCCAGCGATGACGAGCGGCACACGCATGGAGTGCTCATAGACGTTCTGTTTGCCGATCAGGCCATGGCTGCCGCGGGCGACACCGCTGTCGGCGGAGAAGACGATGATGGTGTTTTTTGCATGCGGTGAGGCTTCCAGCGCGGCGAGCACGCGACCGATCTGCACATCGAGAAAGGAGATGTAGCGGTAGTACTCGGCGAGGAAGCTGCGCACTTTTTCTTCTGTGCGTGGCCAGGGCAGGAGTTGCTCGTCGCGGATGGACATTTCGCCATTGTTGAAGGGATGCTGCGGCAGAAAGTCCGGCGGCAGC
>CAJCCF010000207.1 GCA_903960845.1 uncultured Verrucomicrobiota bacterium | reverse complement strand
GCGCCGACGTTGGCGTTGTTGAGGTCGAGCGCCTCCATGAGCTGGCGCAGGGTCACATCGAAGGTGACGAGCTTGTTCGGGTCAGGCGTGACGTGGAACTGCTTCTCGTAACCGCCGATGGTGTTCACCTCGATGACGCCGGGGATATTCCGCAACTGCGGCTTGATGATCCAGTCCTGGATGGTGCGCAGGTCGGTAGGTGTGTAGGCTTTGCCTTCTTCGTTCCGCGCTGATGGTTCGGCAGTGACGGTGAACATGAAGATTTCACCCAGGCCGGTGGCAATCGGCCCCATGCTCGGCTCCAGGCCGGGCGGCAGCTTGCTTTTCACCTCCTGCAAGCGCTCGGCGATGAGCTGGCGTCCGAAGTAGATGTCGGTGCCGTCTTTGAACACGACGGTGACTTGTGAAAGGCCGTAGCGCGAGACGGAGCGGGTGTAGTCGAGATGCGGCAGGCCGCCCATGGCATTCTCGACGGCGAAGGTGACGCGCTGCTCGACTTCGAGCGGTGAGTAGCCCGGTGCTTCCGTATTGATCTGCACCTGGACGTTGGTGATGTCCGGCACGGCATCAATGGGCAGCCGGGTGTAGTTGTAGGCACCGAGGATGGCGGTGCCGAGCACGAGCAGCAGGATGACCCAGCGCTGCTTGATGGAAAACTGGATGATGGAATCAATCATGGCGGGCGGGGATCAATGGTCGTGGGTGGCACCGGATTTCATCACGTCGGCTTTGATGATGAAGCTGTTCTCGGCGGCATAGGAGATGCCTGCGGGGATGCCTGCTTTGACTTCGATCCACTCCGCATCGCGGCGACCGATCTCAAAAGGCATGGCCTCAAACAAAGTGCCGACGCGCACGAACACGACATCCCAATCGCGGAAGTTCTGCAAGGCGCTGGCCTTCACGGCGACGGGCACATCGGCCTCCTCATAGACGACATCGCCAGTGACGAACAGGCCGGGACGCAGCTCGCCCTTGGGATTTGGCACTGCGGCGCGTGCCATCATGGTCTGCGATCCTTCGGCGCTGAAGGGCGAGAGATAGCTGAGCGTGGCCTCGACGCTTTCGATGCCTTCATCGGCATGAATGGTCACGGCCTGCCCGGCTTTGAGCAGCGGGAAGTCTTTGCGATGCACGATGAAGTCCACCCACACATTGCTGAGATCGGCGATGACAAACAGGGTGCGTTGATTGTCCGCGAACTCGCCGAGCTTCACGTTTTTCTCGATCACGGTGCCTGCGATCTCGGCTTTGACCTCGTAGGTCTGGAGGCTGTCGTTGCTCTCCACCGTGGCGAGGACATCGCCTTTGCTCACCACGTCGCCCAGGTTTTTGTTCACCGCTTTCACGATGCCCTCAAAGCGCGGGATGATGCTGGTGCGCGTCTGCTCATTGAGCTGCACACGGCCTCGCAGGCTGAGTCGCTGGCGAATCTTGGCCGGGCCGGCCTTCACCATTTCCACACCGGCACGGGCGAGGATTTCATCCGGCATCTCCGCACGGCCTTCGATGGAGTCGAACTTCCAGTCATAGGTCTTACCTTGATGCACGACGTTGATGAAAGCGTGGAAGGAGTGCGGCTCCTCGACCACGGGCGTGCCGATGTAGTAGTCGGCCTCTTTCTTGAACGTGATGGTGTCGGTGCGGTTGATACGCTCCAGCTTGGCGACGATCTTTACGTCGTCGGGCTGATACGGCTGACCGTTCTTGTAGAAGTAAACGTGGAACTCCGGCGTGACGCCTTCCGGCTCGTAGATTTGCACTTCGCACTCGAAGTCAGGCTCGCCGAAATAGCGGCCACCATGCGGGCCGCGTCGCTTGCTGGGATCGTCGGCTGCGGCGGCTCCATGACCGCCTTCCTCGGTGGCGATGTGGGGTTCGATGCCGAGGATGCGTTTGGCCGCATACGCGCCGCCGATGAGGAGCAGCGCGATGAGGGCCGCATTGAGAATGGCTTTGTAGTTCATAAAGGGGTGGGTTTGAAAGGGGTGTTACTTGGCTGCATTGGAGCGCTGCAATGAGATGGGCGCGGCGGTGAGTGCTGCGATCTCGGCTTGGGCCTGGTGGTAGTCCGTGAGGGCGCGGAGATGCTGGTTGCGCGCTTGAATGAGCGTGCGGCGGGCATCGAGGATTTCGAGCTGGGTGAAGCGTCCGGCCTCGTAGCCCTGCATGACGGCTTCCTCGGCTTCCTTTGCGCCCGGTAGCACATCTTTGTTTAGCAGCTCCACTTCCGTCGTGGCGCGGAGCAGCACCTGATAAGCGGCGCTGAGCTGTGCATAAACATTCATCTCGGAGGTCTTGCGCTCGCTGTCCGTCTTGGCGATTTCCGCCTCTGCTTCGGCGATGCCGCCCTGATTCTTGTTCTTGAACGGCAGCGGGATGGAAAAGCCGACGACGAAGGAGATGTCGTCGCCCTTGCCCAACATGCGCGGCCCGGCGGAGACGGTGATGTCCGGCTTTGCCAGCGACCTCTGCTTTGCCAGTGCCGCGTAACGTCTGTCGCGCTCAGCCGACCAGCGGGCGATCTCGGGATTGCTCTGGATGCGCTGCACGAGCGTGGAGAACTTCGGCACGGCTTTGATGCCTTCCAAATCGCCCTTCACGGAATCGAAGTCCGCTGTCTGCGCTCCCCATTGAACGGCGAGATTGATTCTGGCCGTGGCAAGCGTGCGCTTCGCCTGCTCTAGCTCGATCTTCGCAGATGCCACGGCGACCTTGCTGCGCATGACCTCTACAGCGTTGGCCTTGCCCGCCTCCACACGCTTCTGCGTCATCGGCGTGACCTTCTCTGCCAGCGCGGCGGTTACCTCGGCGAGTTGCACTTGGCGTTGGGCCGCGAGCACTGCCACGAAAGCCTGCGTGGTGTTCTTGAGCACCTCAACACGGCGCACTTGATACGCCCACTCCGCCACGCTGCGGCCTGCGTTCGCTTCGTTGACACGCGCCAGACGTTTGCCGCCCAGCTCCACGAGCTGGCCCAGCTCCAGCGTGTTTTCCATGATGTCTCCACCACGGTAGGGGCCGCTGCCGGGCAGGTTTTGGGCGCTGTAGTTGAGAACGGGGTTGGGTTTCAACCCTGCCTGGAGCGTGCGTGCCTCAGCGGCGCG
>CAJCCF010000206.1 GCA_903960845.1 uncultured Verrucomicrobiota bacterium | reverse complement strand
GGATGGGTTTGTTCTGACGATCGCGAGTCGTTCGAAATCGTTCAACCCACGAGATGATCCATCTACGCATAAGCGCAGATCGGTGGTGTCTCGCGGAAGATTCGAGCAGTTCCGCGCCTACTTGCGCACCGTCGAGTCGCGCTGCGAAACCGGTCGTGCTGCCGATCTGGCCACTTGCTGTGGTTCATTGCGTGATTCGAACGCCGCGGCCTGACGGCGGTTGCGACGGCATTGCTCGACCATGTCTTCCCAAGTCAGGTGATGTGGCGTTGGTTCTTGGGGGCTGGCGTGGGATGATTGTAGGACTTCCTGGACATTCCCAAATGTATGGAAGTCAGCGGAGCCATGGTGGCGATGGTAGGACGCTGGCGGGCGAATTCAAGGCTGTGCGGGGGACAGCTTCTCTCCTGTTGCAGGCATGGTTTTGGTCGGTTCGCCGGTGAGGAGGCCGTGCTTCATGAGGAAGCGGTCGGCGGCGATGAGGGTGACGGTTTGCCAGGGGTCTTTGTTGAAGAAGCTGTGCGCCTGGCCCGGGGCCATTTGCAGGTCGATGCTGTTGCTGCCGAGAGTCTTGAGCTTGGCGTAGGCGATGTCCCAGCCTGCTTTCCAGGTGTCCTGATCGCCGAAAAAGGCGATGGCTGGAGGGAGGTCTTTTTTCAAATAGCGCAGCACGTCGATCTCGGGGTCTTTGTTGTCATCGAGCGCGAAGGCAGGATTGAACCACAGGTAGGCGACGACGCTGGTGTCGATGTCTTTTGGGTCGGCAGGGTCGTTGAGGCCGGGATTCAGGGTGGCGAGCGCGGAGATGTGTCCGCCCGCCGATCCACCACCCGTGATGATGCGCTGCGGGTCGATGCCGAGTTCGGGAGCTTTCTGTTTGAACCAGCGGATGGCGCTCTTCGCATCGGTGACACAGACGCGTTTGCGGGTTTCTCCGGCAGGCAGCTTTTTGGCGTCAGCGGCGCTGAGCATCTGGTATTCAGACGTGGCGCAGACAATTCCGCGACTGGCAAAGTAGGCGCAGGCGATGCGGAATTGTCCGAGCGAGCCGCCGCCCCAGGCACCGCCGTGAAACAGGATCATGCCCGGCACCCTGGCTTTTGCCGGGTCATGGTTCGGAGGGAAATAAATCTCCATCTGACGCGGTTTGCCGGCGGAGGTCTTGTAGGCATAAGGCTTGCCGGCCGGGGCCGTGCTGCCGATTTCTGCGCGGGGTTTGGCAGGTTTGCCGGCGGCATGAATGACGAGTGATGGCGCAAGCAGGCAGGCGGTGAGGATGAGACGTTTCATGGAGAATCAATAGTTAGGTGTGGATCAGATGATGAATTGCATGTCCGTGCAGGCAGGCTGGATCACTCTGCTTTTTTCTTCGCCCTGCCTTTGGGCTGCTTTTTGGAGCCGCGCTGATCCATTGGCAGCAGGGCGCCGCCACGGGCGTTCATTTCGCTGTCACAGAGCGCGCGCATTTTCTTCAAGGTTTCAGCAAGGGCGGGGTCGGTGGCGAGGTTCTTCAGTTCATCGCGATCGGTTTGAAGATCGTGCAGGAACTCGTACGCGGGCCGCTGGTCAAAGTAGCGCGCATAAACATAGCGCTGATCACGGATGCCTTCCCAGGTCAGCGTGGGGGCGAGATCGACGTGCTCGCAGAAGAAATGCGTGCGCCATGGTTTGTCACTGCCGTTGCCTTCCAGCAGGGTGGAGAGGCTGCGGCCTTCATAGCCTGCTGGGCGCTTCACGCCGGCCCAGTCAAGGAAGGTCGGCGCCAGATCGGCATTGAGCACCAGGTCATCGCACACCTTGCCACGCTTTTCGTTCGGCAGACGGGGGTCATGGATCACCAGCGGCACGCGCAGCGATTCCTCATAGTGCGACCATTTGCCCTGAAAGCCGCGGTCACCGAGGTAGTAGCCATTGTCGGCGGAATAGACGATGATCGTGTTGTCCGCCAGGCCGGCCTCCTTCAGCGCGGCGAGCATACGGGCGACGGCTTTGTCGATGCCGCTGATCATGCGGTAATAGGCGCGCACATTCGTCTCGTACTTATCCGGCGTGTCGTAGCCCCAGAAGAAGCGCTCGCGATTGATGCTGTCTTTGAGGAACTGCGGATGCGCGTCAAAGATGGCCGGATCACCGAGTCTCGGCGGCGGTATGCTGCGGTCCTCATAGAGGCCGTCGACGGATGGCGGCCATGGATACAAACCGATGCCCGGCCGGTGAACATTATCCTCGGCATGAGCGGCGTTGAACCACAGATTCAGGCAGAAGGGTTTGTCCTTCGGCTGTGACTTGATGAAGTCGATGCCGCGGTCGCACACGATGTCGGTTTCATGGCGCTTTGAACCATCCGGCATGGTCTTGAAGTAAGGATTGCGGGTGATGGCCTCATACTCGTCGTAGTGCTCTTCCGGCTTGAATCCGGGCGGGGCGATCATGTGCCACTTGCCGTAGTGACCGGTGCGGTAGCCTGCCTGCCGCAGCACTTCAGGAAACATGGTGGTGAGGGATTCCGGCAGAACCTGAGGCATCGCATCCCGTTTCGCATGAGTCCGCGCCCACTGGCTGGTGAGCACGACCGCGCGGCTCACCCAGCACACGGCGGTGGTGACATGCGCATTGCTGAAACGCACGCCATCCGCCGCCAGTCGGTCAATGGCCGGTGTTTGCACCATGGGATGACCGGCGCAACCCAGCGTGTCGTAGCGCTGGTCATCCGCGAAGATGAAAAGAATGTTAGGGCGCGGTCCGGCGGCGAATGACGAATGCTGAATGACGCCTATGGAAAGGAGAATGAAAAAGCGATTCATGGGGTGGTGCCAGTTTATGGATCCGTCAGATTGGGTGCCCACATGCCTTCTTTGAGTTCGGGTGTTTTGCCATTGGCAGGGAAGGTTGTTTTAGCCGCCGCGCGTGTTTGTGCGGACAATGCGGCGACCGTGGCGGCGTGCTCGGGTTTGTCGGCGAGGTTGGTGAGTTCCTTGGGATCATTGTCGTGATCGTAAAGCTCGCGGCCTTCAGCGCCTTCATCCCACTCGGTGTAGCGCCAGCGCGGGGTGCGCATGCTGTAGCCGAAGAAGCGCTTGCCTTTGTCTCCCTTGGCAGGCGCTGCGCCCTGACGGTTGAAGTTGCCACCGCGCACGACCTGCGTGAGCGCCCAGCCGCGACCCGTGGCGTTTGGATCTTTGAGCATGGGCACGAGGCTCTGGCCTTGCAGATTGGCCGGGGCTTTGATGCCGGCGAGCTCGGCAAGCGTGGGGAAGAGATCGAGATGACTCACCGGTGTTTTCACCACGCTGCCTTTGCCGGCTGTGCCGGGAGCGACAATGAGCATCGGCACGCGGGCGCTGCCTTCAAAGAGGCTCTGCTTCTGCCACAGGCCGTGCTCGCCCATGTGATATCCATGATCACTGGTGAAGACGATGATGGTGTTCTCCGCGAGGCCAAGACGATCGAGCGAATCGACCACGCGGCCCACCTGCGCGTCCATGAAGCTGATGCTGGCATAATAGGCCTGCAAACACTGGCGGCGAAGTTCATCGGTCAGCTTGTCCTGCTCTTTCTTATAACTGCCGAGCGCGGCGGCAGGCACATCAGCCTGGTCTTCCTTGACGCCCTGAACCACGGGCATTTCGGCTTCGGGATATTGGTCAAAGTAAGGTGTCTTGGGCGAAACATACGGCGTGTGTGGACGGAAGAACCCGACCGCGAGAAAGAATGGCCGCTGCTTCTGCCTGGCGCAGCGTTCCAGAACCCAGCCGGCATCAGCCGCCATCATGGCATCCGTGTGGTGCTCATCGCTTTTTGGCGAGGCGTACCAGCTCAGCGTGCCGCCATACTGGCCGGGCGTGAGAGTGAAAATTTTGGGCTGCTCCTCCAGGCGGTCAACGCCTGCGGGATTCAGCTCCAGCTCCCAGGATGCAGGATCATCGTGACCGTTTGTGCCGATCGAGTTGGGCACGTTGTAATGGTACAGTTTGCCGACGCGCGCCGCGAAGTAGCCCGCCTGACGAAATGCCTGCGGGAGACTGAGCTGGGAAGGAATCGTCTGGCGGAAAATTTGCGAGTTGCTGAGGATGCCGGTGCTGTTGGGATACAAGCCGGTGAGCACGGAGTTCCGGCTCGGCCCGCACAGCGGGAAGGTGCAGTAGGAGCGCTCGAACTTCACGCCGCGCGCTGCGAGTTTGTCGATGTTAGGCGTTTTTGCGCGCGGATCACCGTAGCAGCCGAGGTAGTTGTTCAAGTCATCCGAGATGAGAAAAAGCACGTTCGGCTGAGCCGAAACTGAAGAGTGCGGAAGGCAGAATGACGAAAGGAGGATCGCCAGGAGGAGGTGGATGCGGTGCTTCATGTTGGAGGTGATTGATTCTTGCCTGTCAGACGCCTGGATCGCCGACGGGGTTTCGCGTGGCGAAACCGGGGTCGGCGAAGTGAACAAGCGCATGAAAACTCAGATTGAGCACGCTGAAACGACCATAAGTCAACCGTCTTGCCACGGGAAGGTGATGTTGTTCAATGCGATCACGCCGCCGGTTCTGCGGTCCATCGCGATGAAACCGGGACGGAAGGTAATATTGACCCGCTTGCCCCGTTGACTGGTGCCCATGAAATTTCCCGCACTGCTTCTCATCGCGCTCACCCTGCATGCCTCTGCCGCCGACTGGCCGATGTGGCGTTGTGATGCAGGACGCACGGCGTCATCGGTTGAGGTGCTGCCTGAAAAAATGCATCTCCAATGGGAGCGCGGGTATTCGGCACGCGAGCAGGTGTGGGATGACCCGCTGAATCATGACCTCATGCCGTATGACCGGGTTTTCGAGCCGGTGGTTTTCGGTAACCAAATGTTCATCGGCTTCAATGACTGCGACAAGGTGGTGGCGCTGGATTTGAACTCGGGCGCGGAGGTGTGGAGCTTTTTTACCGGTGGCCCGGTGCGGCTGCCCCCCGTGTGCTGGCAGGGCCGGGTGTACTTCACCAGCGATGACGGGTATTTGTATTGTGTGAGTGCTGCGGATGGAAAGCTGCTGTGGTCTTTCAGCGGCGCACCCTCGTCGCGAAAGGCTCTGGGCAACCGCCGCCTCGTCTCCGCCTGGCCGGCACGCGGCGGGCCGGTGATCCGCGATGGAAAGGTGTATTTCGCGGCGAGCATCTGGCCATTCATGGGCACTTATCTTTACGCGCTCGATGCAGCCACGGGCAAGGTGGTGTGGGTGAATGACGGCACGGGTGCGGATTTCATCAAGCAACCGCATGGCGCATCATCCTTTGCCGGTGTGGCGCCGCAGGGCGCGCTGGTGGCCACTCGTGACACGCTGCTCGTCCCTGGCGGGCGCTCGGTGCCGGCGGCCTTTGATCGTGCCACCGGCGCGCTGCGTTACTTTCATCTCAATGACGGAGGCAAGGGCAATGGCGGCTCATTCGTAGCCTCCGGCGAAACGTACTTTTATGTTCACACCCGCGAGCGCGGGGTGCGGGTCTATGACCTGAAAACCGGCACGGCAGGCAAATCGACGATGAATGAAGCGGTGATCGATGGCAGCCGCCTTTATGATTCGGACGCGTCGATGGTGCGCGAATTGAGCACGAGTGAAAAAGTGATCTGGGAAGTGAAGGCCGATGGCTCCGGCGACCTGATCAAGGCGGGCAATCGACTGTATGCGGCTGGCAAAGATCAGCTCACGGCCATCTCACTCACCGATCCACCTCAGGTGGCGTGGACGCTGCCTGTGCGCGGCCAGGTGCGCCGCCTGCTCGCAGCGAATGGCAAGCTGATCGCAGTGACGCTGGATGGCCGCATTCAGGTCTATGGCACCGGCAGGCAGATCGGCCGCGTTGATTCAAAGCCGCAGCAGCCCGCCGCCGCGCCTGCTGAGGCGGTCAACCTTGCGCGGGCTCTGCTCGCCAAGATGGAGGACAAAGGTGGTCATGCATTGATTTACGGTGCGAATGAAAGCGATCTGATGGATGCCTTGCTGAGCGAATCGCAGATGCAGTTGACCGTTGTGGATGCCGATGCGGGAAAGGTGGATGCGCTGCGTCGACGGTATGATGCCCGCGGTCTGCAAGGCACGCGCATCACCTTCCACACCGGGGATGCGCTGTCATTTCAAGCACCGCCGTATTTTGCCCACCTGGTCATCGCCGATCCGGGTCATCCGGCAGCCGCTTATGCCTCCGTGCGGCCTTATGGCGGCGTCATGCTGTGTCCAGGCAGCAAAGAAATCGATGTCAGCAAACTCGAAAACGCGAAGGCGGAAAAGCTGGGTAATCGACAGTTGATCATTCGTGATGGCGCACTGCCTGGCGCGGCGGATTGGACACATCAGTATGGCGACATTGGCAACACGGTGAAGTCCGATGACCGTCGCGTGCGCGCGCCGCTCGGCGTGCTGTGGTTCGGAGGCAGTTCGAACATGGATGTGCTGCCGCGTCATGGTCACGGGCCACCGGAGCAGGTGGTCGGCGGTCGCCTCTACATTCAGGGCATGAACAGCTTCAGCGCGCGTGATGTGTACACCGGCAGGGTGATGTGGAAGCACGATTTCAAAGACCTCGGCACCTATGGTCTCTACTACAACGAGACCTATGCGGACACGCCGCTGAGCACCGCCTACAATCAAAAGCACATCCCCGGTGCGAACGGACGCGGCACGAATTACGCCGCCACGGCAGAGACCGTGTATGTCGCGCTGAAGGGCGAGTGCCAGATGCTCGACTCACGCAGCGGCGAGTTGAAAAAGGTCATCAAACTGCGCGAGAGTTCTGCTGATCCCGCTCAGTGGGGTTTCATTGGCGTGCTTGATGACCTGCTCATCGGAGGGGATGATTTCGCACACTTCAGTCTGCAGGCCGGCAGTGCGAAAAGCCGCAGCACGGCACCGATTGAGGACTATTCAGCGAGCGCGGGTCTCGCGGTGTTTGAGCGGCACAGCGGCAAGCTTCTCTGGCGTGTGAAAGCGCGGCACAGCTTTTTGCACAACGGTATCGTCGCAGGCGGTGGACGCATCTACTGCCTCGACAAACTCACCACGCATGCCGAGGGCCTGCTGTCGCGGCGCGGTCGGGATTTGCCAAAGGATTACCGCATCGTCGTGCTTGATGCACGCACCGGCACCGTGCTGTGGCAGCAGGAAAAAGACATCTTCGGCACCTGGCTCGGCTACTCCGCGCAGCATGATGTGTTGCTGCAAGCCGGAGCGAAGGCAAGCGATCGCCTAACCACGGAGGCGGGCGATGGCATGATGGCTTACGATGCCAAGGACGGTCGTGTCCGCTGGCAGGATCTCAAGCGCGCCTACACGGGGCCATGCATCCTGCATAACGAACTCATTCTCACCGGTGCCAATTCCTACAGCAGCTCAGGTGGCGCCTTCAGCCTGCTCACCGGCGCGCCGCATCTCGTGAAGAATCCACTCACCGGCAACATGGAGCCCTGGCGTCTCAATCGCACCTATGGCTGCAACACCATCATCGCCAGCGAGCACCTGCTTACCTACCGCAGCGGTGCGGCGGGATTCTATGATCTCGACAGCATGAGCGGCACCGCAAGCCTCGGCGGTTTCAAATCCGGCTGCACCTCGAATCTCGTCGTGGCCAATGGCGTGCTCAACGCGCCCGACTACACGCGCACCTGCAGTTGTGCCTATCAAAATCAGACCTCGCTCGCGCTCATCCACATGCCTGAAATGGAGATGTGGACATACAGCCAGTTCGGACTCGATGGCAAACAGGGCGACCGCATCCTGCATGCCGGCATCAACTTCGGCGCTCCGGGAAATCGCCGCGCTCCGGATGGCACGCTCTGGCTGGAGTATCCGCACACCGGCGATGGCAATTCGCCAAGATTCGGTGTCGAAGGCCTCAGCAATGACGTGAAATGGTTTCGCCGTCACAGCTCGCAAGTCGCCGCCGGCGGCACGGGTCAGCCGTGGATCGCCGCGTCCGGATTCATCGGTGAAGGGGAGATCATCATCACGCCATCGCTCCGCCGTCCGCTGCTGGTGAAGCCGGGCAAAAAATCAGATGATGAGGATGACAAGGTCAGCAGTAAAAAGAAGGCCGTCGAAAAAAGCAAAGTGGCGGTCACTCCCACACAGGAACCACTGCTCAAAGTCAATTACCCGCCTCTGTCGCACACGGTGCGCCTGCACTTCAGTGAGCCTGAAAACCTGGCACCCGGGGAGCGCGTTTTCAGCGTCATGTTGCAAGGCAAGCCGGTGCTTCAGAATTTTGACATCGCCCGTGAAACCGCGAAACCCGGCGGCATCATTGTGCGCGAATTCAAAGGCATCATCATCGGCCCTGATCTGCGCCTCACGCTCCAGTCCGCTCCAGGCTCGAAAGCCAAGCCCGCCCTCTGCGGCCTGGAGTTCGCTGCCGAGTAGCCCACCCGTAGGCCGGGTGTGGCGTCAGCCCGCCCGGCTCTTGGAGGCAGGGTGCGCCGTGCATCTGCGAATCACATTGAGTCGCTCATCGTCGTCTCATTGCGCGCGCCACATCTTCGGAGACGAGCGGGCAGACGCCCCACTCGTCCTACGGTTGCTTTGCTGGCGAGCTTGTAGGCCGGGTGGGGCGCCAGCCCGCCCGGCTGTTGGAGGTGGGGTGCGCCGTGCATCTGCGAATCGCATTGGATGGCTCATCGTCGTCTCATCGTGCGCGCGGCATCATCGGAGACGAGCGGGCTAACGCCACACTCGTCCTACGGTGCGTGGCTGGCGAGCTTGTAGGCCGGG
>CAJCCF010000205.1 GCA_903960845.1 uncultured Verrucomicrobiota bacterium | reverse complement strand
TCCCGCTATCCTCGCGCCCTCCTATGTCTCTCGAAGCCACTCTCCAAGCCGCCACTGACGCCGGTCAACTCCTCCCTTCCAGCCACGAAAACATCCTGGCCCTGCTCGCAGCCAGCCCGAACCCTGTTTATCGTGCCAGCATTGAAGAACTCTCTGCAGCCGGCCAATGGGCCGAGCTCAATGACCGCTTCTTTCAGGCGCTGAAATTTGGCACCGGCGGCCTGCGCGGGCGCACGATTGGCAAAGTGGTGACCGCCGCTGAACAGGGCGCTGCCCCGGCGAACCAGAGGCCTGACCACCCCTGCGTTGGAACGAATTCGATGAACTATTACAACGTGGGGCGGGCCACCCGTGGTCTCGTGTCCTATGCCAAAACCTATCGAGTCAACGCCGGTCTCAGCGGCAGGCCGAGTGTCGTCTTCGCTCACGACACGCGCCACTTTTCTGCTGAATTCGCTCAAACATGTGCCCGGATCGCCATGGAAAACGGCGCTGACGTCTATCTCTTCGATGGCTGCCGCGCGACACCGGAAATGTCCTTCGCTGTCCGTCAGCTCCGCGCCGATGCCGGCGTCATGCTCACCGCCAGTCACAATCCGGCCCATGACAACGGATTTAAAGTTAATTTCAGCGATGGTGCGGGCATCGTCGAACCGCATGCCACAGGCATCATCAAAGAGGTCAACGCGATCAAGGACGAGTCCTACACGCCCGTGCCGGCTGATCAGCAGGGTAAACTGACGATGCTCGGCGCCGACATGGACGAGCAATACCTTGCCCGTGTCGAGACGATGATGCTGCAGCCCGAGCTGCTGAAGGGTGAGAAGGCCAGAAATCTCAAAATTGTTTTCACCGCTCTCCACGGCACCGGTGGCGTGCTCGTCCCGGTCCTGCTGAAAAAACTTGGCTTCAATTTCTTCACTGTGCCTGAACAGGACGTGCGTGATGGCCGTTTCCCGACCGTCAAATCACCAAACCCTGAGAACGCGCCGGCTTTGAAGATGGCTGTCGATCTGGCCAACCAAGTGGGGGCGGACATTGTCATCGGAACCGATCCTGATTGCGACCGCATGGGCGTCGGCGTCCGGGACGACAAGGGTCAGATGGTCCTGCTCACCGGCAACCAGACCGGCTCACTCATGGGCTGGTACCGACTGAAGACCATGTTTGATCTCGGCATCCTCAACGGGGATAACAAAAAGAATGCCGTCTTCCTCAAGACCTTCGTCACCAGTCCCATGCAGGATACCATTGCCGCCAAATTTGGTGTGCTTTGCGTGAACACGCTCACCGGTTTCAAATGGATCAGCTCCAAGCTGGCCAAATACGAGGCAGCACTGCCCGCCGACACGCTCGCCGTTTATCGCGACCTGACCGCTGCCGAGTCCCGTGCTGTGCGCTTGAAATATAGCAAATTCCTCGTCTTCGGCGGGGAGGAAAGCTACGGTTACATGGGTGATGACTTCAGCCGCGACAAGGACGGCAATGGCGCAGTCGTCATGTTCGCCGAACTCGCTGCTTACGCCGCCAGCAAAGGCCTCACCATCGTCGGCCTGCTTGACGAGGTGTACTGTGACGTGGGCTACTTCCTCGAAGTCAATCAGAGCAAAGTCTTCGAAGGTGCCAGCGGTGCCGCGCAGATTGCCAAGCTCGCTGATAGCTACGGCAGCAACCCGCCCACCGAGGTTGATGGCAGTGCCGTCACCAACGTGCGCGACTTCCGCAAGCCCGGCATCCTCGACGAAGAAGGAGAGGCTGTTTCCACGGAAAAGATGCTTTTTGTTGATCTTGCGGATGGGCGCAGTTTTGCCGTCCGGCCATCCGGCACCGAGCCGAAAATCAAGTATTACATGTTCGCCCGCCAAGTCCCGGCCCCTGGTCAAAAACTCAGCGCAGACGAACTTGCCGCCGCTAAAACCAAGGTAGGTGCCTCTCTGGAGAGCTTGTGGAAGTTCCTGGAAAAGGACATCGACGCGCGGCTGGCAGTGTGATGTCCGGGCATCCCTAACCGCCGTCATCCAGTCTTGCGAGATGCCTTCTTTGCTCCAACGCTGGACGCTCCGTGCACTGCCTCTGCTAAGCGGCGGGTTGCTGGTGTTTGCCTATCCACGCTGGAACCAGGAATGGGTGGTGTGGTTCTGGTTGCTGCCACTGCTATGGGTGCTGTGGACGGCCAAAGACCTGAAAAGGCCTTTTTGGGCCGGCTATCTGGCTGGCGTGGCCTTTTTTGTGCCTAACCTATTTTGGATCAGGCATTCCTCGCGGGTTATTGCGGGGGCGGTGGACAATCAATGGATGGGCGTTGGGCCGGAGTTGATGGGGCTCGGAGCTGTGCTTGGGCTCAGTGGTTACTGCGCCTTGTATTTCGGGCTGTGGGCCTGGTTTGTGCATCGTCATGCGCGGCCCTCTCTGCAGAAGTTGACGCAAGGAAACTGGCAAACAAGCACGCTGGAATCGCTGCGCTGTGCTGCGCTTGCAGGGGGTGCCTGGGTGGCCTGCGAATGGTTGCGCAGCACGACGGTCTTCACCGGCTTCGGCTGGAATGGACTGGGCGTGGCGCTGCATCAAAACAGGGTTTTGATTCAATGCGTGGATCTGGTGGGCGTGATGGGGCTTTCCTTCCTGCCTGTGTTCGTGGTCTGCACGGCCTGGAATGCGCTGACTCGCATGGCGCATCTATACCGCGGCACGGGCACCTGCCGGACACGCCTGGATTTCACTCTGGCAATGATCGTGTTGCTGGCGGCGGCCGGGTATGGAGTGATGCGAATCACCGCGCCAACCAATGATGTGATCACCGTGCGCACGACGCTGGTGCAGCCGAATGTGGCCCAGGTGGATGCCTGGTCGGGACGGTTGGCACCGGAAATTTATCAACGGCTTAAGGACTACACTCGGCTTTATGCTGAGGCGCGCGATGGCCAGAGTCTCACGGATCTGGTGATCTGGCCGGAAAGCGCTCTGCCTGTGCATCTGCATGGGCTTCCGGAACACGAAAGCTATTTCAATGAGCTGCTTAAAGTCGGCGATTTCAGTCTGCTGACCGGCACTGAGATTCATACAGAAGCTGAAGGCTCGCATGTTTCGGCGGTGCTTTTTCACGGATCGTATGCCAGCCGGCAGGAGTACCATAAAGTGCACCTTGTGCCTTTCGGGGAATACCTGCCTTTGCGGGACATTCCGCCGTTTTCATTCCTGCGGGGAGTGCTGCCGGGTGATTTCACGCCTGGAACCAGCACGGAGCCGCTGAAACTCGCGAAACCCGAGGTTCAAATCATCCCGCTCATCTGCTTTGAAGACACGGTGGGCCGGTTGGCGCGGCGGTTTGTGCGCCCTGAACCGCAAATGATCGTCAATATCACCAACGACGGATGGTTCCTCCATAGCGCCCAGACGGAGGTGCACACTGCAAACGCAAAGTTCCGCGCCGTGGAACTGCGCCGTCCCATGGTGCGTGCAACGAACACGGGGGTGACTTGTTTTATCGACACACTCGGCACGGTGACGGGCAAACTTGCCGATCCGGAGACCGGCAGTTGTTTCATCGAAGGCTGTCTGCCCGGCGAGGTTCGTGTGCCGAGAAACGGCGAATTGACGCTCTATGCACGGCATGGAGACTGGTTCGCCATTTCGTTTTTGTCATTGTGCGGATTTCTTGGTTGCTTCCGCAAGATGGCTGAAAAAAGGAAGGGCTGAAAGCGGCGGTGCGCTGCAAAAGCCTTGTGAAATCAAGCGCGAACACAACGCAGCAGCCATCGATTCCCGTTTGCTCAGGTGTTCATCTTTGCAGCTTTCCGCAGCTGCCGGTTGGATTCACTCCAGCGCCACGTCACCCGTGTTGGGCGTGTAATATTCGATGTAACCGATCATCATTTCATCAAAGGTTTGCTGGCCCCATCGGACACTCTTGCCGGGGTCGGGATTGGCGGGGTTTTTGTCGCTGTTGTCGAAGACGGCGGTGGTGATTACTTTGCTGCCGCGAGGCAGGAGCCTGGGCTCGGCGTAATCGTAGCGGAGCTGCCAGTTGAAGTCGTAGCGGGGGATGTCGAGCAGAACTTCGGGGCTTCCGCCGGGTGTTCTGACTTCGAACTTAAAAGCTTTCCCGCGCAGGTGCATGTGGGCCATGAAGCTCATGACGTGCATGTCAAAAGGGACTGCCTGTTCTTTCACCTCGACATGGTTCGCAGCTCCCGGCGGGATGTTCAGGCGCGGGTTTGCCACGGATGCGGTGTGGACGATGTAGCGCGGCGCTTCCTTGGCGAAAATGAGCCCCATCCTGAGTTGATCCTCAGTCTTTTTACCGTTCGGCGTGTAGTGGATCTGAAAACTCACCGTTGCGCCTGCGGGCAGTTTTTTGGAGAACCCCTCAGGCCAGACGTGATGGGTGTTGCCGGGCACGTAGGCAGCCCAGTAGCCCTCGGCACCTTCACCACGATCACGCGCTTTGCTGCCTTTCTTGTGCACCTGCACGATGACGTGATGCACGACGCTGGCATCAGTGGGCAGGATCTCATAACCCTGAACCCAGCGATCTTCGGCGAACTGAGTCGTGGCGGTGACAAACTGATACGGCATGGTTCCCTCCGCCTTGATGGAGATGGGCTGCGGCAATTGCACGATGGCGTCCGGCTCGCCGATGGGCCACTCTCCGGAAAACTTAAGGGCGAGCGGTGCGTCACCAAGATCGCCCTTCGCACGGTCGCCGGCGAGCCAGGTGAGAAGATCGGTTTTTTCCCGTTTTGAAAGTGAGGCGTCATTGATCCAGGGAGTGTGCAGGCTATCCGGCGGGGATGAGGCGAACCAGGGCGGCATCGCGCCGCGCTCGACCTGCTTGCGAATCATGCCGGCGTGTTCGATGGCGTCATCATAGCTTGTTAGACTGAACGGACCCGCGCCTCCGCTGCGATGGCACTCAATGCAGTTACTGCGGAGGATGCGCGCGATCTGATTGTGGTAGGTGACGGCCGTCTGCGTGACGGTGGCACCCTGTTTCAGATCCAGGGCGCATCCGGGTGCGGTGGTGGCGCGGATCTCCGGAAGTTCGCTGCGGAGCATGGCTGCCATGGCGTCACGCAGGTAAGTCCTGGTCGGCGCCTCCTTTGCATAGCCGAGTCCATACTGGTCATTGATGGCACCGCGATAGGTGAGCGTGCGTGATGCATCGAGCAGGAAAACCTCCGTTGTTGTGGTTGCTCCAAGGCTTGCGCTCAAGAGGCTTTCCACATCGTGAATGACTGGCGATTTGAGTGCATGGGTGCTGGTGAACTTCTGGATGTCTCCTGCAGTTTCGACGCTTACCGGGCAGATGAGCAGCATTTTCACACCGCGTTTCTGAGCGTCATTTTCGAGGCGGGCGAGTTCAGGTCCGAGCTTGTTGCTGATCGGGCATGAGGCACCGAAAAAGGCGAGGATCATGCCCTGACTTCCGGTGATTCGCGCACTGAGCTTCTGCTCCTGACCTGCGAGATCCTTGAGGGACAAATCTGGAACAAGAGCACCCACGCCAACCTCAGAACCTTTGAGTATTTCAGGTGCTTCGGTGTTTTCGGCGGCTGGCGGAGTCGCTGGCTCCGTGGCAGGCGCTGAAGGCAGGCGCGGGATGGCTTCACCACGCGCACGCATGGCCGCGACGACCGCAGCCGCTTCAGTGAAAGTGACCCGGCCATCTTTGTCCGCGTCCAGACGGTCAAACCAGTTTTTGCGCGGCAGTTCATCGATCATGAGAACGCCGTCGCTGTTTTTGTCGAGTTGCTTAAAGAGACCGGTATCGCCTGAGCCTTCCGTGCCTGCCGCTGCGGAGGGTTTCGGTTCGGAGGAGAGTTTGCCGCGCAGGGCTTTGGCGGCTTCCTCCAAAGTCAGCGATCCGCTGTCATCGCGATCGAGACGCTTCAGGATTGGTGCCGCATTCATTTCACTGCCGGAGATGATGCCGTCGCTGTTCGTGTCGTAGGCTTTGAAACGTTCGGCCAGATCCGCATTCTGGGCGCAGAGGGCGGAGGTGAGCGAGAAGGCGGCGAGAAGCAGGGGGCGTTTCATGCGAGTGGCTTTGAGTGACCGATCCATCGTTCGTGTATGACACGCTGGTCGAGATTTGTTTTCAACACCTGTCGCGGGCGGCAGTTGCAGGGTTCTCCTGCTCCTCATGTGTGGCGGTTTGTCTTTTCTTCCGCACTTGCGCGCCTTCCCGGAGCATGGTCGGGATGATTCACCCGCGACGGGCGATTTTCTGGCGCGATCATGAATGGAAGTGAAACAGCAGGCTTGTCGGACGGGGTGTTTCATGGCTTGATCGTCGCTCCCATGATGCCCCGCTGTTTTATCATTTTTCTGCTGACGGTTTTGTGTCTGCTCCCCGGTTGCAAACGCGGCATTGAGTCGCAGACACCGGTGATCCGCACGATTGTGCTGTTGAGTGCCAATGGCGAACGGCCCTATGAGGTGGCGCAATTTCAGAATCTGATGCGGTTGGTGTCGGTGAAGCCGGAGGTGAATCTGATTTCCCATGATGCGGCGGGGAATGCGCGAACACAGGCGGAGCAGTTTGGCAAGGCGATGCAGGACAAGCCTGTGGCCATTTTGGTGACACCGGTAAATGCTCTGGCACTCTCTGATCAGGTGGATGCCGCCGTTCGAATGGGAGTGTTGGTGATCGGTTTGGGTGAGGCAGCTTCAGCGATGCCCTGTTCCACGGTGCTGACCTGTGATCAGCGGGAGATGGGGCGCATGGCCGGAGACATGACCGTGCGTGCGCTGATCCGCAGGGCGCAGGAAGATGGTAAGACTGACGTGACCGGCCGTGTCGTGGAGATTCGTGGTGACGAGTCGGGTGAGATCAGCGCGGCGCGGCACGAGGGATTTGTCGAGATGCTGCGAAAAGAACCAGGGATCGTGGTGGTGCACGATGCGCCGGGGGCCTGGACGAAGCAGGGCGGCAAGGAGCGCGCCACGGAGGCGGTGCGCCTGCAGGGCAGTTTTGATGTGCTCTATGCGTACAATGACGCCATGGCACTGGGCGCTGCGACGGCACTCGGGAATCAACGGATGGACGTGCTTCTCATTGGCACGGACGGTTATATCGGTGAAGAGGGCGGGATGACTCTGGTAAGCCGTGGTGATCTGGATGGGAGCATCTATCAGCCGATTCTGGTGGACCTGGCGTGGCAGATGATTGCCCGGCGTCTGGGCGAGCCCGGCTACACGCCGAAGCCGTCCTACCGGTTGACGCCGCAGGCGATCACACCCAAGAACGCCAGCGATCTGCTGCGGGACGGCGTGCTGCCCTTGCCGGAGCTGTGAGAACCGGTCATGCAGCATTCCTGGCAGATTTTGCGACACGCCGCTTCAGCCTAACCAAAAGCGGGCTTAAGCCGACTTCTTCTTTGCGGTCTTTTTGGCAGCCTTTTTGGCGGGAGCTGCTTTTTTAGCCGCGGCCTTTTTCACCGGAGCTGCTTTTTTGGCCGCGATTTTTTTGGTCGTGGCGCGCTTTCTGGCGACCGGGGCTTCTGCCTTTTCTTCCTGCCAGGCCACGGCGGGAGCGTCTTCCCAGAGTTCTTCGAGAGCGTAAAACTCGCGTTTTTCAGGGGAAAGGATATGAACGAGGACGTTCGGGTAGTTCACGATCAGCCACTGGCTCTCGTAAGTTCCGTCGCTGATGATGGGCTTGAGGCCGTTCACATCACGCATCTCCTCGACGATCTGATCGCGCACGGCGCGCAGTTGCGGATTGGAGTTGGCGGTGGCGATGACGAAAAAATCGGTCACTGGCGAGAGTCCGCGCAGGTCGAGCAGGAGAATGTCTTCCGCTTTCTTTTCGTCGGCATATTTGGCACAAAGGCGGGCGATCTCGATGGATTCCATGGTGGTCAGTAAAAACGTGATGTCCCTTGAAACCCACTTTCAGGCACAAAGCAAGCATGCATCCACTGGCGGTGCTGGAAGTGGTGGGCCGTCAGGGTAGCATCCTGGCGCTGGCTTCGTGAAATGCCTGACGCATCGGGGAGGCATCACCGTTCTTCAAACCGGCGCGCTGAATGAGCAGGATGTGGATGGTTTTCTTCACTGGATCGATCCAGCCCTGAGTGCCATGGGCGCCGCCGTGGCCAAAGGTGCCGGGGCTGAGTGTTGCGGTGACGCCTGTGGGAGTGATGACGAGATGAAAGCCGAGACCCATGCCCATGCCTTCGGTGAAGCTGGCCTTGAGATCGCCAGTGTGGTTCTGCGTCATGAGTTTCAGCGTGGCTTCAGAAAGATAGCGCTTGTTGTCGAGTTCACCGCCATTGAGGACCATGCGATAAAATTGCAGCAGATCCCCGGCGGTGGAGAACAGGCCGCCGGCGGCCAGTGGCGTGCGTTTTTTATCCGAGTAGGGCGGGGTCAGGTACTTGATCGTGGTGGCTTCAAGACCCTTGCCATCGGCGGTGGGCTTGTAGGAAGTGGCAAGCCGACCCAGTTCGTTTTTACCCGGCCAAAAGGTGGTGTCATTCATGTGCAGGGGCTTGAACAGGCGCTTCTCCAGAAAGCGCGGGTATTCCTCGCCGCTGACCACTTCGATGAGGCGGCCAAGGGCGTTGATGCCGGGATTGCAATAGGACCACTTGCTGCCGGGCTCAAACTGCAGGGGACTGAGCGCGTAGGTGATGACGGCCTCCTTGAGACTGAGGACATCGAGCGCATCGGCATCCAGCGGTGAACTGCTGACGAGGCCGCTGGTGTGGGTGAGCAGGTCTTTGATCGTGATGGGGCGCGCTGGCTTGACGAGCACGGTCTGGTTTTTGGTTTTCTCCTTCAGCAGCATCTGGCCTTTGAACTCGGGCAGGTATTTGGATACTGGATCGTCAATGCTCAGCTTGCCCTCATCCTGCAGCATCATGACGGCGAACGCGGTGATGGGCTTGGTCATGGAGGCGATCCAGAAGAGACTGTTTTTCTGCATCGGTGTCCTGGATTTCAGATCCTGAAATCCGACAGCCTCGTGACTGAGCAACCGGCCATCTTTCCAGACGAGCGTGACCGCACCCGCGAGCTGTCCGTCCTTGATGAAGGGCTCCTGGCTCGCCGCAATGGGTGAAAGTGCAGCGGCCTCCGGCGCGGGTTTTTCCGCGTGAAGCGACAGGGCGAAGAGCAGGGCAGGGAGAAGTCGGAGCGGTGTCATGGCGTGTGGTTGGTGCCCGACATTCCAGCCTGCCTGTGGCTTCAGCGCAAGCCTGCTATTCCAGAGTCTGGACAGTGGCTCCACGCTTAGCGGTTGCCTGGCCTAAAGGGCAGGGGCCGGGTGCCGGTCAGGTCTTTTGCAGGGCGACGAGCGTGATGTCATCATGCCCGCGCCTGCCATTGAGAAAGCGGTCCACATCCGCGATCAGGCCATCCACCACGGCCTGTGGTCCGTGCGCAGCCAGGTTGGAAAGAGTGGCGTGGATACGCTCTTCACCGAACTCGAGTCCATGGGTGTCGAGGGCTTCATTGACGCCATCCGTGTAGAGCAGCAGACAGTCGCCGGACTCCATCTGAAAGTGGAGATCCTTGGTCACGCGTTCGAAGACGGTTCCTTTGTCGATGCCGACAGCCAAACCGCCGCTGTGCAGGGTTTCCACTTTGCCTGTCTTTTTCCGCCAGACCAGCGGCAGGGTGTGTCCGGCCCGGGCGAGGGTGAGGCTGCCGTCCGGCTGGATGACGAGGTAGATCATGGTCACGAACATGTCTTCGTGAATGTCCGGGTAGAGCTGCCGGTTCACCACGGCCAGTGTGGCGGCGGGGGACGTGCCACTCTGGGTGCTGAAGCGCAGGACACTGCGGCACATGGCGGTGATGATGGCGGCGGCGGTGCCTTTTCCGGATACATCAGCGATCACTGCGCCCAGACCACCATCGGCGAGCGGGATGAAATCAAAGTAGTCACCGCTGAGCACTCGCGCCGGGATGTTCTTGCCGGCGATGACATAGCCGGGAATCTGCGGTGATTTATCCGGAAGCAGAATGCGCTGGATATCACTGGCGCTTTTCAGTTCGGCCTCGATCTGCTTTTTTTCCGAAGCCGCCTGGTGAGCCATGGCATTGGCGAGCGCGAAGGCGCATTGCTCGACCAGAGATTTAAAAACCTCAAAGTCGTTCATGCTGTAGGAGCGCTGATCTTTTGGTGCGGTGACGGCGAGGACACCGAGCTTTTTCGGGCCGAAACTCAGCGGGCCGACCATGACCGTCGTGTTGGTTTGGAGGTGGGTGCCGTGGCCTCCGAGCCGGGTGTCTTTGCTCAGATCGTCGATGATCTCGACCCTCTGGCTTTGGAAGACACTGCCCGGCAGGCCTTCGGCAACGGCCAGGGAGTGCAGTCTGAGAAAGCTCAGCAGTGAGCCGTGATTGGAGCGCGCCATGGTGGCAATCCGCTCGGGAATGTCCACAAGCGGCACGCAATGCTCGGAGTGGTAGCGCGGAACGAGAGACCGTTCCTGGCCATCGAGCAGATACAGTGCACCACCGGTGCTTTCCATGACCTTCATCGCGCCTTCCACGATCAGGCGGTACATGGACATGTGACTGTCCTCACGGGCGATCGCTTCACCCAGATCGTGGAGAAAGCTGAACATGCGCCGCTCTTCCTCGATGATGGCCTGCTCCTCATGGAGGAGTCGGGTGATCGCTGCGTTCTTGGCCTTGTTGGTGCGGAGCAGGAGGAAGATCACCGCCAGAAGCAGCAGAGCGATGATGACAATCAGGAAGGTGTTCATGGGTCAATCTCACGCGACGCTGCGCATTTCACGACGAGCCAGGGCGGCATCGTGGGCGTCGGCATGATGCGGTCAAGGAGAGGCGGCGGGCGATGATTGGGGAGAGAGTTCCTTTTCCAAAAAATGAATCACATCGCGGAAGCGCCCCTGATTTTCACCGCTCACCCCGGACAGGGCCTTGTGAGCCGTGAGCACATGCCTGGTCTGCTCTTCCTTGCACTCGGCGTTCTTTTCACCGCAGGTGGAAAGCTGGGCGCAGGCCTCGCGGCGTTCATTGGGCCAGGCCGTGCCCGCCACATCGAGATCCAGGATGTGATCCAGGCCGAGTTCGGTGAGGAGTTGTTGGTTGCGCTGATTTGCATTCAGGACACTGAGCGTGCCGCCGCCATGCTCCATGAGATTCAGGGCCGTGCCGGTCAGCGTCCCCAGAAAGGTGGAGTCCATCATCGGGCAGCGCTCCAGATCCACGACCAGGTCGCGGGTGCCGCCGGCGATCACGGACTGAAAGGCGCGCTTCACCTGCATGGAATCCTGAAAAGTGCCGCGTCCCTCCACACGCAACCAGAACACTTTGCCAATCTGGCCGACTAATATGGTGGTGAGGGCAGGCACGGCAGGAAGGGGTCAGGAATGGATTCGCGCCATCAATTCAAGAGGCTGCAACCTCATGCACTGTCGGAAACAGAGGCGGGCGGTGTCTGACTGGTTTTTCATGATGGTTCCCGTCAGTCGTGTGTGCCGGTTCATTTCCAAAGAAAGGAAGACTCACTGACAAGTTCGTCATTTCCGCGCAGGACAGAAACGCGCCATGCTGTGACGCGCCCGCCGGTGTGATATTCATCACCCGTGACTTGAAACTTGCTGACATTGGACCGGCGCACCTGGGTCACTTCCTCCTGTTGCGTCTTGGTGGTCAGTCCGCTGTCGGCCTGACGGTATTCGAAGCGCACGGTGACCGGTTGAGTTTTGTCATCAGCCTTCCAGAAGATCGTGTAGTAGTGGCCTCCGCGATTCATCACTTCAGCCTCCGTTGCGGCGCCATAGAGATAATGCTGGCGCTCAAAGGTGATGGCCGGGTCGTAGGCGATGATCGGCTTGTCCGGAACCAAATGGTAGTACTTCACTTTCGAGATGGAAGCTCCGTTCCCTACGGTCGGAGAGGAGCATGAAACCATGCTTGAGGCCAGAAGTGCCAGGGCAACCAGACGGAGAAAGAAAGTGCGCGATGCGAGAGTCATGCGGGGTGCGCATTATTCTAGCGCTCTGGGCGATGTCAACGACTGGGATGGATAGATGCAGGGTGCCGGCGGGCGCGGAGTGGTGAAGGGAAAGATGGCGGTGGCTTTTTGCATGACGGTGCCTAATCTGGCAGACCATGAAGCGACTGTTGAGACTGTTTTTCTGCCTGAATCTGATTGTCGGAACCGCCAGGGCGGAGGAGGCGCAGACCTTTGACCGCCTGATTTTTCATGCCGCGCCCAAGCCGCTCGCGGTGAAGGCGAAAACCAGCGACTGGCCGCGGGTGATCGGTCCCCATGACGACGGTTCCTCAGAGGAGACGCCCCTGCTCAAAGCCTGGCCCGGGTCCGGTCCCAAGGCTGTTTGGGAGGTCGCCATGGGTGAGGGCTACACTTCCCCGGCCATCCTTGGTGACTTTTGTGTCATTTTCCATGCGCTGGAAAAAAAGGAGACCGTGGAGTGTCTGCACCGTGAGACGGGCCGGCGCTTTTGGATCAAGGACTACCCGATCGAGTATCAGGACCGCTATGGATTTGGCAGTGGTCCGCGTGGCAGCCCGGTGATTGCTGATGGCGTCGTGGTCACTCTTGGCGTGACCTCCATGCTTCATGCCTTTGACTTAAAAACAGGTGCTGAGCTCTGGAAACACGACCTGCGGAAGGAGTACAACGTGCCGCAGGATTTTTTTGGCGCAGGCTCCTCGCCACTCATCATCGATGGCAGGGCCATCGTCAACGTGGGTGGCAAGGCTGAGCCTTTTGATGGTTTCGAAGACAGGCAGGAACGCGCCAGAAAACTTGCCGCAAAGGGTGTCAGTGTCGCGGCTTTTGATCTCAAGACAGGTGAGGTGAAATGGAAAGTCGTCGATGAATGGGGAGCCAGTTATGCTTCCCCCGTGCCTGCGAAACTGCATGGCCAGACCAAGGTGCTCATCTATGCCGGTGGTGAAAGTGATCCCGCCATTGGCGGCTTGCTGTGCATTGATCCAGTGACTGGCACGGTGCATGACCGTTTCTCCTGGCGTGATGAAGAGTACATCCAGTCCACAGGCAGCAGCCCTGTCGTGATTGCAGAAAAGAGCCGCGCTTTCATCAGCACCGTCTATCCCAAGAATCGTCCGCACGGCGGTGTCATGGTGGAGTATGACACCAGCTTCAAAGCGAAGGAAGTCTGGCACAGCACCAAGATCGCCTGCCACTGGATGACGCCTATTTATCAAGACGGCCATCTTTATGCCATCGACGGCGAACGCGAAAACAACTCCCGCCTCGTCTGTGTGAATGCCGACACCGGCGCGGAAGTGTGGAGCAAGAATGTCGAGTGGGAAGACGCTGCCTTTGCCACGGCTCAAGGTCGCAGCAAACCCGTGCGCCTCAGCATCCTGCGCGCCAGCATGCTGCGAGCCGACGGAGCCGTGCTCTGCCTCGGTGAAATCGGCAGCCTGCACTGGCTCAAGCTCACCCCCCAAGGCTGCGAAGAGATCAACCGCTCCCAGCTCTTTTATGCCCTCAACACCTGGAGTCTCCCCGCTCTCAGCCACGGCCTGCTTTATGTGAGACAGCAGGCGGAAGGACTGGATCGAAAAAGCGGCACGCGGGTGATTTGTTACGATTTGCGTGGCGAGTGATGAGCCCATGACCTCCCGCGTGCCGGCAGATCTGGCGATGAGATTGTTTGCGGTGAATGGAAGCGGATTGAATACTCCCGTCCCCAACCCATCAAACACACCAGCCGTGGAAACTTCATCTAACCCAGTCTCAAGCACCCCGTCTGGACTTTCGACCCGCAAAGTCATTCTGATCATCCTTGGAGTTATTCTGGTGACCGGTGGCGCGGCTGTCGCCACCACCGCCTGGTGGGTGAAGCACACGCTTTATCCATCGCCGATGAAGCCGACCACGCTCACGACCAGGGAGAGAGAGGCCTTCGATGGCAAGCTGCAGGTGCTCTCGAAACCAGCCTCGGCACGGTCTCAAGATCCTGAACTCGCCAGGCGAACCCTTGTGATCACCGAACGTGAGGTCAACGCCTACCTGGCCGGTCAGAACCTCGGTGAGAGCGTGAAGGTGAACTTTGATGAAGGCACGGTTTCTGCGGCCATCATCCTCACCGCGCCGGAGGACTTTCCTCTTCTCGCCGGGCAGAAAGTGCGCATGAGAATGACCTTCGGCGCCAGCATGAACCCAGGCCAGAAGCTGTCCTTTGTTCTCGATGATGTGAGTCTGGGCGGCATCTCCCTGCCGAATGCCTGGCTTGCTGATCTCAAGGGCGTGGATCTCATCGCCAGAAACATTGAGAGCGATCCCGGCTTGCAACGCTTCCTCTCAGGCATCCAGCAGCTTGAGGTCCATTTCGGCGAGTTGCGGGTGCTGCTCAACAAGTGAGAAAGTTCACTCGCCGCTTTCCTGGGTGATGCTGACTTTGCCGGAAAGGATGGGTGAATTGGCGCTCGTGGTCGGTGGTGTGGCGGATGAATCTGGAAGCTGAGGCAGAAGGAAGAATCCCTCGCCGCGATTGAATCCGGGGACGACCATGCCACGGAAGGTGGATGTCCGCTGCACTCGTTGAGTGAGGCTGCCTGGAAGAAGGTCATCAAACGTGAACTGGCCGGTGAAGAAGCCGGTGGGCGAGTAAAAGCTAAGCCGTAGCTTGCTGGCGTTTGGTGCGGGGAATAGCGCGGTGTGCTGCGGGGTGAGGCGGAAGGGATTGATCCGGGCACTGGTGCTGCCGTTTTCATTCAAAGTGAGCAAGGCACTGCCTTTGGCTGGATCTAGCGCGGGCAGCAGGGTCATGCCAGTGGCAGGTGGAAAGTAGCGGGCCGCACTGACCTGGATGGCTGGATCGCGCAGTCCGGCAGGGTAAAGACGATTGCCAGGCCTCGGCGCACGGTTCCAGTCTGCGGTGCCTTTGAGGGTGCCGTTGTCCTGACGATACAGAGTGGCGGCGAGCCAGTCACCCGGTAGTTGGTAGGAGGTCATCAGGATACCCATTCCCTCATCGAGAACGACGCCAGAGGTGGTGAAACCCGCGCCGTCAGGAAGACTGCCGGCACCCGTGGACTGCATGGCTGAATCGATGGTGAAGGACATGAATCCGGATCCCTCAGCCGTCTCCGGTCGCGGATCGTCCGGTGACCGGTCCCTCGTCAGGAGTGCGCTGAAACGGCCTGCATACAAATCCCGGTTTGTCGTGGTGGCCGGAGCCACGGGGTAGAGCTCATGACGTGAATCATAGGTGTTGCCCATGGCATCCGTGGCGGTCATGAAGAGCTCGATGTAGGGCTGGGTATTCTGCTGATTGAGCCGGCATTCGAATCCTTTAAATCCGGGAATCCCCGGCAGCTTGAAACCAAAGCTGCGGGTCAGTGAATCGCCGCTCTGGCTGAGTTGCCCCTGGAAGGACAACCGCTGATCACGAACGAGCCAAGTGCCGGAGAGACTACCGGTGCTGGAAACCTGGAGCCGCATGAGCCCTGAAAGGGAGTGTCCCGGAAGGGGAGAGATGTCGGCATCGACATAGCCGACCTTACCCGCCAGGGAGCCGCTCGCGTAGCCAAGTTCATCCATCGATCCGACCACACGGATCACCGTCTGAATCGTGTGCGACTGATGATCCGCAGCATAACCGGTTAGGGTAGAGATAAACGTGCCCTGAGCTGTGGGAGTTCCGGTGAAGCGTCCGGAGGTTCCGTCCAGCTTGATTCCGGGAGGTAAACCACTGGCGGTAAAGCTTGTGACCTGAAGCGGGCCGGTGCTCGTGACCTGCGGGTCCGCGATTCCCAATGCCACGTTGTGGACGAAAACCAGCGGGGACGTGGAGGTGATTTCCGGGTAGGGGACGAGTGTGACATCCCACTGCCACGGCACCACCAGTGTGGTGCCAAGAATCAAAGCGGCGCTGACAAAACTGGGTGCATGATCCGCGCGCGTCACTTGCAGCGTCGGTGTGTGGGAACCACGAATGAAAGGTGTGTCCTGGCCGTTGAGCCACTGAAACTGAATCCCCGGTCCCCAGGCACGCACGCTGAGGGTGAAGGCTTGGTCGCGCCGCAGGGAGAGGGACCCACTCTTGGGTTCATAAACACCCACCAGGATGTCTTTGATCCGGAGGCGGGCGTTGCTGCTATCGATGATTTCCAGTTCGTAAGTGCCCGCCGTGGCGGATGTCACCGCTGGGTTGAACAGGAAAGGCTGTGTCTCGCCGCTCAGCAGGCGGCCTTCTTTGAACCATTGAAAGCGCAGGCTGCGGCTGATCGCATCCGGCGCGCGCAGGACCATCGGCTTGCCGAGCGCGATCAATTGCGGTGAAACCAGCGGGGCTTCGCCGGGAAGAGCGGGCTGAGCAACGGCATTGAACCGGACGGAGATCGACGTGAGCACTTGAGCCCCCGCCGTGGTGGCGATGTCCAGTATCATCGCTTGTTGGCCGGGTTGAGTTGGCCGGATTTTCAAAATCAGTGGCGTGCTGCCATTCGGGGAAACGGGTGTCTGACTCAAGCCGTCAAAAAGCACGGTGGTGTTTGAGAGAGGATGCCGGAAAGAAATGGTGGCAGGCGTGACCGACCAGGCCATGCTTCCATTGTTTTGCAATGTCAGGCGGATGTTCGTGTCCGCCCCGATGGCGACCTCGCCGGCATCCAGGGTGAGGCCGTTTGATAGGGCTCGCCCGACTGCGGGAGAAGGCCCCTCATAAGCGAGCATCTGCGGCAGGTAATGCATCGAGACCATGCCAAAACGAGTTGAAGAAAAGCGGCTGCCGATGACCGCCGTGTCTGCACTAAGCGCGCTTGATGTCAGGTTTTCCGGGCGGTCGCGAAAGCCGTTGATTCCTGGAATGATATTCTGGTTGTACTGCCAGACACCGGCCTGACGCGTCCAGACCAGAAAGGAATTGCCGAGCACGAGCACGCAGGTGTCGCCCCTGGCAGCGAAGGATGCGGGCACATTTTGGTTTTGGGTTTTATCGCGAATTTCAGTGGCCACCCAAATCTTGCCACGCAGATCGTAAGCGATGGGCCAGCCTCCGTGGCGCCGGTCCCCCACCATGATGGTTTTGCCATCAAATGTTAGGCCGTCGCCGGAGTAATACTGCGCTGGCAGATCTGTTCCGGTCGGTGGCAGTAGGCGCGCTTGCTGGAGCCACGGCGTTTGATGGGTGGTGAAGAGTCCGAGTTCGCGCCCGGTGGTGGTTTGAGTCATCGTGAGCGCCAGGCCACCGCTGGTTGCGATGGGGTTTGCGGGAAAGCTGTTGTTCTCATCCCGACTGCCTAAAAGCTCAGGCTGTGTCGGTGTCAGGCGGTAACGCTCCACGAGCATGGGTGTTCTTCCTCCATAATAGGCGACCACGAGAGAGTCCTCAAAACCCGGCTGTTGATCGAGCTCCAGATTGAGCACGGGTGCGGGAGCGTTGATTCGACTCATGATGGAATAGGTCGGTGTCCGCGCCCAGACTCCACCTGCACGTTGATAAACATACATCTTGTTCAGGCCATTCACGGCAATCCAGTCGCGGTTGACGGAGACCAGACCGCCAAACGGCAGGGGATCACCACCGTTCACCGGCGCCGGGTTGTCCAACGAGTGGCTGTAACTCCAGAGAAATCCCTGACGGGTGAAGACATGCACCGAGCCGCGATTGTTATTCCATCTCGGGGCTGAAACGACAGCCGTATCGCCAAAGGTTGCGACAGCGGTGCCCATCTCGTCATTTTGAATCAGATGGGTCAATGCGGGTGCCATCCTGCTGGTCATGAGTCCGGGCGAAAGTGGAGGCTGGCGGGGAGTGACGGCGGCGATGCAGCCAGAGCGGGATGGCGAGTTGAGGATGAGGTCCTGATTGTTGACATCACTGGCCAGCGTGTCCTCCCCGGTCACTGCCAGGATATGATTTAGCGGGGATGCGATCGGTAGAGAATAATAGAGTTTGGTCGTGATGCCGACGCTGGTCTGCAAGCTGGGCATGGCTCCCGGACCAATCGCCACGTTGACCAGCGTCATGGATACCTCCCCGGCTGCGCCCACCACGGCACGGGTCGGCGTGAGTGCCACTGGACAATCGAGATTTGGATACGGCACGTCTGCAGGCAGTCCAACGGTGCCGATCAGTGTCCAGGATGAGGCTCCGCGCTCATAAAGATAAGCGATCGGTAAAACTTGCGGACCCGTTGGACGCAGGCCGATGAGCATCCGGTTCCCGCTCACGCTGAGTGTGCCGCCGAAACGCAGCACCACATCCCGATTGGGTGGCCGCAGTGTTGTCAGCAGGTCGCCGTTGGCCAGACTGTACTCGCGCACTTCCCCCCGATCGTTGCCACTACCTTGCAGAAAACCAGGCAGGCCGATGATGGCATTGCCGGATCGAATCGCCAGCGTCCTGCCAAATCCGCAGTCCGCACCTCCCGGGCCGTTCAGGATGCACTGCAGAGTCCAGGTCTCCGTGGGTTTGGTGACCAGATTGTAAGCGTAAACATAGGGCGTTCCTGAAGAACCATCCAGTGAGGTGCCGATGAGCAAGGTGCTGCCACTGAGGGCAAGGCCGGAGCCTAGATTATCTGCGCTGTAACCTGACGGCCGGTCAATGCTCTGCGCCGGTTGCCAGCTTTCGCCCGTGCGTTTGTAGAGAACCACGCGTCCGCGAGGTGACGATGTCTGTTGGAAGTGTGGCGCGCCAACGGCGATCCAATCGCCTGAAATGGCGACTGTCTGCCCAAAATAAATGCCAGATCCCTGCCTGTACCGTTCCTGCTCCGTCATGGGCAGAGACAATTTTTGATGAATGGCCCACGTGCCGTTCGTCTGCCGTTTCAGCACATAAGCGCTGCCTTCATCGGTGAAAAAGGCCGAGTCATCCGTCGGTGCGCCAACCACCGCCCACTCGCCGGAGGCGGCCACCGAAAGGCCAAAACTGTCGCCTGTGGCACCCCCGTCATCCGGCGCGAAGAAACGCTGTTCGCGTATGGCTTTCAGCGGATCGGTATTGCCCAAAAGAGTTTGGGCAAAAGCGAGGACGAGAAAGAAGCAGGCGCGGCAGCTCATAATAATGGACGAGTTTTCGCCTCCTTGTATCATGTCCTCCGGAACGGAGACACGGTTATTTCATGCCAGCCACCCTATGGGGCTTCCCGGCACCGTCTCACTCAAACACCACGGTCTTGTTTTTGAAGACCAGCACCTGATCCCGCGCATGCCACCAGAGGGCTTTGGCGAGCACGTTTTTCTCCAAATCACGCCCGAGGCGGACGAGATCCTGCACGCTGTCCTCATGGCTCACGCGCATGACGTCCTGATGAATGATCGGACCTTCATCGAGATCAGCGGTGACGTAATGACTGGTGGCACCAATGATCTTCACACCGCGCGCGTGGGCCTGGTGGTAGGGCTTGGCTCCGACGAAGGCGGGCAGGAAGCTGTGATGGATGTTGAGGATCTGGTTCGGGAAAGCCGCGATCATCGCGGGGCTGATGATCTGCATGTAGCGGGCCAGCACGACGGTGTCGATGCGCTCTTTTTTGAGCAGTTCGATCTGCGCGGCTTCCTGCTCCAGTTTGTTATCCTTCGTGATCGGGAAGTG
>CAJCCF010000204.1 GCA_903960845.1 uncultured Verrucomicrobiota bacterium | reverse complement strand
GATTGGCAATCGGAGCTGAACCACCCATGATTCGGTCGCCAACCGAACTTGCCATGAAAACTCTGCTCTCCTCACTCATCCTCATTTTCGTTCTCAACGCTTACGCCGAAGACCATCCCAACCTCGCTGCGGTTACGGCGGCCGACAAAGTGCGCATCGCTGCCATGCAATCCCCATCGCAAGAAAGCCTGAACGCCATCTTTTCCGATGAACTCCGGTACGCGCACTCCAACGGGGTGGTGGATACCAAAACCTCGTTCGTCGATGTCCTCACGGCCGGAAAAACGAAGTATGTCGGCTACGACTATGAAGAGCGAAACTTCACCTTTCCCGCACCCGGCATCGCTCTCATGAGCGGGCGTGCACACGTCAAAGCCGTGACCGCTGCCGGTGAAATGGATGGCGTGCTCAGCTTTCTCGCCGTCTGGCGCGAGGAAAAAGGCCATTGGCGGTTTCTGGCCTGGCAGTCCTGCAAATTGCCACCGGCAACAAAGTGAAGATCGCCTGCGATCCGGCGGGATTTCCCTGAGCGGGCAGTGATTTCACCCGGCGAGGCTTCGGCAGACGGCGAAGTGCGACCGTTTCCACCAAAATCAGATCCCCGCTCTGTGTTGAGGTCAGGTGCGGGATGACCCGCTTGTGAAATTTTTCACAAATACACCTTGCTGGCATTTCGGCAGCGTAGAATACTCGCCTCTTTACTACCTATCGATGCCTACCGTCACGCGAGACTACGAATCCCCTGATACCGCTGCCAAGACGGCGCGGCATCTTGAGAGCCTTGAGGAGACGACAACAGATCTCGTTGGAGAGAAACTGGTCCTCAATATGGGGCCCTCACATCCGGCCACGCATGGCGTGCTGCGGATCATTCTGGAATTGGATGGTGAGATCATCACCAAGGCCGAGCCTGATGTGGGCTACTTGCACCGTGGCGACGAAAAAATTGCCGAGAACATGCATTACAATCAGTTCGTGCCTTACACGGACCGGTTGGACTATCTGGCCCCTCTGGCGAACAACGTGGCCTACGCACTGGCGGTTGAAAAGCTCATGGGTTGGGAAGTGCCCGAGCGGGGTCGCGCCATTCGCGTGATCTGCTGTGAACTCGCCCGCATTTCCGCCCATCTTCTCGGTGTCGGCGTCTTCGCCATGGATGTAGGAGCGATGACGGTGTTCTTGTACACCTTCACCGAACGCGAAAAGATCTACAATCTCTGCGAGCAGCTGACAGGCGCGCGCTTCACCACGAGCTACACCCGCGTCGGCGGACAAACCCGTGATCTGCCCGACGGGTTTGAGGGTGCCGTGAAAAAGTTTCTCGATGAAGTCGAGCCGGTGATTGATGAAGTGGACAAGCTGCTTTCCCGCAACGCCATTTTCATTGCCCGTACCCAGGGATTGGGAATCATCTCCAAACAGGACGCGATCGGGTATGGCGTCACGGGTCCTAATCTCCGGGGATCAGGTGTCGAGCATGACTTGCGCAAGACGCAGCCCTATCTCGACTATCAGAAGTACGACTTTGACATCCCCATTGGCACCACGGGTGACTGCTATGACCGTTATCTGGTCCGCATGGAGGAGATTCGCCAGAGCGTGAGAATCCTGCGTCAGGTCCTCAAGACGTTGCCAGGCGGCCCCATCAATGTGGCGGATGCCAAAGGACTTCTTCCTAACAAGGAACGAGTTTTGATGAAAATGGAGGAACTCATTCATCATTTCATCCTCGCCACCCAGGGAATCGATGCCCCTGCGGGTGAGGTTTACTTCGCTGCGGAGAATCCCAAAGGCGAGCTGGGCTTTTACATCCACAGCAAAGGCGGCGGAGTCCCTTACCGCCTGAAGATTCGCAGCCCCTCCTTCCTCAACCTGAGTATCCTTTCGAAAATCATGCCCGGGCATATGCTCAGTGACGTGCCCGCAGTGCTGGGCAGCCTCGACTTTGTCATGGGAGAGTGCGACCGCTGATGCGGCCACTGACTGGAGAGTAACCTTCTTATCTGAACAACGATGGCATTGGTAATCCCCACCGAACTGGAGAGCAAAATGGACGAGGTGATCACGCATTACCCCGTCTCCAGGCGCAGCGCCGTTCTGCCGCTTCTTCATCTGATGCAGGAACATTTCCGGTTCATCAGTGACGAAGTCGTGAACTGGGTGGCGGCGAAACTCAGTCTTGAACCGATCCAGGTGTTGGAGGTGGTCACTTTTTAACCGGGATTTCGGCAATCAGCTCCGGGCAAGTATCATATCCGCGTCTGCCGCACACTATCCTGCGCCATGGCCGGAAGCTACGAGCTGATGGAATCGCTGTGCAACGAGGCCAAGATTGACCGCAGCCACTGCGATCACCATCACCCCATCGCGGTGAGTGAGGATGGCAAGTACAGCATCGAGTTCGCCGAATGCCTGGCAAGTTGCGGATTCGGCCCGGTTTGCATGGTGGAGGACGATTTCCATGAAAAAATCGATCCTTCAAAGGCGGGGAAATTGCTCGCTCAATATCCGTAAACAAATAAGAAGCGCGACCCCGCAAAGAGCCGCGCTTTATATTGTTCTCGCCTGAGAAAAAATGGTGACAATCCGTTTCCCGGATCAGCGCCAGGATGCGATGTCGTCCTTGGTATTCAGGATTTTATCCGGACCCATGCTTTGAATGCCGGTGCTTGATGAGAGATACTTGGTCGCCTTCGATGAAATGCGCTTGTCGACATTGGTGGCGTCAGGATTGGTGATCCGGTTGTCGTAGTTTGTATCGAGATAAATCGTGTAAGGCTGACCCCAGATATCAACCAGCTTAAGGTCCGCCCCACCCGAACCACCACTCGGATCAACAACACCAAATGATGTCGTGTTTTTGGCGTAAGGCAGATCAATGAATTTAATGTTTCTGCGGTTCATGGTTGAGTTGGCGTCCGGTCCCGTTGCTGCCATGAGAACCGTGATGATGCTGTTGGTGCCATTGGTGAGAATTGGATCAATGTCCTTGCCGCCGCTGGCACCGCTGATCGCTACAGGGAATCGATTGTATTCAGTGCGGTAATGCCCAATGGCCACCTCAATATCCTTCATCGTCGCCTTGATGCGCAGCGTGTTCGCGTTCTTCATGACCGCGTTGGTCACAGGTATCGCGAGTGATGCGAGGATGGCGATGATGGTGATGACCACCAGTAGTTCGACAAGAGTAAAGCCTGATTGCACAAGGCTTCGATGATGAGTTTGTTTTTTCATGATGGTCTGGTGGGGGGGTGGTGGTGGCGGGCTTTAAGTGAATGCAAATTACTTCAAGCCTGAATGCTTATTTGTTAAATCAAAAACGACTGTGAACGTCAAGTCCCGAGATCGGAAGAGCACACGTCTGAACTCCAGTCACCGGCTATGATCTCGTATGCCGTCTTCTG
>CAJCCF010000203.1 GCA_903960845.1 uncultured Verrucomicrobiota bacterium | reverse complement strand
TTATCCTGGATTTCCCACCGACATGCAGGCGCAGTTCTGCGCACTCGCCTCCGCCATCCCAGATGTCAGCACCATCACCGAGACCATTTTCCCGCAGCGATTCATGCACATCGCCGAAATGAAGCGCATGGGTGCCAACATCAATCTTCAAAATGCCACCGCAAGCATTCGTGGTGGCGTGAAAATGAAGGGTGCACCGGTCATGGCCAGTGACCTCCGCGCTTCCGCCGCCCTGGTCCTTGCCGGCCTCATCGCCAAAGGCCGCACGGAAATCAACCGCCTTTACCATATTGATCGTGGCTACGAGCACCTTGACGATAAACTTTCCGCCTTGGGTGCCCAGCTTGAGCGAGTGAAGGAGTAGGAGAATCGAAATCAGTTTTCCTCCCGCGGCTCTGCCGAAGGGGGGCGAAACCGGGAAAAACCCTGATTTTGGCGCTTCCTGTTCCCTTCCCTTTCTTTTCACTTCAACTTTCCCCTTTGCACCCTGCCAAAGCCCGCTACTCTGCGCGCCCTTTTTCCCTGCTGATGCCTGAACCCAAAAACATCCTCCGACTCGGCCTGCCCAGTGGCAGTCTGCAGGAGCCAACACTTGAACTTCTGAAGCGCGCAGGGTTCAATATCGTTGTTCCTTCCCGCTCTTACCGCCCCACGGTGGACGACGACCAGCTTGAGTTGCGCCTGCTGCGTGCCCAGGAAATCGGCCGTTATGTGGATCATGGATTTCTCGACTGTGGCGTAACCGGTCGTGACTGGGTTGCAGAAAACAATGCCGACGTGGAAGTGCTGGCCGATCTGCGCTACTCGAAAGCCACGTCCAAGCCCACCCGATGGGTTCTCGTGGTGCCGGATGATTCACCGGTGAAATCGGTGAAGGATCTCCAGGGCAAACGCATCGCCACCGAAGCAGTGGACATGACCAAGGCCTACCTGGCCAGGCATGGCGTGGAGGCTGAAGTCGAATTTAGCTGGGGCGCCACGGAGGTGAAGGTGCCGGAACTTGTGGATGCCATTGTGGACATCACCGAGACCGGCAGCTCCCTGCGTGCCAACAAATTGCGCATCGTGGACACTCTCATGGAGAGCTACCCGCAATTCATTTCCAGCAAGTCCGCTTACCAGGATGCCTGGAAGCGCGAGAAGATGGAGACACTTGTGCTTTTGCTCAAAGGCGCGCTGGAGGCTCGTGACAAGGTCGGCCTCAAGATGAATGTCCCAGCGAAAGCCCTGGCTCAGGTCGTCGCGACCCTGCCGAGCGAACGCTCGCCCACCGTTTCCCAGCTTGCTTCGCAGGACTGGGTTGCCGTCGAGACAGTCATTGCGGAATCTGTCGTGCGGGAGATAATCCCCCGACTCAAATCTCTCGGTGCCGAAGGCATCGTGGAATACCCGCTGAACAAAGTCGTCCCTTAACAAGGCGACACAAGAAAACAGGAGAACACACCACCATGGGATCGCTGAAAAAGCGCAGGAAGACGAAGATCAATAAGCACAAGCGCAAGAAGCGCATGCGCGCCAACCGTCACAAGAAGCGTTTGCGCTACAAGTCGTAAGCGCTAGCCTCGACCGCATGATTTGCCTCCGTCCCGCGATGAGAATGACTCGATTCGCTGACGGAGGCATATCGTCGCGGATGTGGACTATTAAGCTCAAAGATTCTGCTTCAGGCTTCCTGAAAGCGGGGCGAATAAAACCGGCAATCCTGGCGAGTTCTCTCGTTCTTGGTTGGTCGGTTTTCAGCTTGGCCGTGACTCCATCAGCGAGACTGACGATGGCAGATCTCTCTCTGCCGAAGATCACGACTCAGCTTCCTGACGATCTCCAAATTCGTGCTTCGGCCACGCGGATTGCGGAGGCTCTGGCCCACTACTCGACGGCGTTGCAGTTCGAGAAATCAGGGAAAATGCGTGAGGCGCTCACTCATTTTCTGGCGGTGCTTGAGGTGGATCCTGCCAATCCTGAACTGGCCGCGCACACAGCAGAACTGGCCTATCATTACCAAGGCCGCAAGGAGGCCGTGACGCTTCTGGACAAGGCTGTCACAGCAAGGCCGGACGCCCCGGAAGCCTACCTGAATCTGGTCCGTTTTCTAACCACCTACACTTCAGAAGAGCCCTTTGAGGCAAACCGTGCCAGACAGATTTTGGCGGATACCGTGAAGCGTTTCCCTGATCTTGCGGACGTGTGCTCCTTTGCCTGTCTCAGCTACTTGAGTCAAAACATGCGCACCGAGGCCATTGCGGTCATCGAGCAGGCATCGAAGCAGGATATTAAAGAACCCGCTTTCTGGCTGGAACTGGGGCGTGCCGCCCAGCAGATCTGGCCGCTCGCGCAGGTTGAGATGAAGGAGGATCACACCCGCCGTGTGAACGCCTTTTTTGAGAAGGCCCTCAGTCATGCAGAGACCGGTAAAAAAGGTGAGACGACCCGGCTTGAAGTGGCGCAATATTACCTTCTGACCAACCAACTCGACACCGCTCGCACGCTGTGTGAGCAAATCGCCACCACGACTGGCAACCTTCAGGCGCGCAAGATGCTTTTTCGTCTCTACGAGGCTGCCGGTGAGAAGGACAAGTCACTGGCCACTCTGGAAAAGATCGTCCGGGATGCACCGACAGACGTGGAGCAGCAGAGGCTTCTCGTCACCGCCTATGAGTCGCGCGAGCAGTTTGCAAAGGCGGTGCCGCATCTTGAGGCGGCGATTCAAGTCGGTGGCGGTGATGCGGGTGATTATCAGGCCCTCGGAGAGTTGTTGCTGCGCTCCCAGCTTTTTGAAAAACTCATCCAACTCAGTGAGCGCTGCGTGAAATTGTATCCCGACAATCCCATCTTCCACGTTCATGCCGCGCTGGCACACCGCTCCATGCAGCATTGGGAAAAGGCCATCCAGTCTTTTGAGCGCGCCTCGGAACTGGCCGAGACCACGCAGGCTGAACTGGTGAATCATCGCTTCTACTTTCAGTATGGCCTCACTCTGGAGCGCGGAGGCAGGCCGGATGATGCGGCGAAAATGTTTGAAAAATCCATCACACTCACGCCAAAGGAAGAGCTCGAAGATGCCTCAAACACGATGAACTATCTCGGCTACATGTGGCTGGAACTGGAGCGTCATCTCGACAAGGCAGGGGAACTGATTCGAAAAGCCAATGAACTTCAGCCTGACAAGTCAGCCTACGTGGACAGTCTTGGCTGGTGGTATTTCAAAAAGGGCGATTACCCCAATGCCATCAAAGAACTGCAGCGCGCTTTGACCCTGCTGAAAAATCCTGAGCCTGACGATGCTGAAATCATCGAGCACATGGCCCAGGTTTATCTCAAAATGGACGACAAGGCCAAGGCGCGTGAGTTTTTCGAGAAGGCAGGCTCTCTCAAGCCGACTGATCTCAAGCTCATCAAGCGCATTGATGAAGGGTTAAAAAAACTTTCGCTGCCTTAGTTCGGCGGGCTTGCACCCGGCCTGGTATTTTTTCATTCGTCATTCTGCGACTCCTGCCCATCATCCGCGCCCCCGCTCTATGGAAGCCGCCATTGTCATAGGTTTGTTGATTGCCGCCGTCATCTTCTTCGCCACAGAGAAGGTCTCAGTGGACCTGGTGACGCTTGGGCTGCTCTGTGTGCTGGTTCTCAGTGGTATTCTCACGGTGAATCAGGCCTTTGCCGGCTTTGGCAATGAGGTCATCATCATGCTTGGCTCGATTTTTGTCATCGGCGCCGCTTTGCGTGAAACCGGTGTGCTTGATCAACTTGGACACACCCTGGCGCGTGCCACGGGCGGTCATCCCGGCCGCGTTGTTGCCGTGATGATGACCACTGTAGGTGGTGTTTCCGCATTCATGAACAACACCACCGTCACGGCCATGTTCCTTGGGCCTGTCATCGGTCTGGCCAGGAGGCTCGGCATTTCCCCTTCACGCCTGCTCATGCCTCTGGCTTTTTCCTCGCTGATGGGTGGCACGTGCACCCTCATCGGCACAAGCACAAACGTGGCTGTTAGCGGCGCGATGGTGAAGATGGGCATGCCGGCCGTGGGCATGTTTGAAGTCACACCCGTTGGCATTGTTCTTCTGGGTTTGGGCCTTGTTTACATGATTATCATCGGCATGCGATGGGTGCCGGAACGTGACCGTGCTGATGGCCAGTTGGACACTGCACCCATGCGCGAATACCTCGCTGAAGTGGTGATCCGGCCCGGTTCACCGCTCATCGGCCAGGAGGTGTATGCCTCGGATTTTTCGGTGCTGGAATTTCAGGTCGTGAAGCTGCGGCGCGGGACGGAGCAGATTGATGTCAGCCCTCATCTTCGATTTGAGCAGGGGGATGTCGTGCTCGTCGCAGGCAAGGTGCAAAACCTCATCAAGGTGAAGAAGATCGAGGGCATCGACATTGCCGAGGACCTGGATCTGCTTCATTCGGGCGTGGACATGAAGGATGCCAGCATTGCCGAGATCGTGCTGACACCGAGATCAAGCCTTGTGGGTAAGACCTTGCGGCATAGCAACTTTCGCCGTCTCTCCGGGCTCTCTGTTCTCGCGCTTCTGCGGGGTGATCGAACGCTCAATGACCACATGGCCGACGTGCCATTGCAAGCCGGGGACATGATGTTGCTCCAGGGAACATTTGACCGGATGCGCCAATATGAGGCCGCCTCGGAGATGGTGGTGATCACTGAGCACAGCGTCAGTCAAAATGCACAAAAGCGCGGAGTCGCCGTGCTCATCGCTTTCGCTGTGGCGGTGATATTGAGCAGCTTCGATTTGATCCCGGCATCCATTGCCTTTCTCCTCGTCGCCCTGCTCGCGCTCGCGACGCGCTGCATCACGCTTGATGCGGCCTATGAAAGTGTGGACTGGCGTCTGCTCATCCTCATCGGCGGCATGACCGCCTTTGGTGCGGCCATGGCCAAATCCGGTGCGGACCTGATGATTGCGCAGGCCGTCACCGGTTGGTTGCAACCCTTTGGGGCCATTGCGGTGCTCGGGGGTTTCACGGTGCTCACGGTTCTGCTGACCCAGCCCATGTCGAACGCCGCCGCTGCTCTCGTCGTTCTGCCCATCGCCATCAAAGCCGCCGAGAGCATGGGGACGAATCCCCGCGCTTTTGCCATTGCGATCATGCTCAGCGCCAGCATCTCCGTGCTTACCCCCTTTGAGCCGAGTTGCATCCTCGTCTACGGTCCGGGTAAATATCGCTTCAGCGACTTCATCAAAGTCGGTGGTGGCCTGACCGTGCTTTCCGTGATTTTGATCCTCATACTTGTGCCGCTGTTTTGGCCTTTGTGAAGAAGTGCGTTTGTCCCTTGCCAATTCCGCTTCAGTTCCCTAGCCTCGCGCATTCCATGAAATCTCCCGCCGCAAAAAAACTCTTCATCATGATGGTTCTCGAGTTCTTCATATGGGGGGCCTGGCTGCCTCTCATCTGGGGCTACATGGGCAAGGAAGGTCTGGCATTCACCGACATGCAGATCACCTGGGTCGGCAGTGCATTCGCCATTGCCTCCGTGATGGGTATCTTTTTCAGCAACCAATTCGCCGACCGCCACTTTGCTGCGGAAAAATTCATGGCTGTCAGCCATCTCATTGGTGGCGCGGCGATTCTCGGCATGTATTGGGCCAAGGATTTCCCCACCTTTTTCGGCCTCATGCTCGTGCACTCCCTGCTTTATGTGCCGACGATTTCCGTTTCGAACTCGATCGCTTTCACGCACTTGAAGGATGCGCAGAAAGAGTTCGGCCTTGTTCGCATGGGTGGGACTTTCGGTTGGATCATGGCCGCCTGGCCTCTCTACTTTATTCTGCAGGGCAAGGTGGGTGTTGAGGCTGTGACAGCCAGCCGAAACATCTTCCTCATTTCCGGCCTGGCCTCATTGCTGCTTGCTGTTTTCAGCCTCAGTCTGCCGCACACGCCCGCCAAAGCAGCCGTCGCGGGTGAAAGCGGCTTCGCCTGGCTTCGTGCGGCCAAGTTTCTCAGCAAGCCTTTCCTGCTCGTTCTTTTCATCGTCACTTTCATTGATGCCACCATTCACAACGGATACTTCCTCATGGCGGGCGGTTTCCTCGGCAGCAAGGTCGTCGGCATCAAGCCTGAATGGATCATGCCAGTCATGAGCATTGGTCAGATTGCCGAGATCCTGACCATGGCTGTGCTCGGTTGGTTTCTCTCACGCATGGGATGGAAAACCACCATGATCCTGGGCATCCTTGGTCATGCGGCACGCTTCGCTGTTTTTGCTTTCATGCCGGAAAACCAAACCATGATCATCTTTGTTCAAG
>CAJCCF010000202.1 GCA_903960845.1 uncultured Verrucomicrobiota bacterium | reverse complement strand
GTTTGATCCTGGCGCAGCCAATCGCAGTGAATGTAGCGGCTGGCTCCCGTCCAAATGCCGAGCCAGAAGCTTTCGATGATATGCACCGGATCGTAGGCTCGATTCGACCCGCCTTGAGGCAGATCAAGATTCGCCGAATGCTCCCGGATGCCGGTCTGGTCAATGAAGCGTTTCATCAGCGCCATCCCGCCAAAGGGCGTCACCGGCTTGTCAGAGTATTCAATCGGAAGGTTCACCATCCCGGTGATTCTTGCATACTCGTCAATCCCTTGGCCTGACAGGTTCACCGCCTCTTGGCTCGTCTTCTATTGCATGATCCGGGTTAAAGTCACCAACTACGGAGGAAGGGTCTCAGTGCCACCGAACCTGGTGCTGTCGTCTTCGCCGATGGCGATCAACGCCCTGCCTGAGGCATCCAACTGACCGGGCAGTTCCAGCCTGATGGAATTGGGCGGGGAGTTCGCCTCCATCCGTGCGCACGAAGGTCATCAGGTCTTGCCGGATGCCGGCGGATGAAAGGATGGAGGCAACTCGCCGTTTGCTTGCTGCCACTGAACCAACCCGATCCGTCATTCATGAAAACATTCTCTTCATCGCTCCTTCCCATCCTTGCCGCAGCCTTGCTCACGCATTCAGCCAGCCATGCCGAAATCGCCGTGAAGAGTGGTGAAAAAATCGCCTTCCTTGGCGATTCGATCACGCAGGGTGGCTGGAGCAATCCAGCGGGTTATGTGCGGCTCGTGATCGCGGGATTGGAAGCGAATGGCGTGCACGCGGAGCCCGTGCCGGCCGGGATCAGCGGCCATAAATCGGATCAAATGCTCGCACGGCTCGACAAGGATGTGCTGAGCAAGAAGCCGCAGTGGATGACGCTGAGCTGCGGCGTGAATGATGTGTGGCACGGCCCGCGCGGCGTGCCGCTGGATGAGGCAATGGCGAAAAGCGGCACTTACGACGACAAGGTCGCGACCCGCGGAACCTACAAGAAAAACATCACCGCCATCATCGATCAGGCAGTGGCCGCAGGCGTGAAGCCGGTGATGCTGACGGCGACGGTGATTCACGAAAATCTCAACAGCAACGAGAACGCCCTGCTCGCACCCTACAACAACTTTCTCCGCCAGCTCGCCAGGGAAAAAGGCGTCCCGATGGCTGATCTGTATGCGATGTTTGAGACGCGCCTCAAGGCGGAGAACAAGCCAAACGTCAAAGTGCTGACCAGCGATGGCGTGCACATGAATACCGAGGGCAACAAGCTCATGGCCACCGGCGTGCTCAAGGCTTTCGGACTCAACGAAGCCGAACTCGACAAAGCCAAGGCCTCCTGGTCAGCGCTCGAAACGGCCGCCGTGGAGTTCACCAAAAAGCAGGCTGAAGCACGTGCCAAAGCCGCCGCCGAAAAAGCCAAAGGGAAACCAGCGCCGAACAAAAAGTAATTCTCATGATCACCTCGCGCCCCGGCCTGTTTGCGTTCTTCTTGATGGCAACCGGCCCAGTGGCCGCTGCAGACGACATCACCTGGCTCGTGAACTACGACGCCAAAGGATTGCCTGCTGAACCATGGTCAGTCAGCGGCCAGCCGAATGCCAAAATGGAGGCCGGTGGGCTGCGTTTGATCGACGATGGCAAGGAGTGTGCGAACTACCGCGCGGCGTGGAAGCCGGGTGAGGATGACGAAATCATCGTCGAGGCCACGGTGAAGGTCACCAGCGTCACAGGATCGCAGGCGAAGAAAACAGCATCATCACTCTGGCCTTGGCGGGATGGTGCACCGGTGTCGGTGCTGGTGAGTGACGGCCGGCATCAGGAAGGGCTCGTGTTGTTTGCCAATCAGGCCGCGAGCCACACGGACCGCTTCATCCCGATGGACACGACGAACCGTTTTCACACTTACCGTCTCGTCATTCATGGCTCCGACATGAGCCTGTGGGTCGATGGTGTCAGGAAAGTGCAAGGCCAGGGCGCTTTCTGGAAACCTGCGGAATCGCCCGAAGCCTTCATCCAGTTCGGATCGAGCGCGAAGACCGCCATGGGTGATGCCGTGTGGGCCGGGGTGAAGCTCGGCGTGCGCAAAAGCAGTTCAGCAGCCGCGAAAGACCCGATCAAGCTCACCATCAGTCCCGCCTGGGACATCCCGCGCGCCGATCTCCGCCAGACGCGGCCTTATCTTTACGACATGGGCCAAGGCCTGCTGCTGATGAGTGTCGCTCAAGGGCCGGATGCGTTTTACGAACCCTATGGCCTGCTCAAATCGACCGATGCCGGCAAAACATGGACACCCATCCCGGGTCTCGACAAACTCGACACCACCCCGCTGCCGTGCTTGCGCCGTCCCGACGGCAGAATCCTCGCTGTGTCGCGCTGGACGCGCACGCAGCCGGATGGTCGCGTCACCGGCAAAACGGTTCATCTCAATGCCACGGCCACAAGCTTCGAGATGATCAACAACGAGATCATCCTGCCGAAGCAATTCACCAACGAATCCAAGGGTGATCAAATCATCTGCGAGCGCCACATCTGGAACGATGCAGACGGCGGTGCGACCATGGTCGTCTGGAGCCGCAAGGCCGTGAAACGCCCGGATGGCCGCAACAACACCGAGCGCTGGTCCCATCTCGTGCGCAGCACGGATGAAGGCAAAACATGGACTTACTTCAGCACCATCGGCCCCGGCGGAGAGCCTGCCGTGTGCCGGCTCAGCGACACGGAACAAACGGCCGTCATCCGCGGCGACCGGAATTCCCTCATGAAGCAAATGTTCTCCAGCGATGGCGGCAAAACGTGGACCAAACCCACTGAACTCGAAGTCGGCAAAGTTCTTCCCGATCTCGTGCTCATGAGCAATGGCATCCTCGCCTGCAGTTATGGGCGCCCCACGAGCTGCCTGATGTTCAGTCTCGACGGTGGCAAAACCTGGTCCTCTCATCATGTCATCTCCGACAAGGTCGGCTTCAACTACACCAGCATCCGCGAGATCAGCCCCGGCAAGCTTCTCTACGTGCACGATGCCCCTGCGATCAACGGACGTATGGTGGAGGTGGAAAAGGCGAAATAGCACTTCTGCCGCTGTATCTGAATTCTCAGGTTAACCGTGCCACCAGCTGTCGTCATCGTGCCAGTAATTGCAGGCGTTCATGACTGGTGCAGGCGGGGAAACGGCTCATTTGAAACACCTTCTGTCCATCAGCCGGAGAAGTTCACTAAAATGCCGGGAACGTAACGGAGAACAAACTCACTCCGTATGACTCATCCATCATCACTCATGAAGACCATTCTCACCTTCGCCTCGTCGCTTTTGTTTTCGCTCGCTTCATTGAGCGCCCAAACCGTGTCACTCACTCCAAGCGATGCCGGTTTGCGTGTCGAGATTGATGGCCAGATCTTCACAGAATACGTGACGAAGGAGACGGCACGGCCCTACCTGTATCCAATCATCGGCGCGGCGGGGGCGAATGTGACACGGGAGTTTCCGATGAAGAAGGATGCGCCCGGCGAGGCGATGTTCATGGATCATCCGCATCACCGCTCGCTGTGGTTTGGCCATTCCCGGATCAATGAAATCAATTTCTGGGCCGAGTATCAGGTATTCGGCAAACAAGTTCACTCCGGCTTTGCCAATGTGCAGGCTGACGGCAATCACGGACGATTCACCGCATCGACGCAATGGATCGGTCCGGACAAAAAAACCGTCATGACCGACGAGCGCCGCATCACCATCACCGCGCTGCCGGAGGGCGAAAAGACACTGGATTTCGACATCACGCTCAAGGCGACTGAGGGCGATGTTTTGATCGGCGACACCAAGGAAGGAACCATGGCCTTGCGCCTCTGCCCGTCACTCAGTCTGAACAGCGGCAAAAGCGGTGTGAACACCGGTCAGTCCACGGGTCAGGCCTTCAACAGCAATGGCATCCGGGACAAAGACGTGTGGGGCAAGCATGCCAACTGGGTCTGCTATCATGGCCCTGATCCAAAAGGCAATTCTGTCGGAGTCATCATCTTCAGCCATCCGTCCAATCTCCGCTCCCCGACCACCTGGCATGCCCGCGACTATGGTCTCTTCGCCGTGAACCCCTTTGGTCTGCATGATTTTGAGCCTGAAAAACCGGCAGGCTCCGGTGATCACACGATCAGGAAGGGTGACAGTCTCACGCTGCGCTACCGCTTCTACTTTGCCAAAGGCCAGCCGAAGCCCGGGGCGCTGGAGTCGAGATTCCAGGACTACGCGAAAACCAAAACCAGCAACCCGTGATGCAGACCTCATTCCTCCTCCGCATGACCCTAGCCGTACTGGCACTCGGACAGTCGGCGGCACTTCATTCTTCAGATGCGTTTCTTGTTAGGGATGGCCGGGCCAGCGCCGAGATCGTCATCGCGGAAAATCCGCTGCGCAGCGCGCGGCTCGCCGCGCAGGAATTGCAGGATGGCATCCAAAAGATCAGCGGCGCGCACCTGCCGATCGTCACCACTCCGGGAGAAAATGCCGTGCACCTGTTTGTCGGCCGCAGCGGGCACACGGACAGGCTCAAGATCACGGCGGAAGGCTTGAAGGACGGGGCTTACCGGCTGGTTTCGGGCTCTGATTGGATGGTGTTCCTCGGCGACGACACGGAGTTCACGCCCATTGAACCGTGGGGCAGGAACAATGCCGATCTCGTCAGCGGCCGGGCGCAGCAGGAATGGCGGAAAATCACCCATTCTCTCTGGGGCATGCCGAACATGCTGATCTACAAGGACCGGTTCAACCTGCCTGGCGACACCGGCCTGCCGGATGCGGAGCGCAGCACGGGGAAGCGTAAACCCATCGAGATGTGGCAGCAGGATGAGCGCGGCTCATTCAACGCCGTCTGCGGCTTTCTCATGCGACTCGGGGCGCGCTGGTACATGCCGGGTGAAATTGGCGAGGTGATGCCATCCATGAAGACCCTTTCGCTGCCGAGCATCGATGAGACCGTGCGGCCTGATTTTTCCATCCGCCGCTTCAATGTGCGCTTTGGGATCTACGGAGCCGACATGGCCAGGTGGGCGATGCGCATCGGCCTGCGCGATCCCTATGGCATCGAGGCCGCGCACGGCATGGACACGCTGACCAATCACGTGGAGGTGTTCGAAAAACATCCTGACTGGTATGCTCTGTATGGCGGCAAGCGGCGCTTCCAGCCCGGCGCGAACAACCACCTGTGCTACTCGAATGAGGAACTGTTCCGCGAGACGGTCCGCTTCGTGCGCTCGGTGTTTGATCATTACCGGATGGACATGGTCTCCGTGATGCCCCCCGATGGTTACACCGCCATCTGCCAGTGCCCGCTCTGTGCCGGCACGGATTCGCCGGAACGCGACAACCGCGGCCAGGCATCGGATTACATCTGGGACTTCGTGAATCGCGTGGCCGGAGAAGTGCGCAAGACGCATCCTAACCAAAAGATTATCTGCTGCGCCTACGGCATCTACTCGCTGCCCCCGCTGAAGATCGACCGGCTGGAGCCCAATGTCGTCGTCAGCATCGTCGGCGGACGCAGGCCCATGAACAACCGGCCCGAAGAGCAGGAAGAAGTCCGCAAGCTGCGCGAGAGCTGGCTGCCGAAGACCGCGAATCCGATCATCAACTTCGAAAACTACCCGTTCACCGACCGCGGCTGGTATCTGCCGTCATTCACGCCGCATTCACTCGGCTCGGGAATCAACGCCACCAAGGGCATTTCCCAGGGTGAGGACATCTGGTTGAGCATCCGTCAGGAGATCGACAAGCAGGACATGGGCTACAATCATTTTCCGGTCTATTTCACCCAGCGCATGTACTGGGGTGGCAGGGATGCCAGCGTGGATGCGATGTTCCGCGAGTATGTGCGCCTTTTTTACGGCCCGGCCGAGGCCGAAATGAATGCCTTCTTTGACTACTGCGAGGCCAACTGGCAGGCGATGGAAAAGGAGAAAGACAAAGCCGAAACGGCGCTCGCATTGTTCCACCGGGCGAAACTGAAAACCGACGCCTCGAGTGTTTTCGGCAAACGTCTTGGGCTCATTGACAGCTATCTCAAGGGCCTGCGCCACAAGAGTCAGCAGCTCGGCAGTCTGCGCGGTCCGCTGCCGGTCCTCCGGCTCGTCGGACCGCCGCGTGAGAAGATCGTGATCGACGGCAAACTCGATGAGGACGCGTGGGTGAAAGCCTTTCCCTCCGCCACGGTGCAGTTGCGCGAGCTGCAAACCGGGCGCCAGCCCATCTTTGGCACCACCGTGAAGGCCGCATGGCTCGGCAATGATCTCTGCTTCGCCATCCGCTGCGGGGAACATCCCGGCGAGAAGCCAAACATCGGCACGATGAAAAAAGACGACAGCGCCCTGTGGTATGGTGATGCAGTCGAGCTGCTCATCGAGACAGAGGCTCACTCGTATTATCAGATCGCCATCAGCCCGAATGGCACGGTGTGTGATCTCGATCGCGGCGCGGCGCACTCGGCATGGTTCTCGTGGGATTCAAAGGCCGAGGTCGCCACGCGCATCGAAAACGACCACTGGATCGCGGAGATACGGCTTCCCATCCGGCAGGATGAGAATGATCCGCTGAACCAGATCGTGGGCCATCACCCCACGCGCAGCCTGCCATGGCACTTCAATGTCTGCCGCCAGCGCATCCGTGAGGATGGCACGGAGCACTCCGCTTTTTCACCGACCGGCACGGACAACTTCCATCAGGTGATGAAGTTCGCGACGTTCTTTGACGGCAACAGTTTCGAGTTTGATCACGGTCCGCCGGATGACGATTTCCTGGGGGCGCTGCGTGCGGCTCGCGATCTCGCGCGCAAGGGCAAGCGGTCGGAAGCCCTCACCGCCTGCATCGCCGCCGCAGATCGCAAAGGCAGCGACCTGCAGAAATCTCACGCACTGGAACTCGCGGCCGGTTATGCGGGCGGACTGCGAAACCATGAACTCGCGGAGCAACTCATCCCCCGTATCCCGATTCCGGCCGTGCAAAAAACCGCGCAGATGCAGCACCTGCTCGCCACCGCCAAGGCACCGCAACTCATCGCGCAGTTCGCCGGCGAGGACATCAACACCTGGCCCTTCTGGAAACGCGGCGACGGTTTTGCAGCGCGCGGCCGCGCTTATTTCATCGCCAAATCCGGCAGGGAGGCTGAAGCGGATCTCAGCCGCGCTCTCGAATGGATCAGTGAGGCCAGCCAGCGTGACGAAGCGCTTCTGAACCTTGCCCAAAACCGCGAAACAAATCTCAAGGACGAAGAAGGCGCCGTGTCGAAGTATCGCGCGATCATCGACCACCAAACGCAGCTCGGCTCCGCCACGCAATTCTACGCCGTGCATGGCATCGCGAACATTCAATCGAAACGCGGCAGGCACGATGACGCACTCGCGACCTTGAAGTTGGTGAATCACGAAAAAGTCGGCGGTTTCTGGCGGGATCAATTCCGGTTATGGAACGCCGAAACTCTTCAGGCCGCAGAGCGCAGGAGTGACGCGCTTGCCGCCTATCAACAGATCGCCAACGACAATGCCGCCGACTCGCGACTGCGCAAAGTCGCGCAAGACCGGCTCGCCGCTCTGTCAAAGGAAGGCCGCTGACAGTTGTTTGAGAGAGCCGCCAGGGAGAAGTGTCGCGTCCGGGCGATGGAGATGACTCACGGAGAACGTAATGATGACTTCGCTCATGAAACGCTCTCTCATTCTCAGTCTCCTGCCAGCCCTCTCCGCACTCAGCGCGCCTCCCGCGGCGCCGCCAAAAGCGCCGGAAGTGCCGAAAGAACTGCCGCCGCAGATCCAGACGCTGCAGCCGGGCGTGAAGCTCACCCTGCTGGCCGAGCATCCCGACCTGGTGACGCCGACGGGCATCGATGTGGATGAGCAGGGGAACATTTATTCCATTTCATGTCACACCCACTTCAGGCCTGCGGGTTATGCGGGACCAGCGCATGACGAGGTGGTGGTGTTCAACAAGGATGGCAAAAACCGCCGCGTTTTTTACAACAAAACGGATGCCACCATGCATGTCGAGTGCGGCCCCGATGGCTGGATCTATCTCGCGGAGCGCGACCGCATCCTGCGCGTGAAGGACACCGACAAGGACGGAGTCGGTGATCTGGAAGAAAACCTCGCCACCATGGACACGCTCGCGGACTACCCGCACAACGGCCTCAGCGGCATGGCCTGGCATCCCGATGGCGGACTCGTGTTCTCGCTTGGCGAAAACTTTGGCAAGGACTGGACACTCACCGCCCGTGACGGCTCAAAGGTGAGCGGTCGCGGCGAAGGTGGTGTGTTTCGCTGCAGCGCCGATGGCAAACAAATGCGCCGCATCGCCCGCGGATTCTGGAATCCCTTTGGATTGCTCGTGCGTGCCGATGGTGAAATCTTCGCGGCTGAAAACGATCCCGGCAGCCGTCCGCCATGCCGGTTGCTGAACATCGTTGAAGGCGCCGACTATGGTTTCCAGTGGGTGTATGGCAGCGCGCCGGTGCATCCGTTTGTCGCCTGGAATGGTGAGCTTCGCGGCACACTCGGCATGGTGCATCCGAGTGGTGAAGGACCCTGCGCGGTCGTCGAGCTCGGCGGCGGCGTGCTGATCCCCTCATGGAGCGATCACACGATCGATTATTTCCCGCTCGTCCGCAAAGGCGCCGGCTACACCTCGCAGCGCATCACGCTGCTGCGCGGCAGCGATTTCTTCCGCCCGACTTGCATGACCGCCGGACCGGACGGCACGTTCTATTTGAATGACTGGGTCTTCAGCTCCTATCCAATCCATGGCCGCGGCCGCTTGTGGAAACTGGAGATCGACCAGCCCAAGGCGGCCTGGATGAAAGCCGGGCCCGAGCCCATGAACGACGCCGCGCGGCTCGCGAAAAACCTGCGCGAAGGCAAGGCGAAACCCGGCATCGACAAGCTTCTGGAACTGGCTCGCGGTGGCGATTCGTATCTCTCCGACGCCGCGCTGACCGCTCTCGCCCGTGAAAGCAAATCATGGACACCGAAATCGCTCAAAGCCATGCGCGCAACCGACCGCGTCTGGGCGCTTGTCGCACTGCGCCGGGTCAATCTGGGCGATGAAAAATGGGTGCGCGAGCTCATCAGCGACAAGGATCCCGAAGTGCGTTTCGAATGCCTGCGCTGGATCGCTGACGCCGTGCTCACCGGCTTCTCAGCCGATGTCGAAAAGATGCTCAGTGACCCCAATCTCGACTTCCGCCTCTTTGAAGCCGTCCTGGCCACCTGGAACACCCTGCGTGGCGATCCCGGCGCCGGTGTCACCAATCCCGACGTGCTCGTCGAGCGCATCATCAATCCCGCCACACCCGCGAAGCTGAAAGGCTACGCCCTGCGCCTGGCCCCCGCTTCGCACAAGCAGCTCACGGTGCCGGTGCTGCGTGAACTCTTATCCAGCGGCGACCCCGTGCTCTCACTCGAAGCCGTTCGCACGCTGTCCGCGCGCAATGCCGACGATGCCCGCGCCGTGCTCGCCACGATCGCCGACGACGAATCGCAACCCGCCGGCATCCGCGCCGAGGCCATCGCCGGCCTCGCCAGCTCGACCATCCTGGATCAACAAACATTGCTTCAACGCATCGCCGCGGGTGACAACGCCACCCTCAGCAAAGAGGCGCGCCGCGCCCTGCGTTTCACCGAACATGACAAGTCCTTCACCACCAGCATAGACCGCCCTGCTTTCGACAACACGGCGGCATGGCTGAACCGGCTGAACTCCCTGGCAGGCAAAGCGGATGCCGAGGCCGGCCGGCGCATCTTCTTCCATACCAAGGTGGGCTTGTGCGCCTCATGCCATCGCCACAGCGGGCGTGGCAATGTCGTCGGACCCGATTTAAGCCTCGTCGCCAGGCAGGGCGATCGCGCTGCGATCCTGCGTTCGATCCTGGAACCGAATCGCGAAGTCGCCCCGCAATTTTATCCCACCCAGCTCAAGCTCAAAGACGGCACCGACTTCATTGGCATCCTGCTGCGCTCATCCGACCGTCATGTGTTCCGCGATCTCACCGGCAAAGAACGCTCCTTCTTCGAAACCGAGATCGCTGAGCGCTCCGAGCTGAAGTCTTCACTCATGCCGATGGGCCTGGTGTCATCGCTCACGGACTCCGAACTGCGCGACCTGCTGGCCTTCCTCACATCAACCAGCTCAAGCGATGCGCAGTAAATTCATCGCACTCATCGGCCTGCTTTCAGCCGGTCAGGCAGCGGCTCAGGAGGCCGCGCAACCAGCCGAATTTGCGCATGCCGGCATCATCTCCGCATGGAAGACTTACGACGGTGTGCTGAGCTTTGGCAAAGGCCAGACTCTCGCTTTGCTGGATGATGGATGCACGATGTCAAAACCCGAATGGCAGGCCGTGATCGACGGCGTGCCAAAGGTTCGCGTCACTTATGACGCCGTGGATGGCGACACCGATCCCAAGCACGAAGGCAAAGGCTATCACGGCACCACCATCGGCATTCCATCCTCCGTGAACCACGCGGGCAAACGCGGCGTGGCCTACAACAATCAAATCGCCATCGTGCGCAGCCTCGAGTGCTGTCACTGCAAGATCAGCGACAGCACCTCGCTCGCCCGCGCCTTGCAGTGGGTGATCGATCATCACACCGAGCATCACATCACCACCGTGAATCTCGCCCCGGTCGATGACCTCGAGCACGCGGAGCCCGTGCCGACAGAGATCGACGCCAAACTCGCGAAGTTGCGTGAGCTTGGCATCTGGGTCAGCGCGCCAGCGGGCAATCACAAGTTCACCAAGGGCATCTCCTGGCCCGCATCGCAGCCCAACTGCTTCGCCATCGGCGCGGTGATTCCGGGAAAGGATGTGGTGACGCTGGATCGCCATGCCAAGGTCGAACTGCTCGTGCCGGCAAGAGCCACAAGTTCATCAAACGCCATCGCCTGCGGTGCAGCCATGATCCTGCGCGAGGCCATTGAAAAAAGCGGTTACCACTGGAAGTCCGACGGCCCAAACATGGCTCAGGCGATGATGACCCTGTTTCAAAAAACCGGAAAGCGCGTCGATGATCCGCCCGGCACGCAAACCTACAGCCGTCTCGACCTCCAGGCGGCCCTGGCGCACGTGATGAAAAAATAGCCGCTCTCCATCAACCCATCCGCACCAGGCAAAACCGTGGTTTTGCTGAAATAGATCAGGCCACACCGTTTGTTAAAAGACATCGAACACCATGAACATCCGCTTCACCATCCTTTGCAGTTTGCTCCTCGCCGCCGCACCTGTTCACGCCGGCCAGCTCTCCGCAGGCGCCGCCAAAGTGGACATCACGGACCGCGCAGCCGGGCCGGTGAATGATCCATTGTTTGTGAAGGCACTGGTTTTGAAAAACGGCGAAACCACAGGTGTCCTGATCACCGTGGATGCCGTGGCGATCGGGGAGATCGGGCGCATTGGAAACGGGTTTCTCGCTACGGTGCGCGAGCAGTTGCAAAAGGAGCTGGGCATTGCGCCATCAAGCGTGGTGATCAACGCGAGCCATTGTCATGGGGTCGTGCGCGGTGACACGGCGCAACTCACCGTACAGGCCGTGAAGGAGGCGGTGAAGAACATCGAATCCGTGAAGTCAGGCACCGGCTCGGGACATGAGCAGCGAATCAGTGAAAACCGCCGGGTGAAAATGAAGAATGGCAGCGAGGTGGACATGCGGCGCGCCTACTCAATGCCGCGTGACGAGGATGTGGCAGGCGTGGGTCCGATTGATCCACAGATCGGCCTGCTGCGGCTGGATCGCGCTGATGGCACACCCCTGGCGGTGATCTACAATTTCGCATGCCATCCGATCATGAATCCACCCAGCAAGGGCAACTCGGCGGACTATCCGGGCTTTGCCTCCAAGGTGATCGAGGAAGCGCTCGGCGGGGGCGCACTGGCTTTTTTCGTGCAGGGCTGCGGCGGCGACATCAATCCTGTGCGCTACAAGGAAGTGACCCGGCCGGCCGATGCTGAACCTCTGGGAATGATGTTGGGAGCGAGTGTTTTGAGCGCGATGCGGAAGATCGAAACCAAGGCGGACGGCAAGCTGAAGATAAGTAATGAAATCATCTCCATCCCGCGCGCTGCGGACTATGAGAACCGCATGGCCGCGATCCAGGCCGAACAAACAAAACTGCTCGCCTCACTCAAACCGACGAACATCAATTTCAAGACCTTCCTGCCATTGCTGATTCAGCAAAGACTGGCCCCGGACTTCCCGTCGCACTACTCGCAGAGTTATCTGCATGATCAGGCGCTGGATCGGAAGGCGATCACGCAACTCGATGCCGACAACCGCCTGCTGGTGGAAAACTATCTGCAAAACATTTCAATCATGGAGCATCTCACGCGTCTGAACACGAACCACGCGCTGCTGAAAAGGCACCTCGCGGAAACCAAGGCCGCAGGCAAAGCCACGCTGGAGGTCGAAGTCTGCGGCCTGGGCATCGGCGATTTCAAACTCGTGACCTTTCCTGGCGAAGTCACCGTTCAAGTCGGGCTCAACATCAAGTCACTGGCGAAGGATGCGCACGCCTTTGTCTCCGGTTATACCAACGGCTACATCTTCTACACGCCCACCATCTCGCAGCGACTGAACTCAGGCTATGCACAGGAAGACTGCGACACGCTCGTGGCTCCGGAGTGGCAAAAGATTTTCGAGACGAAGGCGCTGGAAGTTTTGCAACACCTTGCCCGATAACCATCAATATGCACCGCACTCTCGACGGCCAGAACGTGATGATCACCGCCAAGGGGATCAAACAATTGCAGTCCATGGGCCGCAGCCTCATGCCCGAGGGCTTGCTCGAAGGCCTGACCGAGCAGTATCTCCGCGACTTCTTCGACTACCTCCGCATCTCGCAACCGATCAGCAAGTGATCCGATCTCACCATGAATTCATCCACACCGAAAACCGAACCGCCACCCTCAACTAAACCCCGAACAGCAGCTTTCGGAGGTTTCATCCTCATGAAAAGCCTTCTGTGACTCCTTGTCTTTGCCGCCTTCGCCGCCTGCGCGCAAGCGTCTGCACCATCAGCTTCCGCTGACAAGCCGCTGTTCGCCTTCGGTGTCATTGGTGACGGCAAGGCCGATGACACGGCAGCAATTCAGAAAGCCGTGGACAGCGGCGCGGGCACACTGCATTTCCCGCGCGGCAGCTACCGGCTAACGCGCTCGGTGATTGTTGACCTCGACAAGACCGGCTTCACCGCACTCGTTGGCGATGGCACGGCTCGCATCGTCATGGCCGGCGAGGGACCGGCGTTCAAGTTTATCGGCACGCATGACAAGACGGCGGAGCCGAAGGACTTCAAAGCGAACGTGTGGGACCGTCAGCGCATGCCGATGGTCGATGGCTTGGAGTTCGTCGGTGCGCATCCCGAGGCGGATGGCATTGCGGCTTCGGGCACGATGCAGTTGACTATCACCCGCACCACAGTTCGCGATGCGCGTCATGCGGTGCATCTGACGGTGCGGAATAGGAACGTGATCGTCAGTGACTGCCATTTTTACCACAACACGGGCATCGGGGTGTTCTATGACAACGTCGATCTGCATCAGTCGAACATCACCGGCTGTCACATCAGCTACTGCGCCGGTGGAGGCGTGGTTTCGCGGGCCGGTTCGGTGTTCAACATCCAGATCGGCTCGTGCGACATCGAAAGCAATATGACGCCTGACGGCCAGCCTGGGGCGAATGTGTTGCTCGATTGCACAGGGGGCAGTGTCGCCGAAGTCGAGATCACCGGCTGCACGATTCAGCACAACAGCAAGTCGCCGGGTTCGGCGAACATCCGCTACATCGGGCGGAGTAAGGAGATCCACAAACCGGCTGACATCGAGAAGTGCAAATCCGGTCAGATCTCGATCACGGGCAATGTTCTCAGCGACGTGCGAGTGAACATTCACCTCCAG
>CAJCCF010000201.1 GCA_903960845.1 uncultured Verrucomicrobiota bacterium | reverse complement strand
CTGCAAGGCGAGCGCGATCATCTCATACAGCAGCGGCAGATCCTCCACCGCGTTGCGGTTCGCAGGCTTGTCAAAGGGCGCTTTCGGCTTCGGCTGGTTCGTCCAGCGCTGGCGCAATTCCAGACGCTTCTCCACATCGCGAACGGAGGTCAGGTATTCGTCGAGCTTGTCCTTGTCCTCCTTGTTCACCTGCTTTGAAAGGCGGTTCGCCTCGTCTAAAACGGAATCGAGGATCGAGGCCTGCACCTGATTTTCCTGCATGCGGCGTGCCTGACGCTCCTTCGAGTCGGTCACGAAGAGTTTCTCGAACAACTCCGCCGGATTCGTCACCGGCGGCACACGCACGCCCGACTTTGTCCATGCGATCTGACATCCGCCATGGATGCCGCCTTCCGAACCCACCGTGAGTGCCGGAAACCGCGTCTCAAAGCCCACCTCGTCCGCGAGGAACTGGTCGATGGTCACATTGCCATCCGGCCGGTTTTGCGCCTCGGAATTCAGCACGCCGGAGAGGAATGAATGCACCGCGAAGTGGCCACCTTTGATGCCGTGATCGAGACCGCGATACACCGTCATCTTGTCACGAATGTCCCAGAGCGGCTCCAGCAGTGTCGTCTTCTCATAGTTGCGGCCCAGGGTGGTCGGGAAAAGGCTTTTCGTCTGGTAGCCGAGCAGGTTCCCGATCGCCACAAAGCGCCGTGCGCCCATGCCCGCGCCTTTCGCCGACTGGACGGAGCCTCCCACGGTCTTGGCCATGAGCGAGGACATGCCCGGCAAAGCCAGCGTGGTGCCAAGAGAACTGAGAAGAAAGTGACGACGATTCATGGGTGGATTTGAGGGCAACGGGAACGATCAGGAAGGCGGGATTGTTGCAGCAGAGAGCGGGCCAGAGAGGCATTAGTTGCTCAATATGGGCTATTCATGTCTGTATTCTCGGAACCGAGCCATGCATACCCCTCACCGCACTTTCTTTCGCGCGATCCTTGGTGATGGCCGCCCGCTGCTTTTGCTCACTGCCCTGGCTTTGGTTTTTGCTGGTGGTGGAGCACTCTTCCTTGCCTGCACTGGAGATTTTCTTCCTCACGACATCGCCTTTCTCGGCATGCAGCCCTCCGCACTTTGTGCGCTGAATGAATGCCGCATCGCACATTTCATGATTCATGACCGCGCCTCTTTTGGTGCAGTACTCATTTCGATTGGCACTCTTTACGCATGGGTGGCGTTGTTTCCACTCAAGGAGGGTGAGGCATGGGCTTGGTGGCTGGTGGTGGTGTCCTTCATCAGCGGCTTTGGCAGTTTCCTGAGCTATTTGGGTTATGGCTACCTCGACACTTGGCACGGTTGGTCCACTCTTCTATTGGTTCCCGTAGCCCTTGGCTCTGTCGTGATGACTCGCCGCCTTTGTTCATCCAAACTAACCCTTGAACCGGGATGGTCGCCCTCAGAATGGTTCAGCAGAGAGGGCATCGGGCGCGCCATCTGGCTGACATCTTCGCTCGGACTCGTAGGTGCCGGGGCCACCATTATGGTGATCGGTATGACAGAGGTTTTTGTGACGAGCGATCTTGCCTTCATTGGTTACAATCGCGAAGAACTGATGAGCATCAATCCTCGACTCATTCCACTGATCGCACATGATCGCGCAGGCTTCGGAGGTGGCGTTTTAACCACTGGGCTCATACTGCTGGGTGTCATTTGGAAATCGAGACCCTCGACGCATGTCTGGCAGGCTGTTGTTACAGCCACTGCGGCAGGTTTTTCGGTCGGGGTAGGCGTTCATTACCCCATTGGCTACGTTGACACTCTTCATTTGCTGCCTGCTTGGCTTGGCGCGGCGGGTTTCGTTATTGGCGCGCTCCTCTCAAAGAAGATGTACTTTCAAGACTGAGGACGCGTTTTTGGCTCTGCGCCCCAATGAAACGCTCACACATTTGCCTCAGGCTCCTCCTGGCTCTTGGCCCTCTGCTATCCGCATGGGCCCAGCCAAACATCGTCGTTTTCATCTCGGACGATCATAGCCAGCTCGACTCGCAGGCCTACGGCTCCACGGAGGTTCGCACACCAAACATGAAACGGCTCGCGGAGGATGGATTGAAGTTCACGCACGCCTTTGTCGCCTCGCCTGCCTGTGGGCCGAGCCGCACGGCGCTGCTGACGGGTCTTTGGTCGGCTCGAAACGGAGCGGAGGCCAATCACAAGGCCAAGCGGCCAGAGGTGCCATCATTGCCCACCGTGCTTCGCAGTCTCGGCTACGAAATGGCGATCATCGGCAAGGTCGCGCACAGCGACTGGGCCAAGTTCTACGACTTCGATACCGTGATCGGCCCCAACGTGGGCATCTCTGACACGGTCGAAGTGGCGAAGTTCCTCAGCGAACGCAAATCCACCAAACCGCTCTGCCTGTTCGTCGGCACACGTCATCCGCATGTGCCATGGAGCGAAGAGCGCACATATGATCCAGCCAAGGTCACGATTCCGCCCATGCATGTGGATACCGCCGTCACGCGTGAACAGCGTGCCAGCTATCTCACCGACATCACCAAGTCCGACACGCTGCTGGGCGAGGTCCGCGCTCTGGTCCGCGAAAAAATCACGGGTGACACGCTCTTCATCTACACCGCTGATCACGGTGGCCAGTGGCCTTTTGGCAAATGGAACCTCTACGATGCCGGCATTCGCATCCCGCTCATCATCGCATGGCCCGGCAGATTGAAACCCGCCACCACCAGCGATGCCATGGTCTGCTGGCCCGATTTGCTGCCCACCTTCATCGAACTCGGCGGCGGGAGAGTGCCTGATGGCATCGACGGCAAATCCTTCGCGGGAATCCTGCGCGGCACAGCCACCACGCATCGCGATCAAGTCTTCACCACGCACAGCGGCGATGGCGACTTCAATGTCTATCCCATCCGCAGCGTCCGCACCCGCGACTGGAAATACATCCGCAATCTCCATCCCGAGTTCCAGCATCACAGCCACATCTCACGCTCCACCGGCCCCAGTGGCCTCTTGTATTGGAAAACCTGGCTCGCAGCTGCTGAAAAAGATCCCGCTGCCGCAGCCACGGTGCAGCGCTGCACCACGCGCCCGGCTGAAGAACTCTACGACCTCACCACCGACCCTAACGAACTCCACAACCTCGCCGCCGATCCAATACAAGCCGGGCGACTTGCCACCATGCGCAGCGATCTCGACGCCTGGATGAAACAGCAGGGCGACACCCAAACCGTCTTCGGCAAGCCGCTTCTCCAAGGTGAACCCGTCACGCTGATCGACAAACAAGCCAGGAAGGCCTCGAAATGAAACCCATCCTTCATCTGCTCTTCCTGTGTCTTCTGTGCCTTCCGTGGTTTGCTCAAGCCGCTGAAACCCGGCCAAATTTTCTCATCATCATCGCCGATGACCTCTGCTGGCGCGATCTCGGTTACGAAGGCAGTCCCGATGTCAAAACGCCGAACCTCGATAAGCTGCGCAGTGAGTCCATGCACTTGAAGGGAATGTTTAATCCTGCAACAAGTTGTTCTCCCACACGCCATTCGCTTTACACCGGCCTTTATCCCATCCGCAGTGGCGCGTATCCGAATCACACTCGTGTTTATGATGGCACCAAGAGCCTGTTCACGCATTTGAAGACCGCAGGCTATCGTGTGGCCTTGCAGAACAAGGAACACGTCGGCCCGGCGGCCTCGTTTCCTTATGAGCACATTGACGGTGCTGATGATCTCCCAGAAACGAACTCTTTCGTCACTCGCGATGCCACACAGCCTTGGTTCATGGTCTTCGCTTCGAATGATCCGCATAGTCCCTGGAGTCGCGGACCCAAGTATGACCCTGCTAAGATCACGGTGCCGCCTTATTTTCATGACAATGCCAT
>CAJCCF010000200.1 GCA_903960845.1 uncultured Verrucomicrobiota bacterium | reverse complement strand
TGCGTGATTTCGGATTCACGGACGGCACGGATGGAGCGCGGGCGGTGTCGATGGCGTGGGTCCAGCTTTTTTCCAGGATGGTGATGGGTTCGGCGTCGGGTGTGGCATTGAAGTCACCCGCGAGAATGGTGCGCTGCTTGTCGGCCGCCGTGGCAAACAGGGCATTGATGGCCCTGGCCTCTTCGATGCGGTCCTCGGGGACATTGTGCTGAAAGTGTGTGCTGATGAATCGCAGTGGTTTGCCATCAGGAGCCTGCAGGGTGATGACGAGTGCTCCGCGTGGATAGGTTTGCCGTTCCTTCGTGGCGTCGGTGTAGGGCAGGGGCTGGATCAGTTCATCAAGGATCGGCAGGCGCGTGAGGATGGCATTGCCAAAAAGGCCGCCCTCATAATGCTGCGTGGGACCGAAACGCGCGGTGAGGCCGGTCAGTTCACCAAGCTTTTGCAACTGATGCACGCGGCCTGAGCGCAGCACGCCGACATCAACTTCCTGAAGCGCCACGAGGTCAGGCTTGGCGGCCTTGATGACATTGGCGAGCCTTGCGATGTTGTACTCGCCATCCATGCCCTGGCCGTAATGGATGTTGTAGCAGAGAACGCGCAGGACGTGCGGGGCATCGGCAAAGGACGCTTGAAGGCAGAATGTGAGAGCGATCAGAAGTGCGGGAAGCGGTTTCATAATGAATGCTTGAATGAATGTTGGTTAACCGGAAAGTGCCGCATCACTGAAACTTCACGCCGAACACCCAGGCGGGGCCTTTGCCGCAGTCGTAGGTTTTCAGCGGCGTGAGCGCGCCGGTCCGGGCGTCGCGGCGATACACGATGAGGCGGTTGGATCCTTCGCCGGCGGAGACGACGAAGTTTTCGCCGCCGGGCACCAGGCAAAACGAGCGCGGCGTCTTCTCGGTGGGCGTTTGTTCGAGCGGGGTCAGTTCGCCAGTCAAGGCATTCACCGAGAACACCGCGAGGCTGTCGTGGCCTCGATTCGAGGCATAGATAAAGCGGCCATCCGCGCTGCCGTGAATGTCGGCGCAGGAACCTTTGGTCTTCCAGTCATCAGGCACGGTGGTGACGGTCTGGCGCTCCTTGAGCGTGCCTTTTTCCGCATCGTAATCGCAGAGGCTGACGCTTTTGCCCTGCTCGTTCACGAAGTAAACCCAGCGCCCGTTCGGATGAAACTGGAAATGACGCGGGCCTTCTCCTTCGCCGCCGGGCAGGTGTGGCGGTGTGTTCAGCGTGAGGGTGCCGGCACCGGCATCGAAGCGCAGTTGATCGACCTTGTTCAGCTCGCCCACATGCGGGACAAAGGCGAACCGGTTGGCGGCATCGGTCTGAATGCTGTGGGCTTTCATGCCGGTGTTCAGGATCACCGTTGGCGCGCCTTCGATCACGCCATCCTTGATGCGGCTCAGCGCCGCCACGCCTTCGCTGTAGGAGGCGGAGAGCAGCCACCGGCCCGTCTTGTCGACATGCACATACGCCGCATTGATGCCTGGGGGCGTCAGCACCGGATCGGAGAGCAGGCCCGTCTTCACATTCACAGAGAGGGTGGCGAATTGTTTCGCGGAGCGCACCGCCGCGTAAAGGTGCGCCTGATCAGAACTGATGGTTAGGCTGCCGGGAGCGCCGGGAAGTTGGGCTTCACCGGCCCGGGTCAAATCGCCGGAATTTTCATCCAGCGAGTAGATGGCGATGCGCTTTTCCCCGCTTTCGGAAACATAGAGCATGGTTGGCCCTGCCCATGAGGCGCAGGTGACGAGTGATAGGAGCGCGGCGATGGTTTTCATGGGTGTGGATTTAGTTTTTGAGATCGTTGGCACGCACAGTCTGGATTTTTGCGGTGATTTTGGCCTTCCATTCAGCGACGATGGGAGCGTGTCCCGGTGATGCGGCGAGGTTGGTAAACTGCTGCGGGTCGCTGTGCATGTCGAACAATTCGACACCGCCTCTGGCATCCTCGCCGTATTGAATGAAGACCCAGCGGTCATCGCGCAGCATGAAGCCTTTGCTGGTTCCTGAGACACTAAAAACGGTGTCATGCACTTTGGCCTTCGGGTCGTTCAGGATGGGGCTGATGTCCCTGCCTTGCAGACGTGCTGGGACTTCGATGCCGCAGAGTTTGGAAGTGGTGGGATAGAGGTCGAGCAATTCGACAAGGGAATCGCTCACGCCTGCCTTGATGCCAGGTGCGCTGATGATGAGCGGAACGCGCGCGGACTCGTCGTGCAGACTTACTTTCGCCCAGAAATCATGCTCGCCGAGGTGGTATCCATGGTCGCTGGTGAAGATGACGACCGTGTTGGCTGCCTGGCCGGATTTTTCAAGCGCATCGAGCACCCTTCCAACCTGGGCATCCATGTAGCTCACTGCGGCATAGTAGCCGGAAACGGCCTTTTTCTGCTTCGTAACATCCATTTTCATATTTAAACTCGTCTTGTAATTGATGCCTGGTTTTGGGATGTCATCCCAGTCGCCGGGCCTTTTTGCGGGCAAAACCACCTGCTCAGGCGGATACATGTCGAAGTACTTTTTTGGTGCGACAAACGGCACATGCGGCCGCACAAAACCCACCGCCAGGAAGAAGGGTTGCTTTGAATGCTGCGCAATGAGTTCGCTGGCCTTCGTCGCTGTTTTACCATCGGAATGCAAAAGGTCGCCGCCTTCCGCCGCCACGATGATAAAGGTGTTGCCGCCGATCACGGGCTTTTTGCCGTCGGCGTTGCCCTCCAGCGTCTCACCGATGCCCGGCGCTTTCCACTCCGGCCCCGGACTGTTGAAACGCTCCGTCCATGATGCTTGATCATCCGCGCCGTCACTGCCGTCCTCAATGCCGCCCGGCACGCCCATGTGGAAGATCTTGCTTACCCGTGCGGCGTAGTAGCCTGCGTTCTTGAAGTGCTGGGACCACGTCGCACGCTCACCGATGGCCGGTCTCGGATTCGTGTAACCCTGCACACCCGTGGCATGGGGGTAGTATCCCGACATAAACGACGCCCGCGAAGGCCCGCAGTATGTCCCCTGACAGTAAGCCCGGGTGAATCTCATCCCGCGTGCCGCGAGGCGGTCAATGTTAGGCGTTTTGCACACTTTGTTACCATAGCACCCCAGAGCGGTGGAGGTGAGGTCGTCCGAGATGATCAGCAGCACGTTCGGCGGAGCCGAAAGGGATAAGCCGGGAATGATGACTGCCGAAAGAAGGAACAGTGAAAGCAGTCTCATGGCAGCGGTTTGGGTTCGATGTCGGATGGATTGATCCAGCCGGCTTTGACGGGGTCGCCGCGCATGAACTTTTCATAGAACCCGACATTGGGTTTCGAGGCGTGCTCGTAATGATCGAAGACATCGCCATGGCCTGACATGCGGGGATCGCCCTGCTGCTTGAGTTCAGCATGAAGCTGGTCACGCATGCCGCTGGCGCGCGGATCAGCGCTGAGATTTTTCACGAAATCGGGATCGGCTTTGAGATCGTAAAATTCGCTGGCTGGACGCATGCCGAAGCAGAGTTGCCAGAACGGGTCGGCGGGATTTTTGCGGTGCGCGTCGAGGATGAAGGACTTGGTGGCACCGGCGTCGCATTCCATGTAACCGGTCTCGGGATTGCCGCCCGGCCAGCGGGTGGGCTCGAAGTTTTCAATGAAGACGCTGTCGCGTTTCACGATGGCGCGGATCGGGTATCCCCAGTCATTCGGACGCCCGACATCGTTTCGCTCTTTGCCGATGAGCACGTGATCGCGCTTGTGCACAGGTTTGCCGGCAAACAGATCGGTCAGGCTCCGGCCGGGCGACTCGGCCATGCCGGTCTCGTTCCATGGAACCCCGGCGACTTCGAGCAGCGTCGGCGCGAGATCCACGAAGCTGATGAAGTCATCGATCACCCGGCCGGGTTGACTGATGCCATTCTTCCACATCACCGCGAAGGGCACGTGATTGGCCTGCACGTTGGCGTTTCCCTTGCTGCGCGGGAAGGGCATGCCGTGGTCGGCGGTGACGATGATGAGCGTGTTGTCGAGCAGGCCGCGCTTCTCGAGTTCGGCGATCATGCGGCCCAGATGCCTGTCGAAATGCTCGACCTCAAAGGCGTAGTCGAGCATGTCATTGCGGATCACCTCGTTGTCGGGCCAGTAGGCGGGCACGTGGTCAATGTCGGTGAGTTTTTTCCCGCCCTTCTTCATGCCGCTGCCAAACTCATACGCCCGGTGCGGCTCCACCGCGCCATACCAGAAGCACCATGGCTTGCCGTCGGATGAGGCCTTGAGGAAATCATTGAAATTCGCCGAGTAATCGCAGTTGGTAATCTCCGTTGTCGGTGGCGGTGCCTTGCGTTTGTTCCAGGCCGTGCCGGTCATCAGGCGCGGTTTGCCGCCTGCATCGAGAGCCACGCCGGGCCCCCAACCCTTGGTGGTGTGGCCGACGTTCCAGCCTTTTTCAGCCAGCGCCTCGCCCCAGCCTTTGAACTCCGGCGGGAAATAGCAGATGTGGTTTGCGGCCTCCTTGAGCTGCCATGAATTGCGGCCGGTGAGAATGCAGGCACGTGACGGAGCGCACTTGGCATTCGGTGTGTAGGCGTTGTTGAAGAGCAGGCCTTCCTTTGCGATGCGGTCAAAGTTCGGCGTCTTCACCCAGGGCGTGCCGTAGGCGCTGGCATGTGGCCCCCAGTCGTCGGCAATGGCAAATAAAATGTTAGGCCGGGATGGCGCGGCAAATGCAGCCGAGACAGCCAGGCAGCATGTCGATAGCAGAAGGGTGAAATGAGATGAGCGCATGCTGGTTCGTCTTATGGCTTGCTGGTTTTTTTTCCTGAACTCTTCGCGCTTTTCCACACGGGTTCCCAATCAGGAAGCGGTGTGCGCGCGGTTTTCAGATAGGTGCTGATGGTTTCACTGATATTGGGGTGGGCGCCTGCCACATCGCTCAGTTCGGCGACATCGTTTTGCTGATCATAGAGCTGCAGAGGCGCGTCCGGCCCGCCGCTGCGGATGCCTTTCCAGCGTCCTTGATACAAGGCTGCCTGCTTGAAGCCGCCCTCGTGAAACTCCCAGTAAAGGAACTCGTGTGCCTTCTGCCGGGTGCCAAGCAATGCGGGTGCAAAACTGATGGAGTCGATGTTCTTCGGAGGTTTCGCTCCGGCGAGTTCGGCGGCGGTGCCAAGCCAGTCGGCAAAGGATCCCGCGTGCGGGTTTTGGCTGCCTGCCTTCACCCGGCCCGGCCACCAGGCGATCAGTGGCACGCGGATGCCGCCATCGGTCAGGCTGCGCTTGATGCCGGTGAAGGGACCGGCCGGATCAAAGCGGGTGATGTCGTGTTTGCTCTCGTTGTGCGGGCCGTTGTCGCTGGTGAAGATGACGAGTGTGTTTTTGGCCAGCCCGAGTTCATCGAGGTGTTTGAGCATACGCCCCACATAGCTGTCGAGTCGCGTGATCATCGCTGCCTGACCTTTGTCCTGGTTTGGCCAGTCCTTGTCAGCGTAGGGGCCGTAATCGGGCACATGCGCGCCATCGCCGAGGAGGCGCGCGCGTTCGTTGTTCGCGTGCGGGATGACCATGCTCCAGTAGAGGAAGAAGGGTGCGCTCTTGTTTTCGCTGACGAATTTCAGGGCGTCATCGGCAAAGAGGTCATCCGCATAGTGAATGGCTTCGGTCGCATAACCGGCACCATCTTCACCGGCAGGCACGATGATGTTTGAGAGAGGTTCCCTGGTTTCATTCCGCCACAGGTAATCGGGAAAGTGATTGTGCGCGTGATGCTGGCTGAGATAACCATAAAAGTAGTCGAAGCCTTGCCTGCGTGGCAGTCCGCTTTCCGCCCCGCCCACATTGCCGAGCCCCCACTTGCCGATGAGAGCCGTCTTGTAACCTGCACGGTGCAGCACATCCGCCACGGTGACGTCTTCCGCTCTCAAGGCCTGTGCGGCAGGATTGGTCTGGCCTGCATTGCCGCGGATGCGCGTGTGGCCTTGATGCAGCCCTGTCATCAGCACGCTGCGGGATGGGGCGCACACGGTGGCACCGGCGTAGAAATGCGTGAAGCGCATTCCCTCTTTGGCCATGCGGTCGATGTTCGGCGTGGTGATGATCTTCTGCCCGTAACAGCCAAGATCGCCGTAGCCAAGGTCATCAGCCATGATCCAGATCAGATTTGGCCGGGACTCCGCAGCGTGTGATGTCACGCCAGCGTGACCGAATGTGGAGAGGAGGGCGAGGGTGAGAAGACGACGAAACATGGGGAGGTTGGAAACGCGGGAACGGAGCCATGCTTTCGGGCGATGTGCTCCGCGAGGCTCCTTCCGCGCCTACCTGATCTTTTTCAACTTCACCTGCTTCAACTCCATCACCTGGCTGCCGGGCATGGAGAGTGCTTCCAGCGTGAGTTTGGTGGGACCGGGTTTGAGCTGCAGCGTCCCAAGTTTCAAATCGGCCCATTTTCGATTGCGGTATTTCGTTTTGCCATCGGCATCCCGATGCGGCAGCGGGATGTCGCCGGTGGCTGCGGCGGCGATGGTGGCTTCGAGTGATTGGTCGCTGATGGACAGGCGCACTTTCGAGCCGGCGTCTTCAGGCGGGCAGGCGTAGGCTATTTCAATTTCGTATTCCCCGGCTGCGGTGACATCGATCTCAAACCAGACCTTGGCTTTCATCTCCGTCCAGTGGGTGAGCCAGTCGTTGGCGAAACCGGGGCCGCTGGCAAAGTGCAGCGGCTTGTCCTGATAGGACTGCGGCGCATGGAGTTCGACGGGATTCTGTTCTGCATGTCCGACGGGCAGCGGAAAGCGCTGCAAGCTCACGCTGGTGATGTCGGAGAGCCACGCGTCGTAGCGGCTGCTGAGCTGGTTCACGATGCCGGGATGTTCTGCGGCAATGTTGGTTGCCTGGCCGGGATCATTCTCCATGTCATAGAGCTGCCACGCTGTCGCGCTGGCATCATTCGCCTTGGCTTTGGAGCCGCCTGCCGCGCCCTTGATCTCGCGCACAAGCCGGTAGCGCTGGGTGCGCACGGCTCCGGGAAACTTGTTCGTCTCGTCGATGGGATTGTGCGTGAAAAGTGTCCGCTCAGGCCATGCGGCGCTGTCCGGCTTTTCCAGAAGCGGGCGCAGCGTCACGCCGTCAATTCCCGGGCCATCCGGCGGATTCACTCCGCAGAGGTCGAGCAGGGTGGGGAAGATGTCGATGTGCGAGGTGATGGGTTTCACGACATGCGGCTGCCATTTTGCGGCCGGCCAGCGCATGAAGAGCGGCACGCGGTTGCCGCCTTCATGCACGCTGACTTTGCCGCCGCGCATCCCCGCGTTGTAGGTCTTCACACCGGCGGTGCCGCCGTTGTCGGTGAGAAAGAGCACGATGGTGTTTTCAGCGAGCTTCAGCGCATCGAGATGCGCGAGCAGGCGGCCCACGTTGTCGTCGATGTTTTCACACATGCCATAGAAGGCCGCCACGGTGTCGTCGAAACCCCTGGCCTTGAATTTGTCGAAGTATTGGTTCGGCACCTGATAGGGAGAGTGCGGGGCATTATAGGCCAGATAGCAGAAGAACGGTTCCTTTTGCCTTGCGGTGATGAAGCGCATGGCGTCATCCGTCAGCACGTCGGTGATGTAACCCTTCGTGGGCTCCGGTTCGTAGCCGCGCAGCAGCGTGGCGTCGAAGTAGTTGTTCCAATGGCCGTTGTTGAAGCCGAACACATGCCCGAAGCCCTGTCCCTGCGGGGTGAACGGGAACTGCTCGCCATTGTGCCATTTGCCGATGCATGCCGTGTGGTAGCCCGCGCCTTTCAGCGCTTCCGCGATGGTGATTTCCGAGGGCCGCATGGCCTCGCGGTTGTGTGTGACGCCATGACAACCGGTCCGCAACGGCCAGCGCCCCGTCAGCAATGCCGACCGTGTTGGCGCACAGAACGAGTTCACATAAAACCGGTCAAAACGCACACCCGTGTTACCCATCTTGTCGATGTTCGGTGTTTGCAGATGTGGGTTGCCGTGGATCGAGAAATCGCCGTAGCCCTGGTCATCCGTGGTGATGAGCAACACATTCGGCTGCGAGGCGAAGAATGGTGAGCAGAGACCCAAAAGAAACAGACCGAAGACGATGGCTTTCATGGAAGAGTTCACTTGATGTAATCCGCGCCGGTGAGGCTGGTTAGTACGGATTGCTGCCACTCACGGAGTTGTGTCTTCAGTTTTTCGGCGTTGGCGGGATCCTGCATGATGAGATTGGTTTTCTCGGCGGGGTCGGTCTCCAGATTGAAGAGTTCCTGCCTGGGGTCGCCCTTCCTGGTGTCGTGGATGACCAGCTTGAAGGGGCCGTCGATGATGGCGCGGGCACCGAGGTAATCCGTGCCGGTGATGACGGGATGCCGGAAGTTGGTGAAGTCGCGTGTGGCTTTGCCACCCATTTTTTTGACCAGTGGCGTGGTGCCTTTTTGCAGTTCGGGATCGATGTAGGGCTCGGCTTTGGATTTGCTGAGGTTGGCGGTGTCGTATTCCCAGAAGTAGAGAGGCTTGGGGCGCGCGGTCACCCCGCCATCGAGCCATGGACTGAGGTCGATGCCATCAATCGGGCGTGCGGGCAATGGCTGGCCGGTGATGGCGCAGAGCGTGGGCAGCAGGTCGCTGGTGGTTGCGCGGACGCTGGTGGTGCGGGGCTGCGGGATGCGTGCCGGCCATTCGATGAGTCCAGGGACGAGGATGCCGCCCTCATACATCTGACCTTTCACTCCGCGATGCGGAAAACCGAGCGCGGCATCGCCGGAGGTGCCGTTGTCACCGCAGTAAAAGAGCAGCGTGTTTTCGCGCAGGCCTTCGGTGGCGAGATGCTTGCGCAGCGTGCCGATGGCACGGTCCATGGCCGTGATCTCGGCGTAGCGCTCGCGCAGAACCTCGCCTTGAGGTCGTGTGGTGGAGCCGCCGGTTTCGTTGGAGGTGAGTTTGACCTTCTTCGTGTATTTGGCGGGCAAATCGTCATACAGCGCGAGATCAGCGGGCAGGCCGCTGTAAGGCTCATGTGGCGAGCCGAACCACACGATGGTGAAGAAGGGTGTGCCGGCTTTTTTGGCCCGGTCGATGAAGCGGATGGTCTCGCGAATGAGGATCTCCGAGCTTTCGCCCTGAAAGACTTCAGGCGGCCCGCCATTGCGCGAGAGGGATGGATTCAGCTCAAAGAAGTTGTCGTGCGAAAGCCACTCGTGAAAGCCCATCGCGCCCGGATTTGTCGGCGATCCCGCTTTGACCGCGCCAACGTGCCATTTGCCGAAATGACCGCAGTGATACCCTGCCTTGGAGAGAATGTGCGCGCTGGTGATTTCCTCCGGACGGAACGACCAGCCCGGTGCGAAGGTGCCCATGCGGTTCGGGTGGCGGCCGGTGAGGAAACTTGCCCGCGTCGGCGAGCAACTCGGATGCGCGGCATAGAAGCGGTCCATGCGCAGTCCCGTGGCCGCCATTTCATCCAGCACCGGCGTTTTGACATGCGGATGCCCGTGGTAACCCGTCTCCTCCCAGCCGTGATCGTCGCCCATCATGAGGATGATGTTGGGCGCGGCGGCGAAGGTTGATGAACTAACAAAGATTAGCGAAACAAAAAGATGGAGAATGGGGCGCATGGTTGACCATCGAGTTTCAGATCGAAGTGAGTGGGGAGTGTGTTTCATGATGGCATCGCCTTTTCAGGCTGTGGGTTTTGGGAATGCAGAGGCACAGGCTGGAGAGCCCATGCTGCGTTACTTTGTCATCTCGATGAGATTTGCGGCAAAGCGTTTGCCGATCTCGTTCTGCGCGGCGGTGTCAAAGTGAACGGCATCGCCGATGTGCGTCTTCAAGTCACGTGCATCGACGCAGGCGGTGTGCGGCACACTTTTTGGCAGGGCTAGCTGGATCTCGTTCATGGCTTTGAGGTGCGTCAGCAGCGGCTCAGGTTTCATTTCGCCAATGGTGCACGCAATGAAGGGCAACTCGGGCAACGCGAGATCAGCGCGCAGCGATTCGATCAGTGCGCGAAGACGCCCGGCGTGCATCGGCAGTTCGTCGGGTTTCGCGTTTGCCTCACCCTGCAGCCAGATGACACCGCGGATGCGGGCTTTCACGGGCGCGGTGGTTTGCAGGGCCAGTTTCGCGCGGCGCAGCGCCTCGTCATAGAGCTTCGCGCCCTTCTGCCAGAGCCTGACGGATGATCCGCCGACCGCGCAGGGCACGAGACCGATGGCGGCCTTTGGATGTGCGGCTGCAAGCGTTTCCGCAAAAGCCAGTCCAGGGCCGACTCCGGCATTGTCATGGCCCTGGAAGGTCTTCGCATCGCCCGTGAGATGCAGCGGATGCCGCGCCAGATACCACTGATCATCCCTGATGTGCATCATGACGATGCGTGGATCACGCTTCGGTTCCTCCGGCATCACCCCGCGCCCTTTCATGTTCGACTGCCCCATGAGCAGATAGAGATCAAGCTGCGCCGTGCCTTCCGGCAGCTTCGTGATGTCCACGGCTTCGAGCGGCGGTTTCGTTGGAGGTGGTATGGCGGCTTTTTGAGCGAAGAGCGGAGAGCAGATGCTTAGAAGGAGAATGGCGAGAACGCGGCGCATGGTGCGAGAACGAGAGGCCTGCGTGAATGTTGCACCGCTGAGGTGGAGAAAACGCGGAGAAGCCTGGAATGCGGGGCTCATGCAAACTCCGCCTCATTGCCTCTCGGCTCCTCTGCGGCAAAGCGAACAGTCTGGTCGTTCATTTTCACCGCAGAGTGGCGGAGGAGCAGAGTGGCAGAGGATGGGTTTGTTCTGATGCTTGCGAGTTGCTCGAACTCGTCCGGCCCATGAGACGAATCATCCGCGCATAAGCGCGATCGGTGGTCTGTGAGTCCCTGATCAAAACAACTCCTTCCATGCAACTTGGAAGGGTGTTGTTGGCACTTATTTTGCCGGGTTCGTTCCTGGCACCACTGGTCCCGTGCCCTGCGGACTGCTGGTGCGTGGCTTCTCGATTTTCTTAGCGCTCGCAGGCAGCTGCGTGGCATCGAAAGCAACGATTAGTGAGGTGGGCAACACTTTGAGGCGGAGGTCTTTGATCTCCACACGGTTGGGATTGCCGCGATGGAGCTGGATGGCGAGGAGGCCTTCGAGAGCGCGTTTCTTTTGGTCGTGATCGATGAGTTCGGAGGTGGGCTGGCCGTTGATGAAGTGGCTGAGGTGGTTGCCTTTCGCGATGATGACGTACTCATTCCACTGGCTGACATCGACCTTCACGGGTGAGTGCTCGCTCAGTTGCCAGAGGGTGCCGTCGGGATCGAGCATGACGTTTTTGCCGTTGAGGCCGAAGATGCCACGACCCTTTTCCTCATAGGTCATGCCGGTGTGCTCGATGGCGGGATGGATGTCGCACTGGTAGCCGGTGATGACCCACGGGGCGACCTCCGGCAGCTCGCGGCTGCGATACTGGATGCCGCTGTTGTTGTCGCCGATGACGCGGATGGTGGCGCGCAGTTCGAAGTCATTCACTTTGCCGCCGCGCCAGATAAGGAAGCTGTTGTTTGCCATGGCTTCAGGCGCGGGATTGGTGCCGGTGACGAGCCCGTTTTCGACCTTCAAAAGTTTCGGGTCGCCATCCCAGCCAGTGAGGTCGCGGCCGTTGAAGAGCGGGACGGCGTCGTCAGCGGCGAAAGCGGCTGTGGTGAGGAGTAGGGATAGGAGGACCGGTTTCAAAGGAGTGGTGGAGTGGTGGAGTGGTGGAGTGGTGGAGTGGTGGGGTGGTGGGGTGGTG
>CAJCCF010000199.1 GCA_903960845.1 uncultured Verrucomicrobiota bacterium | reverse complement strand
GCCAAAACAAACAGTGATCCATCCCTTTTCCATCAACACACCAACCACATCCAAACACGCATCCTACATCCCATGAAACTCACCACTCAATCCAACAAACCCTTCGACACTCACCCTGAATACAACGGCCTCGCCGTCTGTGTTGACGTGACCGCTCCCAAAACCGTGCAGACCGATTACGGCCCGAAAGAGCAGTTCCGTTTTGTCTTTGAAACCACCCAGCTTCGCGATGACGGCAAACCCTACCTCGTGTGGTCACGAGGCTTCAACACCACGCTGGGCGAAAAGTCCGCGCTGCGCGCTTTCCTCAAGCAGTGGTTCGGACGCGATCTCACCGCCGCTGAGCAGCAGGAGTTCGACACAGACACGCTCATCGGCCGCACCGCGCAGATCGTCATCGTCCACAACGAGGGACGCAATGGCGAAACCTACGCCAACATCGGCCTTATCCGTCCTGACAAGAGCGGTGCTGGTTTGAAGCCTTCTGGCAAGTACATCCGCGTCAAGGATCGCCAGGACAAAGACGCCTCCTACAATCGTGTTTCCCAACCTGCGTCTCAAGATACGCAGCCTGCGGATGACTGGCGTTTCACCAAAGTCCATGTCGGCAAGCATCAGGGACTCGAACTCTGCGAACTCGATCAGGCGGCGGTGTGTGGCCTTTATGAGAACTGGCTGCCCATTGCCAAGGCGCTGGCCAAGCCGCTCAAGGCCGACCGCGACCTCATGGCGGCTGTGGAGAAGGCCGCTGCGGAGTTTGGGCTCACCAAGCCTGCCGCTCCTGAGTCGGATGACATCGCCTACTGAGTTTTCAAACCCCGAACCCAACTCACCATTATGATTCTCATTCAACGCGAATCCGCCTCGCACTGGTATCTGCCCGATGGCACCCCGTATCACGAAGTGGTCCGGGCGGATGGCAACGGCATGCGCAGTGTCACTCTGCGTGATGCCCGCAAGGTCAATGCCCTACCTTCAGTCACCAACATCCTCGGCGTGCTCGCCAAGCCAGGATTGGACGCTTGGCGGATCGAGCAGGGCATTCTTGCCGCGCTCACGCTCCCACGTAGTGAGGACGAATCCCTTGATGCCTTTGCTCGTCGTGTCGTGGAAGACATGAGCGAGCAGGTCACCAAAGCAGCCGATCTCGGCAGCGCCGTGCACGCGGCCATTGAGGTCTATCTGCAAACCGGCGAACCGCCGGAGAACCCCGACATCCTGCGCCTGTTCGCGCCGGTGAAGCTCTGGATCGACGAGCACGTCGAGCGCATCGGTCTGGTGGAAACGGTGGCGGTGCATTCGCAGTTCGGATTCGCCGGTCGCATCGACCTGGTGGCCAAACTCAGGAGCACGGGCACCTGGGCGGTCATTGATTTCAAGACGCAGAAGATGAAGCCCGACAAGAAGGGCGTCTATCAGGCCAGCTACTATGAAACCTGGCCGCTGCAATTGATGGCCTACTTCAAGGCGCTCAATCATGCGGGCGAATGCAGCCGCAAATTGGAAGACATCGCCTCGGTGGTGATCAACTCCGTCGAACCCACGCCGGTGCAGGTCAAGGTCTGGCCGCGTGGGGATCATGAGTCGCTCTGGCAGGCTTTCAACAACGCCCGCGAAATGTGGAGCTTCATCAAGGGCTACCGCCCGCAACCCACCGAACCGGTGCTCAGCGCATGAACCTTTCACCCGCCAAACCCATGCCCACGCTGATGACACT
>CAJCCF010000198.1 GCA_903960845.1 uncultured Verrucomicrobiota bacterium | reverse complement strand
TCCACTTTGGGCGCACTGCTCTTTGGCGCCGGCTTTAGAAACTGCAGCCACCCGGGCAGCGTCAGGGCCGTTGCAGGCATCACCAGCAAGGCAGACAGGCTCAGGAAAACAAAAAGGCGCGAGGCGTTCATCTATTCGATCTGAAAATTAACCCGCAAAACGTAGCGCTCTTTGCGGAAACTTGAAGGAAGAGTCTCAGGAATCTTCATCACGCGCCCGGCCGCAGCACTGACAGAGGCATCAAGTATCCGCGAGCCTGAAGGTGATTTCAGGACAGCGTCCTGAATGGTGCCATCCCGCATCACCGAGATTTCCACCATCGCCCTGCGCTGGGTTAACGGCACGGATTGCACCGGTGGAGCCTCCCATGCGCGGAGAATCGCCTGCTGCAAAGCGTTCTCCACGGCGGCCATGTCCGCGCCAGCATGGACATCTGCCGCAGCACTCTTGATTTCATTAGGCAGAGCCTGGCTCGGGGCAGATTTACCGGACTGCGCGGTGGCAGAGCTCTCCTGTTCGCCTGAGACGGACGAAAGCGTGATGTATTTGTTGGCGGGCCTGCCCTTCCCCGCCGATTCCAATGGTAAGGCTGGAGTCTGCTCGGAAACCACGGGAGGTGGCGAAAAATCACCGAAACGGGTTTCCATATCCAACGCGCTTTCTGTCATTTTTGGCGCAGCGCGGGCCTTGGGTTTGGAACCCTTGCTGGCGATCGGCGACTTGGTTTTTGGGCGCTGCAACACCGGGGATGACGAATGCATCACCGAATTGTGAGCTTCATTCCTGGAAGGCGTGAGCGGCACTGCCATGAGAAAATCGGATGGAGTCCTCCAAACTAACTTGGTGGTTTCATCCGCATTCAGGAGGTTCGGCTCCGAAAAGGTTCGCGGCAGGAGTGAGCAGACCAATATGCCCGCCAGCACGTGCAGCAGTCCGACTCCGATCAGCGCCGGCACCAGCGATTCATGCGAAAGGCGAAGATGAGCAGAGGGAAACATAGTCCTTATGATTTTGTCACAGGAAACGCGGTGACAGCTGTGTGCCGCACCGACGCAGCACGCAGGGCATCCATGATCTCCAGAAGTCGCGGAGCCGGAAGCGATGAGGGAATGCGGACAACCACACCAAGGTCAGGCTCGGTGGCCACACGTTTTTTTAACGCGGAGATCAGGTCGCCGTGCTCGATCCGCTTCCCCGCCAGTGTCAATTTAAGATCCGTCTCCACAGCCAGTTCGATGCTTGTCACTGGCGCAGACTTAACGGCGGTCCTTTCCGAAGCGGAATCACCCGCTTGACCATCGCCCTGCATCACCGCCACCAGAACGATCACCGTGAGCAGCATGAGCAGCACCAGATTCAGCAGTGACATCACGCTGATCTCGGCAACCACGCACGGCAGATGAAGACTGGAGAAACGCTTCATGCGCGGGCGTGGTGGTTTGGATCTGATGTGCCGGACATCATCACCGGCGCCCCATGACTCTGCAAAGCCGGCAGCCCCTCATCCGCCTTCCGGTGATCCACAAACTGCCGCCCTAAAACTCCACTTAGTTCGAAGGCAAAGCTGTCCATGCGCGCAATCATCGTCCGAATGCGATCCATCAGGGTATTATAGCCTGCCAGGCTCGGGATCACCACCACCAGCGCCGCGATCGTTGTGATCAAGGCCGAACTCACTCCCGGCACCAGCGCCGCCTTGTGCTGCGGATCCAAGCCCGCAAACACATCCAACAGTCCGATCACCGTGCCTAAAATCCCGATCAGTGGCGAGACAGAGACGACGGTGGCCACCAGACTCAGACGCTCCTGGAGTCTCAACGCGGCACTGACCATGGCCCGCTCCATGGCATTCTGCACATAACTCATCTGTGCGGGAGAAACGCGCTCAGCTTCATGTATCCGCGCCGCAAAATCGCGCCCGGGTTCCTCCTCCCCCACCAGCTGAAACGCCAATTCCCTGGCTGCCGTGTGGTAGACATAATAAAGTGGCGATAACTCAACCTGCTCTTTTGTCAGAAAAAGCACCAAGGGGTGGGGACTCTCATGGAACTTCTCTAAAAAGACCAGATTGGCCTGATCCGTCCGGATCAGCAAAAGCCACTTCATCAGCAAAATTGCCCAACTGATCGTCGAGAGAAAAACCAGCACAAAGAGCATCACCCAAGCCAGTGGCGTGATGTGCTCCAGGCCGAATCTCAAGCCGGAAACGAGGGACATTAAGGGCGTGAACATAACATGAAAGGAACATATTGGTTAGGCGGCTCTGCCCGCCTGGCATCGACCCTGACTTGCACGCAGGCACGCCAGATGACGAAGTTTACCCGCAGCTTTCTCAAAAGGCGAGCAATGTCAGCACTGGCGTGAAATAAACCTGCGCGCCGACTGAATGCAGAATCCTGGCAATGCTTCAAAGAACGCTATTTGTTGGGCTCTCATCTCGTCAAACCGGCACTGACGGTCGGCTTGCCCAGGCCTTCCAGCAGCTGACGAAGCCCTTGGCAAAATCCTGAGGACGCGCGGCAACCCACTCGGTGATGGTGTCGGGCTTGAACCATTCACCGCAGGCAACTTCTTCAGGCAAAGGCTTCATGGGCCCGTTGTGCCGGGCAAGGTGAAGCTCCACAAATTCGTAATCGGTGTGGGCTCCGGCGGAGAGCTGGGCAATCAATTCCGTGCCGGTGATTTCGATGCCCACCTCCTCGCGCACCTCGCGGATGGCACAGGCGGCATAGCTTTCACCAACATCAAGATGTCCGGCTGCACTGCTATCCCACTTGAGTGGCGAAACATCCTTCAAATGCGAGCGCTTCTGAAGATAGACGTCACCGCGGGTATTGGTGACGAAGACATGGACGGCACGGTGAAGCAGACCCCGCGCATGAACTTCACCGCGACTGAGCTGGCCGGTGACTTCGTTGCGGTCATTGACGACGTCGAACATCTCACTCGATTTTTGACCGGCGTCGATGCTGGTGCGCTGTTCATACCAGCGGGAAAGCTGGACCCATTGCTCCACACTGAGTTCTTCGGCGCGCAGCGTGGCGGGCATGTGCAAAGCATCGACGAGTGCCTGCCAGCCACCCGGTGCCTCGGGCAGGAGGTTCTTCATCTGCTTGCGGCGCTGGCTGAAGCCCAGCCTGACAAGGCGTTCAAACATCCGCCGGTCACAGACAGGAAGGCTGCCTGGATCACGCGGAGTGAAGCGCACCACGGCGCTGTCCACCTTGGGCCTGGGCTGGAAAACCTCAGGAGGAATGACGCGCAGCAGTTCCACATCCCAGTCACGCTGCACCAGCACGGACAGGGCACCGTAGCCTTCCTCTCCCACTTTGGCGGCGAGGCGGATGCAGACTTCCTTTTGCAGCATGAACACGGCTTTGGTTACCGGGGTCGGCAGATTGAGCAGGCGCTTCATGATCTCGCCACCGACCGAATATGGCAGATTGCCGATGACCCGCACATCGCCATGGCGGTACCAATCCCGCACATCGATCTGCGTGGCATCACCGTGCAACACGGTCATGTCGCTGCGTTTGGCGAAGCGTTTTTGCAGCTCCGGCGCGAGATCGTTGTCTTTTTCAACCAGCATCAAATGCTGCGGCCTGCCGACAAGATGCTTGGTCATCGCCCCAAGTCCGGGACCGGGCTCGACAACGAACGCCGCGCCATCCGGCTCGATCTGGTCGGCGATCCATTGAGCGACGGACTCATCGACGAGGAAGTTTTGCCCCATGCTCTTGCGCGGGGCCACTTTCTGGCCGCTGATGATGCGTGTCTGGCGGTGTTTTGCTTCCTCTGATCTCATGCCCTGACATGCACAGGGCTCCCCCGCTTTGCAATGAGCATCTCAGGCCACAAGAGGCAGCGCCTTCCCGGCCTGCGCACTGAGAAACGCGGTGTCCACGATTTGCTGGCCGATGCGGCTGATTTTGAGCGTGAGCGGACCGATCAGCGGCGCGCCGGTTTCCAGGTGATGAATCAGGTGCTCGATCGGATTGCGGTTGGGCGACGTGATGACATCCACCGGCACATCGAAGCCTTCAGGCCGCGCGCGGGTCTGCACGCGGACCGTCTTCTCATAGTCGTAGCAGGAAATCGTACCGTCCGAGCCACGGATGACAAAGCCGCACTTCGGCTGCGGTTGCAGCGTCCATGGATCGGTGAACGTGCCCCAGCGGGTTTCGCTGCGACTCAAACCATGCGCGTAGCGGATCACGGCGATGCTGTGCTCATCCACCTCCAACCCTGGCGTGCCAAAGGAAGTGCAGGTCACTTCCAATGGGATCTGCCCGCCGAGATGCCAGGTGCCCAGCGTGGTGCCGTAGCCCATGTAATCAAGCAATGCACCGCCGCCCTGAGCCTTGCTGTAGAACCAGCTCGCCGCCTTCTCCTCAGCCGTGGGTTCATTGTCGATCTTGTCCGCACCATGATAAAGCGGGCCGCGGTTGCCGCCACAGTGCTGAAACTCCAGCGCCTCGCCGATCAACCCTTCCTGAATCAAACGGTGCGCGGTCTGCTGTCCGTCATCCCACACCAACGGCCAGTTTACGGCCAAAGTTTTGCCTGTTGGCTGCATCGCCGCAACCATGGAATCGGCTTCGGCGACTGAGCCGGCGAAAGGTTTCTCCATCAGGATGTGCACGCCATAAGGGGCCACCTTGGAAACCCATTCTCCATGCTTTGAAGCAGCGGGACAAAGGATCACAATGTCCGGCCTGGTCTGCTCCAGGCAGGCCCGGTAATCCGTGAAAACCTGCGCGTCAGTGAGGCCGAAATTCCTGACCGCACCCAGCATGCGCCCGGGCTGCTCATCGCTGATGCCAACAATATCCGCCGATGGATGATCGAAGGTCTGCCGCAGCAAGTCCCCCATGTGAAAATGATCGAAATTGATCCCTGCAATGCGCCAGCGTTTCATAGGATGCGGTGTGTCCCTCAGTACTTTTTACCGGGTGTTGCTCCAAGTTCACCGCGAAGCAGTTGCTGGCCATTGAATTTTTCATTGGGGCGGAAAAGCCAGCCTGGAGATTGATCCTTCACCTCATAGCGTCTGAGCACAAATTCGGGCAACTGGAGATTGCTGTTCGGATCATAAACTTTGCGACCGGAGAACTCACCCCAGAGTCGATACTCGGTGTTATGATCATCTCCGTAGGCGGGTCCATCGCCTGCGGGGATTTCCGGATAGCGGTCAGGCTGCTTCATGAACTTCTCATTCATCACCACCAGACGCGACTTGTCCCAACTCTCGCCAGGCCGGCGCACGTAACCCCAGAAGTGTGTGCAGTTGATGTGAAAGCGGCGGCCCACATAGTAGTCGCCCGGCGCCTCGGATGCGATGGACAGCCGCCGGTATTCAAGCTGCACCGGATCACCGCCTCCCATGCCACCGGTTTGGCAGGAGCAGAGAAGTGCTGAAATCGTGAGGAGGAGGAAGTGAAGAAGATACCGCGGCATGGAGATGAAGTGTGGAAAGCAGCGCCATCCGTGCAAATGGAAAGCCAGTCCACGTCACCATGCAAAAATCAGCCGTCCTTGATTCCATCCTCGCCCGTCTCGACACCGAGTTGCAGGCCCTCATGCGCGGTGCCCGTGCCTCATTTGCCGCTGCCACAGATCCTGACAGCAAAGCCGAAAACAAGTACGACACCCGCACGTTGGAGGCATCCTACGTCGCCCGCGGTCAGGCCCAGCGGGTGGAGGAATTGCAGGCCGCACTGCGTGGATTTCGCGCGCTATCAAACACCACCGCCACCAGCGCTGTACAAGTCGGATCACTCATCGGACTGAAGATGGCGGGCGGCACCGATCATTACTTCATCGGTCCTGCCGAAGGCGGGCTCGAGATCGTGATCGAGGGAACCGAACTCATGGTCATCACACCCGCCTCACCGCTCGGCGCACGGCTCATGGGCCGTGCAACCGGTGACAAGGTCACACTGCCTTCAGGGCAGCAGGCGACACTGACAAGTCTCGAGTAAAGACAGGGCGAACATCACTTCGCGAACCAACTTTTCGCCAATGAACTCGTGGCAAAAAATTCGAGCAATTGCCGCGCCACCTTTTCCTGACCGCTCCGGCTGGGATGCACACCATCGTCATTGAAGTCGTCCTTGAGATACTTGAGGTCATCCAGCTTGCGCCCCTTTTCGCCTTCAGCCCAGAGATAGGGGCCCCAGAGCAGGAGCGGAGCTTCATCAAGGCTTTGTTTTTGAATAAGATGGCGCACGCCAAAGGCGCTCTCATAGGCATACGGCTCGGGATTCAGTCCACTCCTGGCATTGCCTGCCCAAATGCGGCTGCCGAGGTAGGCAATGCGCAGATTGGGGAATTTATTTCTGGCGTTTTTGAGCACCGCAGCCGTGTCCGCTTCGAGTTTGGTGAGATGATCGCTCATCGAGCCTGAAGGCCCCATGTTGGCCAGCTTCACCCAGGCCACCTGCACCTGCTGCGGTGTGACGCCCGCCTGCCCAATCCGCTTCATCGCCTCCTGCCAAGGGCGGCCGTCTTCAGGCACCCACTGCGCCATCGCCTGCCCGCCCTGTGCGCAATCGACAATGGTGAGCTTGCCGGATTTGCGCGCGTCCGCATCGGCAATGCGTTTGAATGTCGAGAACTCCATCGTCGCATTCGACATGCTGATGGAAACAAACACGATCTTGCCGCCGTCGGCAGGATTGCCCCCGGCATCCAGCGGCTTGATCTGCGCGAGCGCAGCTTCAGCGGACTTTTTGAGCGCCTCTGGCGGCTCGTTGCTGCCTTTGCCGTAAAGCCCGCCGTCTTCGCCTTCATATTGATCTTCAGCCGTCATGTCGCTGAGCGGCTTGAGAGATTCAGGAGCCCTGCGCTGATTCGCGGGAGCGCCGCCGCCACTGCGATGACCTCCGCGTTGCCGAACCTCCTTGGCATGGTCCAGATATTTCTGGTCAGCCTCGCTGAGTTTTTCGCCGCCTTTTTCGCGTTGGTACAAATCCTGAGCCTTCTGCCAGTCGATACCGTCAGCTCCCGGCCTGCCGCCCTCCTTATGCATCTGCGCTTCGTGCACCGCCTTTGCCTTCTCCATGTAGGCAGTCTCTTCCGGCGTCAAAATCGCGCCGCCTTTTCGCTTTTCGAACAGTTGACGGGCCTTGTCGAAATCAACGGGCGCATCAGCCGGCTGGCTGCACAGGTTTGAAGCTCCTGCAAAGAGGGCGACAAAGGCGAGGAGAAGTGTGGTTTTCATGGCGAGCCGATCCAACACCGATCACGCGATTTAGGTGCGTGAGAAGACTCACTCCTGCGCCAGCATGGCTTTGAGCCCGGCAAAGAAATTGGTGTTCTCCTCCTGACTGGGCGTTTCCTTCATGTGCATGGTGTAGTCCATCTCATCCACATAGGTGCGGTCCAGCTCGCCAAGGAAGGGACTTGGCAGTTCGGTCTGCTTCTGGCCCCACTTGGTGCGATAGCGCACGAAGCTGAGCGTGAGCTTCTGCCGGGCGCGGGTGATGCCGACATAAAACAGGCGCCTCTCTTCATCAACGCGGCCTTCCTCGTAACTGCGCTTGTGCGGCAGGATGCCCTGCTCCAGACCGGGCAGGTAGACGATGGGGAACTCAAGCCCCTTGCTGGCGTGCAGGGTGATCAGGCAGACGCCTTTTTTCTTTTCGATGTCGTCCTTGTCTTCGCGCTCGTCATTGAGCGTGACCTCATCAAGGAAACCGGACAGGCCATCCTTTTTGTTACGCTCCTGATAGTTGCCAAGCTGGTTGAGAAACTCGGCGAGTCCGTTTTCCCAGCCGTGAAACTCCTCCGGCTTTTTGGCGAGCTTTTGCAGGTACTTCATGTACTCGACCTCCCCGATCAATGCCTCAGTCATGGTGACGAGGTCGGTGCCATGAGTCGATGCCGCGGAGGCGTATTTGCAGATGACCTCCGTGAAGGCACGCACGGCGTTGCGCGATTTTTCGGGGATCTGGCGCAGGAAGGATTCATCACAGAGCGCCACCCAAACGCTGAATTGCTTGTGCATGCTGTGCTCCAGAGCCAGCTCTGCAGTGGTGCCACCGATGCCGCGCGTCGGTGTGTTTAAAATCCGCAGCAGGGAGATGTCATCATGCGGATTGTGCAGGACGGTCAGGTAGCTGAGCACGTCCTTGACCTCTCGCCGGTCAAAGAAGCTGCGTGCGCCGACGACACGGTAGGTGATTTTTCGCTGCCGGAAAGCCTGCTCCAAAATGCGGCTTTGATCATTGGTGCGGAAGAGCACGGCAAAGGACTCGTAGGGTTCCTTGTTGTTGAAGTAACCCGCCTCGATCTCTTTGGCGATCATCTCCGCCTCTTCCAGATCATCCTGCGCGGCAACGAGGCGCACCGGCTCCTTGCCGCTGTTTCGGCTCCAGAGTGATTTGGGACGGCGGCCCGCGTTGTTTTTGATCAGGCTGTTGGCGGTGTGCAGGATGGCGGTGGTGGAACGGTAATTCTCCTCCAGTTTCACGACCGTGGGATCGGGGAAGAAGTTTTCGAACTCCGTGATGTTTGTGATCTCCGCGCCGCGCCAGCCGTAGATGGACTGGTCATCATCGCCCACGACACAGACATTGTAGGGGGCTGGCACCAGGGCGCGCAGCAGGCGCATCTGGAGGGAGTTGGTGTCCTGGAACTCATCCACCGTCACGTAGCGGTGGCGCTGATGAAGAGTTTCACGCACGACCGCATTTTCCTCCAGCAACTTGACCCCCAGGCAGAGCAGGTCGTCGAAATCCATGACGTTCAGCGCGCGCATCTCGTCGGCATATTTTTCAGCCACTGCCGCGTGCAGATCCATTGCCGGATCGCCAATCTCCTCCCCGTTGTTCTTGGCCTTGCTGATGCGCGCCAGAGCCTTCTGCGGATCGAGCGTTTCCTCCTTTACCAGCAGACTCTTGAGCACGCGCTTCATGAGGCTGATCTGCTCGCTCTGGGAATAGATGACGAAATTCTTCTTGTAGCCCACGTGCTCGGCGAACTCGCGCAGCAGCCGGGCGCAAAAGGCGTGGAAGGTGCCGAGCACGACTTTTTTACCCATGCCATCGCGGCACATGTCCTTCACGCGTTCGCGCATTTCAGCGGCGGCCTTGTTGGTGAAGGTGACGGCCAGGATATGCTCGGGCTTGATGCCTTCATTGATCATGAAAGCGATGCGCGCCGTGACCACGCGTGTCTTGCCCGTGCCTGCGCCAGCCAGGATCAGAAGCGGCCCGTGGATGTGCGTGGCTGCTTCCCTCTGCTGGGGGTTTAGGGTTCCGGTGAATCCGCTCATGGTGCGTGCTCCCGTTTGGATGAGCCGGGCGCGGATGCAAGCGGAAGTCGATTCGAATGCCAATCAAAGCTGAGGCTTTCCATGGTGTTTCGCAGAGATCCCGGGGCTGAATGGCCTTCAAGCAGGGCTTGTCAGGCTCACGGCATTGCGCTGTACATCGGGATGACCATGACCACCCGACATTTCACCCTGCTCAGTCTCGCAGCCGTTGCGCTCAGCGGATGCGGCAAGTCCAAGCCTGAAGCCAAGACATCGCGCGGCACCATCGCGGCCTCGCTGCTGACTCTGCAAAATCCTTTTTTCAAAGTGATCGGCGACAACATCACTGCGGAGGCGGCGAAGCAAGGCTACGACACGCTGATCGTCAGCGCCGACAATGATGTGGCCCGGCAGAGCAATCAGGTGAAGGACTTCATCGTGAAGAAAGTCTCCGCCATCATCCTCAGTCCGGCGGATTCAAAGGCCATCGTGCCCGTGATTCAGGAAGCCAATGCGGCAGGCATCCCCGTTTTCACCGTCGATGTCCCCTGCCAGGAACCAGGCGTGAAGATCGTGACACAGGTGGCCACGGACAATCTCGGCGGTGGTCGCGAAGCGGCGAAGGCGCTGATTGAGGCGCTGAAAGGCCAGGGCGGAAAAATCGGCGTACTTGATCTGAAACAAGTCGAGTCCTGCATCCTGCGAGTGAAGGGCTTTAAAGAGGTGCTTGCCGCACATAACGCCACGGCACCGGCGAAGATCGAGGTCGTCAGCGAACTCGATGGCGGCGGCGCCAAGGACAAGGGCTACAAGGCCGCCGAAGACATGCTGCAGGCACACCCGGACATGGTCGGGATTTTTGCCATCAATGATCCCTCCGCACTCGGCGCGCGCGGCGCCTTGGAAAAAGCGGGCCGGGCTGACAAGGTCGTGATCATTGGCTTCGACGGCCAACCGGAAGGCAAGCAGGCGATCCGCGACGGCAAGATCTACGCCGATCCAATTCAATTTCCCGACAAGATGGGCATCGAGGTGGTGCGTGCCTTTTTAAAGCATTCGAAGGGCGAAGACGTGCCTCCGCAGATGCTCATACCCACCCAGCTTTATCGTCAGGCCGACGGGAAAAGTGACGCCACACTGAAGTGAGGTTTCCATGAACTGGCCCCTGATCAAAGCCGTCATCCTGCTCACCGCTTCGAACGCTTTCATGACCTTCGCGTGGTATGCGCACCTGAAAGAGATGAAGGCCAAACCGTGGTTCATCGCCGCGCTGCTGAGCTGGGGAATCGCCTTCTTCGAATACATGCTGCAAGTGCCCGCCAACCGGATCGGCAGCGAGACCCTGAGCCTGCCGCAACTCAAGATTGTCCAGGAAGTCGTGACGCTGACCGTGTTTGTGCCGTTCGTGTTACTTTACATGAAACAACCCCTGAAATGGGACTACCTCTGGGCCGCCATGTGCATGTGCGGTGCCGTTTATTTCATCTTCAGAAAGTAAGATCACATGCCGCTAGACGATCTCATCGCGGAGGGACTCAAGCATTTCCTTGGTGGCGTGGTGCGGGTCATGATCGAACTGTTCTGGGAAGTGCTCTGCCGGACGCTCGGCTACTGGACACTGCGTTTGCTCAGTTTCGGCCACTATGAGCCTGATGAAGAAGGCTGGCTGCCAGCCGCAGTGGGACTGTTGATGCTGCTGGGCATCGTTTGGGCAGGTCTGAGCTTTTTCGACTGAGCGGTGGCAAACTCGGTGCGTCTGCCCATGGTCTGAGAATGACCCGTGAAGCTGCTGCCGAGATCTTGAACCGAATCGCCCTCCTGCTGGAACTGAAGGGGGAGAACCCTTTCAAAACCCGTGCTTACAAGATGGGAGCGGAGATCGTGGAAAGCTACGCGGGGGACATCATGCAACTCGCGGCGGAGGAGAAACTGGCGGGGATCAAGGGCATCGGCGACGCGCTGCGTGACAAGCTGCATGAAATGGCGACGACCGGGAAGCTGGAGTTTTATGAGAAGCTGAAGGCGGAGTTCCCTGAGACACTCTTTGAGCTGTTCGAGATTTCCGGCCTGGGGCCGAAGAAGATCGCGGCGCTGTACACGACACTGAAGGTGGGCTCCATCGCTGACTTGAAACGGGTCTGTGAAAGCGGTGAGGCCGCGAAGATCAGTGGTTTTGGCGACAAGACGGTGGCCAAGATTTTGGAGGGCATCGCCTTCCGTGAAGAGCACGCTTCGGAGTTTCGCCTGGATCAAGTGTACGCGCTGGCGCAGAACATTCTCGAAGCGCTGCGCGGACACCCGGATGTCTCGCGCGCTGAGGTGTGCGGCAGTTTCCGGCGCGGCAAGGAAGTGGTGCATGATCTGGACTTCCTGGTTTCGACCAAGCATCCCGAGCGCGTCATTGGTGACTTTGTGAAGCTGCCGGAAGTGGAGAAGATCATCGCTCAAGGCGGCACCAAGGCGAGCGTGTATGCCAGCAATGGTGTGCAGTGTGATTTGCGTGCGGTGAGCAGTGCAGAGTTCCCGTTTGCGCTGAACTATTTTACCGGCAGCAAGGAGCACAACGTGATGGTTCGTCAACGGGCGTTGGATCAGGGCCTGTCGCTCAATGAATATGGTTTTACCGTCGTCGGAGACCACGCCTCAACAGACATGGCAACGGTGCATGAGGAGCGTGACATCTACCGCACTCTAGGGCTCGACTACATCGAGCCGGAGCTGCGAGAGAATACAGGCGAAATTGAGGCAGCCGAGCGTGGCAAACTGCCGCGTCTGATTGAGCTGGAAAATCTGCGCGGTGTCTTTCACAACCACACCACCGCAAGCGACGGCAAGGCGACGCTGCGGGAGATGGCCGAGGCTGCCCGAGAGCTGGGCATGCAATACCTGGGCATTGCCGATCACAGCAAAAGCAGCTTCCAGGCAAACGGGCTCCATGAGGACCGGTTGCGCGCGCAAATCGCGGAAATCCGTGCGCTGAACGCTGAGTTTGACGGACATTTTCATATCTTCGCAGGCAGTGAGGTGGACATTCACAAGGATGGCACGCTCGACTTTGATGACGGACTGCTGGCGGAGCTGGATTACGTCGTGGCCAGCGTTCACAGCGTCTTCAATCTGCCCGAAGCGGAAATGACGGCCCGCATCATCCGCGCCATCGAAAATCCGCATGTCACCATGCTCGGTCATGTCACGGGGCGGCTGCTCGCACAGCGCCCGGCATATGCGGTGAACATCCCGAAGATCATCGATGCCGCAGCGGCGAATGGGACGATCATTGAACTCAATGCCAGCGCATGGCGGCTGGACATGGACTGGCGCTGGTGGCGGCTGGCCAAAGAAAAAGGCGTGAAATGCAGCATCAATCCTGATGCCCACAGCACGCACGGCCTGCAGGACGTTCTTTTCGGCGTGCGCGCCGCCCGCAAAGGCTGGTTGACGCGCAGTGACGTGATCAACTGCCTGCCTCTCGGCGAGGTGGAAGAGGCACTGCGCGCCAAAGCGAAGCGATGATCAAACCACCACAGCCCAGATGACTTTGAGGTAACGGCTCTCGGGGCAGTTTGACATCACCGGGTGATCCATGCCGGGGCCGGTGCGGTCCAGGATTTGCAGCTTGCGGCCATGCCGGTGCGCGGTGCCGATGACCAGATCTTCGAAGTCGTCGGTGCTGAGCAGGCCGGAGCATGAACAGGTGACAAACAGCCCGCCGCGCCTAACCATCTGCAGGGCAAGGGCATTAAGATCGCGGTACTTGAAGACGCCCTCATCCATGTTGTCGCGATGATGAACAAACTTCGGCGGATCAAGCACGACGGTGTCCCACAATTCGCCATTCTTGATCATCTGGCGTGACCAGGTGAAAGCGTCGCCATGCGTCCAGTTGATGCGTGTCTGGTTGAGATTTGCATTCTGTTTGGCTTGGGCGATCGCCTTTTCATCGAGATCCACGCCGGTGACATCTTCGCACTTTGCCAGCACTTTGGCTGCAAGTGCAAACCCGCCGGTGTAGGTGCAGAGATCCAGCACGCGGCCATGCGCCAGTTTGCCGAGCTTGAGACGGTTTTCCCGCTGATCACAGAAGAAGCCGGTTTTGTGCCCATCTTCAAAGTTCACGAGGTAGCGCAGGCCGTTTTCACGAACCCGCACGCTTTTTGGTCCGGGCTCGCCAGCCTCCGGCACATCACTGATTCTCATGCCCTCCATGAGCCCGATGTCCGGGTCGACACGGATCACCTGAAACCCGGTGCCGAGTTCAGCGTGTAGCATGGGCAGCCAGCGCCGGATGCGGCGCCATGCGCCGAGCGTCGTGACATCAATGGAAAGCGTGTCTGCGTAACGATCAACGATGAGGCCGCTCAAGCCGTCCGCGTCCGAGTGCACGACGCGGTAGGCTTCCGTTTCGGCATCGAGCTTCAGCGTGTCTTTCCGCAACCGGATTGCGCGCATGAGCAGTGCATCGAGATCAGCCTCGCCAAACGCGGTTTTGCCGTGATGCAGCACGCGGAGAGGCACACGGGCCTTGGGATTGAGGAAGCCTGCCCCAAAAGGGAAACCGTCCTTGTCATAGATGTTAACCAGATCGCCAGGACCGGCATCGCTGGAGACAGGGCCAACCATGTTTGGAAAGATGGCCGGGTGGAAGGAGAAATACTTCATTTGCGCCCAGGGGCGTGCCCAATCCTCACTGCCGGGAGGCGGTGGTTTCGGTGCTGAAGTGGGGCGGCGATTGAGAGGCGGACGTGGCATGGGTCGGAAGTGGGGCGGGCAGTTTAGACAGGTTTGGCAGAATTTCAGGATTATGCAGGATTTTTCAGTCGCCTGTATCGGAGCTTCGTGAAAGGCTCAGACTGCTGACATGCCTGAAGTTGAACTTAAGACGCTGCACCTGACCACGCCATTTCGGATTGCTCATGGAGCATCATCGACAAGGCAGGTGGTGCGTATTCATGAAGCTGGAGCGGTGGGAGAAGCCCCGTTTGTGCCCTATTATGGCGAGGATGCGGAGGCAACAGTGGCCTGGCTGCGTGGAGTGAAAGAGATAATGAACCCAGCGCCGGCAGAGGCACCGAGAGCTGGGAGACTGGCCTTGGATCTGCTGCAACTGGATCTGAAATGCCGTAGTGCGGGTGTTCCTTTGTCTTCTCTGATTCCAGCGACTTTGCCGCGTCGGGAGGGACGAATCCCGGAGTGCCGTTCGTTTAGCATCCCGACAGATCTCACCTCATTTGCAAGACTGGTCGCTGAAACTGCCAAGCAGTTCGGGGTGCTCAAATTGAAGCTCGGCTGCGGTGATTTGGCGTTTGATGAGCAGATCGTGGCTGAGGCCCGTCGCGCTGCCCCAACGGCGAAGCTTTTGGCGGATGTGAACGGCGGCTGGTCGGTGAAAGAGGCAGCGCTGATGATTCCTCGACTGGGAAGGCATTCCTTGGAACTGATCGAGCAACCAATCCATCACGCAGGCGGCCTTGAAGCCTGGCGTGAGTTGCGCAAGGCCCTGCCGCCAAGCGTGACACCGTTGTTTGCCGATGAAAGTGCGCAGACGCATGAGGATGTGGCCATGCTCAAAGATCTGGTGGAAGGCGTGAACGTGAAGCTGCTGAAATGCGGCTCCTTCGCCGGAGCAATCACAATGATCGAAGAAGCCCGGCACCACGGGCTGCGTGTGCTGCTGGGCTGCATGATCGAAAGCAGCATCGGCGTCACCGCCGGAGCGCATCTGGCACCATGGGCTGACTGGGTGGATCTGGATGGCCATCTCTATCTGGCGGATGACGACTACTCAGGCGTGTTGTTCGATGCGAGTGGCTGCGTCGAAATGCCTGATCAGCCCGGTATCGGAGCTTCTCGGCGGTGAATCAGCACCGGCAACATCAACTGAACAGTCCTTCCGTGTGTGCCGATAATGTCACGGCAGGAGTCAAGATCGGGTTGAAGCAAAAGATTGATTTTAAACGTATCACTGGCAAGTAGGAGCCTGCTTTTCCCAACCGTGACCCATTCTGCCTTTAAACCATCCCTGAGTTCCGCCCTGTTTTTCGCCATTCACGCGGCCGCTATTTCAGCTTTCTTTGTCAAACCCGATCTGACCTGCATCCTGCTCCTCGTGGGATTGTTTCTGATTCGAAAATTCGGCATTACCGGCGGCTACCATCGCTACTTCTCGCATCGCTCGTTCAAGACCTCACGCTGGTTTCAATTCGTGCTGGCCTTTCTCGGCGGCATGGCGGGACAAAAGGGTGCCCTATGGTGGGCAGCTCATCATCGCCATCATCACCAGCACTCCGATCAGGAGGACGATATCCACTCAGTGAAGCAGCAGGGCTTTTACTGGGCGCATTTGGGCTGGGTTCTCTCTCCCGACTACTGCGACTATGATCCCAAGCGAGTGAAGGATCTGACCAAATTTCCCGAACTGGTTTTCCTGGACAAATATCACTCCATCCCGCCAGCTGTCACGGGGATAGCCTGCTACCTGATCGCTGGCTGGCCGGGCTTCCTCTGGGGGTTCTGCCTGAGCACCGTCATCTTGTACCACACGACCTTTGCCATCAATTCCTTCTGCCACCTGCTGGGCAATCGCCGATACGAAACGGGCGAATCGAGCAAGAACAGCTTCATTCTCGCCATCCTGACGCTGGGTGAAGGCTGGCATAACAATCATCACTACTACCCGCATTGCGCGCGCCAGGGTTTCTTCTGGTGGGAGATCGATCCGACCTACTACGTCCTGCGTTTCCTCAAACTCATCGGCATCATCTACGAAATCAAAGAACCATCGCAGAAAGTGATCGATGGGAAAGAAGCCACGGCGGCTCTTGGCTGAGAGTGTACCGCGTTAAGTTTTGTAATCCTTGACGCGGGCGGAAGGCTTGAAGCCAACCGCCGGTCAATGATTCAATCTCCCGCCCCTACCCCACGACGTTCACCGGATTGCCGGCGAGGAAGGCTCGGAGATTGGCTGCGGTTTGGTCAATCAGGCGGATACGGGCCTCCCGGCTGGCCCAACCGATGTGTGGGGTGATGAGACAATTCTTTGCGCTAAGCAGTGGATTCCCGGCTGCAGGCGGCTCAACGGAGAGAACATCCAGGCCCGCACCGGCGATGCGACCTGCATTCAATGCATCAGCGAGCGCAGCCTCATCGACAAGGGGGCCGCGGCCGGTATTGATCAGAAAAGCCTCTGGTTTCATGAGACCGAGCGTGCGCTTACCCACAAGATGCTTCGTGGCTTCGGTCAAAGGACAATGCAGGGAGATGACATCGCTGTTTTCGAAAACTTCATCGCTACTGACTGGCGTGACGCCGTCGGGTGGCGGTGTCTTCCATTCACGCCTGCTAGCCAGCACTTTCATGCCAAACGCCAGGGCGATGCGTGCCACGGAACCACCAATGCCACCATAACCGATGATGCCGAATGTTCGGCCGCTGAGTTCGATAATCGGGTGATCCCAGTAACAAAAATCCGGGCAGGAAACCCAACGCCCATCGCGCACCGTCTGAGTGTGGTGTCCGACGTGGTTTGTCAGTTCGAGCACCAGTGCGAAAACAAGCTGGGCCACGGCAGGCGAGCTGTAGCCGGGAACATTCGTCACCACGATCCCCCGATCTTTGGCAACTGCCACATCGACGACATTGTAGCCCGTGGCTGTAACACCGATGTATTTGAGAGAAGGCAGCGATTCGATGACATCTCGATTGAGCACTGATTTATTCGTGATCACGATCTCCGCACCTGCGCAGCGGGCCACGGTTTCAGCCAGTGGCGTGCGCGGAAAAATGGAGCATTGAGCAATGGATTCCAGAGGTGCCCAGGAGACATCTCCCGGATTGGCGGTGTGGGCATCGAGCAGGACAATTTTCATGCGAGGCCGCCACCATGGGGAGAACCCTGTGCGTGGCAAATGCGGATAAGTTGAGCGCTAATATGGCGCTATGTAATATATCTTTACGATTGACTGCAATAATTGTGTTATACATCATTTACATCATCTAAATTACTATTTAGATAAACACCTTCTAAGCAACTGTATGAAATCTATTCGTCACTTTGTACGCGAATCATGGAGCAGACCCACGTGTCGCGCCGCAGTCATCAGCATCGCCAGCTTTCTGCTGGTGGTAGGCCTTGTGAGGGAATGGTCAACTGTGGAAGATCTCCCAAGCACGGACAAGAAGGCTGCAGCCGTACCACAGACACAAGCGATAGCTGATGTCGCACAAAAAGCGGCCAAACCGACGGCGCAACCAGCCTTGGTTCCACAAAAAAACACAGTGGCTAAGACCGGTCCGGCATCGCCCCCTGCATTAAGCAAACCCAAGAATCCTGAAAAAGAGCTTTGGAGCGTGTTCTCTGCCGCCCGACATCAGATTCAGACTTTGACAAAAGAGGAGTCGGCCATGCTGCAGAACCAAGGTGTCCGCTTCTTTGCAGCAAACCCAGGACAGCAGCTCACGGCACGATTCTTAGACGATGCCGTGCGGATTGAGTCTGGCGCCGGTGGCAGCTGGCAGGGTAATCTACAGCTGACAGGAATCAGCAAAGGCGACAAATCTCTGCCCATGCCCAAATCGGCAAAAATCCAGACCAAAGGTGACCGAATCGAGTATCAGCGCGGGTCAGTCATGGAGTGGGTTGAAAACAGAACGCAGGGATTTGAGCACGGATATACCATTCAAGAGCCGATAGCAGGAGGCGGAGACGCCCCTCTGCAGGTGGAAGTTCGCATGAGCGGACTCGTCAGCTCACTGGTCACACCGGAGCAGGCCAACTGGAAGACGGCAGACGGAGTGCCTGTTCTTGCCTACAATGGACTGAAAGTCTGGGATGCCAAAGGACAGGAGCTGCCCGCACACCTGGCTGCCAGCGCGCAACCCGACAGTATTGCCATCGTGGTGGCTGATGCCGGTGCGGTCTATCCCCTGACGATTGATCCTCTCATTACGACGCTCGAGCAAAAACTGGGGCCTGAAGTCACTGGCACAGGAGCAGCAGAAGACCGTTTTGGTGCCTCTGTAGCCCTATCTTCGGATACAGCCATCATTGGAACTCCTGGCGATGACACACCGGCAGGAGTGGATGCCGGAAGCGCCTACGTCTTCTTGCGCACCAGCTCACTTTGGGGCTTGCAAGCGCAGCTTCGTCCGGCTACCCCGGCAGCGAATTCCGCCTTTGGTTCACAAACCGCACTGTCTGGAAATACAGCACTGGTGGCGACGACTACCGCCAGTGCAGGAGTCATTGTCTTTGTCCGCAGCGGCACCACCTGGACGCAACAGGCAGTCCTCAATTCAGGAATTCAAGAGACTTTCTTCCCCGCAGCTTCCATCTCTCTCTCAGGAGATACGGCCTTGGTGGGAACTCCTGCGGCGGAACGAGCCTACGTCTTTACCCGCACTGGTGTTGCATGGAGCCATTCAGCCACCCTGCAGGCCAATGGAGGTCAGTCCGGTGACCTGTTCGGCTCCGCCGTCTCCGTCTCTGGAACCACCTCCGTGGTTGGAGCGCCTGGAGATGGCCCATCAAGCAATGACGGCACCGGCTACGCCTTCGTTTTTGTGCAGTCAGGCACCTCGTGGTCGCAGCAGCAAAAACTGACATCTCTTGATGCAGCGACGGGCGATGCTTTCGGCTCTGCCGTGGCCGCATCCGGAGACACGACGGTGATCGGCGCGCCTAATGACGACACCATGGCAGGCAATAATGCCGGCAGCGGCTATGTCTTCACCCGCAGCGGGACGACATGGACCCAGCAGGGAGTGCTGACCGCTCTGGATGCAGCGGCAGATGATTTTTTTGGAACCTCGGTGGCACTGGAAAACAACCGCACAGTCCTTGGCGCGCCAACTCGGAACAGTGCCTACATCTTCGACCGGACTGGATCCTTCTGGACGCAGCAGGCACGCTTGAAAGTTGGCGACGCGACTGGAGCAGACGCGCTTGGTGCCGCCGTAGCGGTTTCATCTGACACGGTTTTGCTTGGCGCTCCAGGCGATGACACCCGTGCCGGATCCAACGCAGGCACAGCTTTTGTTTTTGTCCGCAGCGATCTCGACTGCTGTGAGCCTGGCGATCCAAACAACCCGGCCAGTTGGTGTCAGCAAGCTCGACTTTCACCAGGAGATGCCGCCGTCAATGATTTCTTCGGTCGTCCAGTGGCCATTCAAGGAGATACGGCCGCTATCGGAGCCCAAGGTGACGACAGTCCCGCGGGTTCGGATACTGGGGCAGTCTATATCTTCACTCGCGCCGGGACTGTCTGGTCGATGGAAGCGCGAATAACATCGCCAGACGGTTCTGCTTTTGACAATTTGGGCAGTTCAGTGGCATTGCTGGGCAGCGGCGACAGACTCGCAACCGGGGCAATTGGTGATGACACTACCGCCGGAGAAAATGCTGGTAGTGTGTACATTTTTGGCCGCATGGGCGGACATTGGTCACAGTTGGCAAAACTCACGGCTCCGGACGGGGCAAGTTATGACGCATTTGGACGGTCAGTTGCCATTGAGGGCACCAGACTTTTGATCGGAGCGGCTGGCAATGATACATCCGCAGGGGAAGACGCTGGCAGTGCCTATGTATTTTATGGGTGGGACGGTTTTTGGGTGTTCCAAAAAAACCTGACGGCCGGAGATGCTTCTGCTTTCGACAATTTTGGTCAATCAGTGGCTCTCTCCGGAAATTCAGCGCTAATAGGTGCCATGGGGGACGATATTGACATGACGCAGAATGCCGGTAGCGCATATGTTTTTGTGTTCAGTAGCAATGTTTGGAGCCAACAGGCCAGATTGAATGCTAACCCGCTTGGCCCAAATGACTCCTTTGGCCATTCCGTTGCCATTTCCGGTGACACGGCATTGGTAGGCACCTCAGCAGCTGACACGACAGCCGGTGTGGATGCGGGTGCTGCCTTCGTCTTCACCCGCGCTGGATCCACTTGGACTCAGCAGGCGCAATTAACGGCTTCGGACGGAGCCGCTGGTGACCAATTCGGCATCTATGTGGCCTTGGCGGGCAGCACCGCCATCATAGCAGCACCCCAGGATGATCAACCCGGTGCCAACAACGCAGGCAGCACCTATGTTTTCATGAGGAAGGGCAGCACTTGGACTCAAGAGGCCAAGCTTTTGGCAAACGACGGAGCGGCGGGAGACCTTTTTGGCTCATCGGTTGCTATCTCGGGAAACACGGTTCTCGTCGGCGCAAACTGCGATGATGGGGTCGACACGTTAGGCGAAGCAGCGATGAATCAGGGTGGTGTGTACGTTTTCCGACTTTGGACATCCAGCAGTGCCGACATGGTGGTCGAGCATCCATTGGACTCGGCACTGGTTCATGAGCAGTCGATCATCGATTTCGGCTCAGTGGTGGTCGGGGGCCGAGTGGAGCGGACGGTGTACATTCGTAACATGGGCGCACAAAACCTGACCGCTATCAAAGCGACGATTGACGGAACGAATCGTGCCGAGTTCAAGGTTGAGGAAACTCCACCAACCTCCTTGGAGCCCACGGGCCTAGCCTCGTTCATTGTTTCTTTCGGGCCTCTGGCTCTGGGCAGCCGCTCAGCAACACTTAAAATTGCGAGCAGCGATCCAGACGTGAATCCATTCATCATTCAACTGCGAGGGAATGGATATGCCGCAACAATTGCTGAAATTGTATCAGACCCAAAATCACTTCTTGTGCCGCTTAACAGCACCGCCACTTTTACCGCGTCTGCCGTTGGGCAACCCTCTCCAGCACTGCTGTGGAAGCGCAATAATACGGCCTTTGTTCCCAAAACCACAACTGCCACACTCAGTTTCATCGCCACGTTGACAAATGTCGGGGTCTACACGATGACCGCAACCAATGGTGGCGGCTCTCAAACGACAGATCCGGCTGAATTGGGAGTCGTTGACACTTCTGAGAAAACCCTGATACGGCCCACTGGAGGCAGCGCTGTCATGACCGTGGTCTCAGCAGGAAATGGTTTGAGCCATCAATGGCTGAGAAATGGTCAGCCTTTCACACTTCACAGCCGGGCCACTGTCTCAGCCAATGGCAAGACTCTGACCATTGTGAATCTGACAACAGATGACGCAGGCACTTACGCCTGTGAAGTGACAGGACCGGGCGGAACTCTTGTGGGAGGCACTCATCATCTTCGTGTTATCGATGGACACCCCCTCATCATCGGGCCGGTTTACATGCCAAGCGGCATGGTGGGAGTGCCTTACACCTTCAGCATCCCGATCGATCTTGATCCAGCCCGCGCACCCGACTCGTATGGCGCGACCGGACTCCCGGCAGGCTTATCGGTAAACACAATGACAGGCGTCATTTCCGGCATCCCGACCAGGTCCGGCCTCTTTAATGTTGTCCTCAAAGCAACAAACATCAAAGGCACCTATTCAGCCAACGCACAACTTTACATCAGCCCACTACCTTGTGGAACTTCTGGGGACTTCAATGGTCTTGTGGATCGCCGTGGTTCGCTCAACGGTGGGTTCGGTGGAACGATCACAGTGAAAGTGGAAACAACGGGGGCATTCAGCGGAGCATTGACTCTGGGTAGCCTTGAAAAGCTTCCTTTCACCGGCACGCTGAACGTCACTGGTGGTTACAACCAAGGGCCGCCACCTTCCAAAACTGCATTGACATCCATGGGTGGAGCGACTGCTCAAGTTAGCGTCTCACGCAAGGCACCTCTCTGCCCCGTAACCCTCCAATTCACCATTGATTATTATCAGGGTACCCTGAGAGGGACGATTACCGACCCTTGGTGCAACCCTCGCACCGTCAGTCCCTTTGTTGGCCAGCCAGACATTCCCGGAAGCGAGGATGGAAATGGCACGGCCGCACTTTTTGATGGCCCGCGTGGCATGGTGTTCGACAGCAATGGCAACATGTTCGTAGCTGACTCATACAATAATGTGATCCGGAAAGTGACACCTTACGGAGTGGTGACAACATTTGCGGGAACGGCAGGCCTCTGCGGAAGCACGGATGGCTCCGGTTTTGAAGCCCTTTTTCACGCCCCCGAGGGGTTGGCTATAGACGCCAATGACAATCTTTATGTAGCGGACACCTGCAACAGCACCATCCGCAAAATCACTCCTTATGGTGTAGTCACAACCGTTGCAGGCAGTGCAGGCCTTAAGGGCAGTGTCAATGGCACCGGAATTGCGGCTCGCTTCGTTTGCCCGGTCGGAGTCGCTGTGGATAAAAATGGAAACGTTTATGTCACTGACTTCACCGACCATACCATCCGTAAAATCACACCGGCGCGCTTGGTCACTACTTTCGCAGGTAAGAGCGGCCTCTCAGGAAGCAGTAATGGCAGCGGTTCTGCTGCTCGCTTCAATTCCCCCTACGGAATAGCCTTCGACAAGAAGGGCGTTGCCTATGTCACTGACAGTGGAAATCACGTCATCCGAACCATCAGCACAAGTGGAGTCGTCACAACCTTTGCCGGTGCCCCTGGGGTGGTTGGTCACTCTGAAGGTCTACTTGCTAACGCACGCTTCAACAGTCCTCATGGCATAGCTTTTGATTCCAGTGAAAACATTTTTATCACAGACACAGGAAGCCACCTTTTACGCCGCATCAGTTGCCTCGGCGTTGTTTGTAACGTGGCAGGACGAGCCAATGAATCAGGTTGGGCAAATGGGACTGGTTCTGAGGTATTGTTTGATCGTCCGGTAGGCGTCGCAATCTCACGCTACGGGTTTCATTGCATTACGGAACAGGGCGCTCACTCGGTGAGAAAGGGGTTTTATAACAGTCCCGTTCCTGTGAATGTTCTCGCACGGCGTAATCCGTGGGGATCCGATGTCATTCCGACCTCCGGTGGGCAGGAGTACAACTATTGCTACAATCCACCAGCGACACATCTGGCTGGCACGTACAATGTGGCGGCTGAATTGCCAGAGATGCTCGCTGGTGTTCAAGCCTATCCACAAGGTAACAGCTTTGGCACCATGACCGTCACCACCCGGGGCACAGTGACTTGGGTGGGTTTCATGGCGGATGGGGCACCAACCACCTGCAGCACCATGCTTGGAGGCAGTTACTACAATTCCTACATCAACTATGTTCCATTGCACTTCATGCTCTATGGCAACACCGGTTCGGCACAAGGCTGGCAGGAGTTGATGTCCGACTATTACGATTACAACCAGAACATGCCCCAAACTCCGACTATGATGAGCGAGATTCTTATCGACGGTGTTCTTGACTGGTACAAGATCCCTGAAGCTCTTCCTGCCAGCCGCAGCTATGCGCAAGGTATCCCTCTGCATGTGCAAACAACACTGGGTGAAGAAAATATGCCTCCTCCATCGAACCAGGTAGTTTTGGGCTTTGGCCCGCCTCCAGGCAATGCGCTGCTGAGTTTCACCGAAGGCGGAATCGGCTTTGGTTTTGGCCAGATCTTCAATATCAGCACCTCGAACGTGGTATCATTCCCCTCCGTCAATCCGAATCAGGTGAAAATGACAACCTTCAATGCCTCCACGAGCAAATTCTCCGGGAACTTCACATTGAGCGGTTCCGGAGACAATCCCCGGCCAACCTCGACCACAAAAAAATCCGGCACGAGCACAAGCATCATTCGCACAGCCAACTTCAATGGCGTTCTGCTTCGGAGACTGGGTCAGGGAGTCGGCTACTTCCTGCTGAACCAACTGCCGAGTGCCGGCCCGCCTCCAACCACGCTCACCACGTCACCGATTCTTTCAGGCCAGGTCATCATCGAAGCTAATCGCGATTGAGGCCACGCTCACTCGAGTGACATTACAACGCTTTCACTGGAACAAAATCCGGTGAAAGCGTTTGATGTTTTGCAACATCCTCCGATTGCCTCCTTGACGCTTCGGCGCGGACTCCTACTGTCTCGCCGCCCCACTTTCCCCCATGAACATCCACGAATATCAGGCCAAAGAACTCTTCACAAAATACGGTGTCGCCACACCTCCCGGCAAAGTCGCAGAGACAGCTGAGGAAGCTGGCAAGATCGCCGCAGAACTTGGCGGAGCCGGCTTGGTGGTCAAAGCCCAGGTTCACGCCGGCGGCCGAGGCAAAGGCACTTTCAAGAATGGATTCAAAGGCGGCGTTCATGTGATTAACACGGCTGCAGAAGCTCAGGAAATCGCCGGTAAAATGCTTGGTCAAACGCTTGTGACTCATCAAACAGGCCCTGAGGGCAAGTTAGTGAGCAAGGTGCTTGTTGTGAAATCCGTGGATATCCAGAAGGAATTTTATTTTGCCATTCTGTTTGATCGCGGCAGCAGCAGTCATGCTCTGATCGCCAGCACTGAAGGCGGCATGAACATCGAAGAAGTGGCGGCAAATACTCCAGAGAAGATCTTCAAGGAGTTCGTCAACCCGGCGCTCGGCCTTCAACCCTATCAGGCTCGCAAGGTCGCCGCCTCACTCGGTCTTCAGGGAGCACTGGCCAATCAGGCCGTGAAGCTGTTCACCGCCCTGTGGAATCTTTACCTCAAGAGCGACTGCTGCCTTGTTGAGGTCAACCCTCTGGCAATCACGACAGACAATCAGGTCGTCGCGCTGGATGCCAAATTCAACTTCGACGACAACGCGCTCTATCGGCAGAAGGAGATCGTCGCCATGCGCGACAAAACGGAAGAAGATCCACGTGAAGTCGCTGCCAGCGAATTCGGACTCAACTACATCGGCCTCGATGGCAATATCGCATGCCTGGTCAATGGCGCCGGACTGGCCATGAGCACCATGGACATCATCAAATTGCATGGCGGCGAGCCTGCCAACTTCCTCGATGTCGGGGGTGGTGCGACTAAAGAGCAGGTCACGGCAGCCTTTAAAATCATCCTCGGTGACCCCAATGTGAAGGGCATTCTGGTGAACATCTTCGGAGGAATCATGGACTGCGACATTATTGCCAATGGCATCATTGCTGCCGCCCAGGAGGTCTCCCTGAACATCCCTCTCGTCGTTCGTCTGGAGGGTAACAACGTTGAAGCCGGCAAGGCTACCCTCTCAGCAAGCGGACTCGCCATCACCAACGCGGAAGACCTGACCGATGCGGCCCAAAAGATTGTGGCGGCCGTTGGCAAGGCATAGCCTGCAATTCAAATCCCCTCTGACCAAAGACCGATGAGCCCAAACTCATCGGTCTTCTTCTTTTATCGCCACGTAAAAAGCCAAAACTCCAGTTGCATCTGCTGTAGGAAAGCTATACTCCGCGCCCTGCATTCAGCAGGACATGCTCAGGTGGCGGAATTGGTATACGCGCAGGATTAAGGATCCTGTGCCGAAAGGCTTAAGGGTTCGAGTCCCTTCCCGAGCACCACTTCATTTTGAAGTGGTTTGAATGACAAGGTGGTGATCCACCCATCACATCCTGATTATTCCTGAGATTCAGTCGAGTCAGCAAGGAGCGCACAATCACTGGCGGGCCGAATAGGCATCGACATAGCCGCGCTCGAAGCTGCGACGGTAGCGTGGATCATAGCTGCCGACATGGGCCCCAGGGTCATTGGGGCGGCCTCCAACCCGGTCGCGGACGCCATAATCGTAGCCCTGATTGTAGGCAGGGTCGTTGGCTGGCGGCGGGGAACCCGCGCCAGCATAGGGTGATGGAGGCTGCGACTGGGGTTGCCAAGGCTGTGCACCAGGCAAAGGGGCAAGTGTGGGGGCATAGCCTTGATCATAACCTGCCTGATACGCAGCCTGGGTGGCCGGTGTGTAGCTCTGATAATGCCGGTTGAAGCTCTTCAACAAACCAGCGGATGAATCCATGCGCGCATCGGCGATACCGCGCTCATAGGCTGACTGATTCTGCTCCTGTGAATCGTCGCGCGACTGGCTGCGATACTGCTCGCGCTGATCCGTGTAGGGCTGTGGCGACTGCGGGCCAAAGGGGCTCGTCAAATTGCCAAATTGATCGACACATTGAGTCAGCAGGAATGGAGAAAGGAGGACAAGAAAGCGCATGGGGAATTGTCGTGAGGAAAGAAAAGGAGTGAAACCCAACCAGATAAAAAAAGCGGCCCATGGCGGGCCGCAGTGAAAGTGAAGTGACTATTCCTCGAACCGGATCACATACTCACCCTTCTTATGCATGTGCTCGTGATCACGGGCGCGGATTTCCAGGTAACTGGCGTCGGTTTTGATCCACTCGACCTGGCGCAGAAGTTTGTCACGTTGGGCCATGAGGCCATCGCGCTGGATCTTCATGGCCTGAAGTTTCGCACGCTGGGCATTTTGCTCTGCCAATGGTTGCCGATATACGGCCACCACGACCGGCACCACCAGAAGCAGGAGACAGAATTTCCCGACTCGCACGATCCCCCTCAGGCAGCGTTCAACGCGCTGAGGCCTTTCATGCTCAATCTGGATTTCCTGATACTTCATAGTGATGCCGAATCGCGCGGCGTTGTGAATTAGACCTTCATGCGGCCTCCGAAAATCGCGTTGTCACCCAGTTCCTGCTCGATACGGAGAAGCTGGTTGTACTTGGCGATACGGTCGCTGCGGGAAAGGGAACCGGTTTTGATCTGGCCGCAATTCGTGGCCACGGCAAGATCGGCGATGGTGTAATCCTCAGTCTCACCGGAGCGGTGGCTCATGACGGCGGTATAACCATGGCGATGAGCCAGATCAACTGCATCCAAAGTCTCGGTAAGGGAACCGATTTGGTTCACTTTCACGAGAATGGAGTTGGCGATGTTCATGTCGATGCCCTTCTGGAGGAACTTCGTGTTTGTCACAAAAAGATCGTCACCAACGAGTTGCGTCGTGGCTCCGAGTTCCTTTGAGATGACAGCCCATCCGTCCCAGTCGTTTTCAGCGCAACCATCTTCAATCGAGATGATCGGGAAATCCTTTTTAAGCTCGGCGTAATAGGCCACAAGCTCGGCAGCGGTGCGCTCAGACTTGTCGCTCTTTTTGAAGACATACTTGCCCTTGGCCTTGTCGTAGAATTCAGAGGAGGCCACATCGAGGGCGATGAAGATGTCTTTTCCCATCTTGTAACCAGCTTTTTCGATGGCCTGCGCGATGACTTCCAAGGCATGGTGGGCGCTTTTCAGTGTCGGAGCAAAACCACCCTCGTCACCGACGGCTGTATTCAATCCCAAATCATGAAGGATCTTCTTCAGGGCGTGGAATACCTCTGCCCCATAACGAAGGGCTTCAGAGAAACTCGGGGCGCCCTTTGGCATGATCATGAACTCCTGAAAGTCGATTGGAGCATCGCTGTGAGCACCACCATTGATGATGTTCATCATCGGCACGGGAAGAACCTTGGCATTTGGACCGCCGATGTATTTATAGAGAGGTTGGCCCATGGCTGCAGCGGCTGCCTTAGCGACGGCCAGTGAGGCACCAAGGATGGCATTGGCGCCGAGCTTGGATTTCGTCGGTGTTCCGTCGAGTTCCAGCATGGCTTTGTCGATGGACACCTGGTCAGCCGCGCAACTGCCGATGAGAGCGTCAGCAATTTCATTATTCACGGCATCCACCGCCTTGAGCACGCCTTTGCCGAGGTAGCGTTTCTTGTCGCCATCGCGCAGTTCCAAGGCTTCGTGTTCACCGGTGCTGGCACCACTCGGCACTGCTGCGCGTCCAATGGCGCCACCGTCCAGCAGGACATCCACTTCGACGGTTGGGTTGCCACGTGAGTCTAGGACTTCGCGTGCGATAACTTCTACGATGGTAAGGTCGTCCATGTCTTAATTTGTTAAGTGTACTTAAATATAGGGGGTTTGGCAAGCGTGCTTCCACAGGAAGTTACAAGCCGCGCTGAGATAGCAGGAATCAGCCCAACCACAACCGGCAAGTGTGTCGCGGACAAAGGAGCAACTCAGATCTGGACTTTCAAGCTACCGGTGATGCATGATGTCATTCGTCATCAAATGAATCTCACCGGACAATGAAAGCCTTCCTGATTCTATTTGCTCTATCACTAAGCGGCATTCGGGCTGACCCGATTGATCAGATCACCACACTCCAACATAAGATTTACCATCAGTGTGAGGTCGTTCGAGTGCACCCGGACGGCGTTTCCTTCACGCATGCCAATGGCGCAGCCAAGATCCTGTTCACTGATCTGCCCGAAGCATGGCGCACAAGGTTTGGATATGACCCAGCCAAAGCCGCCGCCTATGAGTGTGTGATCAATGAGCGCCGGCAGCAAATCGCGGCACAACGCTCCAGGCGGGATGCTGAACTCAGTCGGGCCATGGCAGAAGCCGCGCACATGGCACTCAATCGCCAACTCCTTCTGGAAGCTCAGGCTGATGCGGAGCGCCAAGCAATCGCAAAGTCACCCGTCATCCCTGCATATCCAATCCTGCCCGCACTGGGGGCAATCTATGACAGTCGTAGCTACCACCCACAGCTCCAGCAGGGCTTCGGTTTCCCATATGGATCAGGCGGCTATTGCCCACCTTTGATGTTCACGATGCCCGGCAGTTTCTCGGGCAGTTACCTGAGGGTGCTGTTCCGCAGTGCCCATGGCAACCCGGGTTACTGCACTTCGTTTGCCAGATAGCACCGAATTATCGTCCGCAATTTCTAGACCTTCGTGCTGAGCGTCACGCCGTCTGCCGTGACAGTCACTTTCTTGATGAGCTTCAGCACTGTGCCCAGCGGCTCGATTTTCCGATACGGGCCGATCCAAGGCCAGATCTCCATTCCGTTAACAAAGCCTTCGGCAACGGTTTTTCCAGGCACTTTCACCTCCACCATTTTGGCGTCGATGCCTTCCTCGTGGACATAGATGAGAAAGACAGCTTCGCCATTCAAGTAGCGCTTCCTCCCCTCCCAAAATTTGAGCCGGTTCATCGGCAGACTGACCTGACCGCTAAGAGTGCTTTTGGCGGGATCCGTTTTCTCAAAGCGCAGCAGTTCGGCGTAGCTGCCGTAACCGCTGTCAGGCGCCATGGTGAGCAGGGCATTCAGCTCGGCGATGTTCAATGTCAGCTCCACCATCTGCCCTGCCCTGGCTCCTGCGGCAAAGTCCGTGAGCCGCTTTTCCAACGCCGCCTTCATTTCCACCGGCAGATTGATGGCAGCCATCTTTACCGGTTCATTGACGGTGAAGACCTCGATCGCTTTGTCCTGCGTGATCAGCGAATACGCGCTCCAGGCGATGATGCCGCCGAAGGTCATCGCGGCCATGGTCATGATGGCGCATCCGTAGAACGGACTGAAATCGCCGGTGGGGATTTTTTGAATGCTGGCCATGAATGATTGAGCGGGAGGTATTGGAGATTCAAGCGGTTACAAGGCAGGTGTTCCATTCACCACCTCCGGCCTCTCCAGCGGAGATATCAGCTTTGCATCACGATCTTGATCTTGCCGGCAGTCTTGCCCGCAGCATTGAGGCTGTCGGCCAAAGTTGGACCTGAAGAGCGATTTTCAGAAATCACGATCGCGGGTGCTGAATTGCTTTCCGCCTCAAGCGCTGCCTTCAGCGCGCCTTCGACCATCTGACCGCAATGAATCTTCATGGGTGGCAGCGGGCCGAGCGGCGCACTGAGTTCCTCGGCGCTCATCAGCAGCGCCTCCTCCTTTGTCTTTCCGCGAATCAACTCCGTGGCAAGACTGGCCACGGCGATCGCAGTCTGGCAGCCAAAGGATTGAAAGCTGGCTTTATCGATGACCTTCCGGCCGTCCTTGTCTTTGAACTTCAACCACATGCGCACCATGTCACCGCAGTCCGGTGAGCCGACAGTGCCCACGGCATCAGCATCAGCCATTTCGCCGAGATTATGCGGATTGCTCAGGGCGGACTGGAGAGTGGATTCATTCATGAGATACATTCGGGGCACACAACCCTGCGCCGTTAGGCGATGCGACCGCAGCAGGCCTTGAACTTTTTGCCACTGCCGCATGGGCAGGGATCATTGCGCCCGACAGTGGCCAATGGTTTCTTTTGAGGGATGGCGCCAGGAAAGATCAGTTTCGGGCCGTCACTGCCCGGGTTGTGAGGTTTTTCCTTCACAGGCTCCTCTTCGGACAGGAGCGGCGGCACATTGTTTGCCGGTGCCTGCTGCATCATGGCCATCTGAGCCAGGAACTGCTCAAAGGCGGCGAGTTGCTGCGTGCTCTTGAAGAGGTTGCTGAGAACCTCCCCATTGATGTTCCGCATCAGGTCGGAGAAGATGATGAAGGCCTCCTGTTTGAACTCAATCAGCGGGTCTTTCTGACCGTAGCTGCGCAGGCCGATTCCTTCCTTCAGGGCGTCCAATGCATAGAGGTGCTCCTGCCACAGGCGGTCGATGGCGTTGAGAAGGATCATTTTTTCGATCTCTTGAAGCGCCTGCGGATTCGCGCCGCCAACCTTGACGTCATAGGCATGGAGAACCTTCTCCTTGATGAAATTCGCCTGAGCCTCAAAATCGAGAACCATGAAGGCGTCATCAAATTCACGCAGGCCGATTGGGAAGGTGGTGTTCACCCACTGGAGCAGGTTGTCGTAATCAGGCTCGATGTCGCTACCCTTTTCGTTCGGCAGAAACTCGCCCAGGCGTTCCTTGAGCCCCTTCTCGACAGCGTCATTGAGGAGAACACGCGGATCGTTGCTTTGCAGCACGTCGTTGCGCCATTCGTAGATGACCTCGCGCTGCTGGTTCATCACATCGTCATATTCCAGCACGCGCTTGCGCCCCGTGTAGTTGCGCTGCTCGACGCGCTTTTGTGCGGTCTCGACGCTGCGGTTCAACCAGGGGTGCTGGAGCTCCTCTCCCTCCGCCATGCCGAACCGCTCCATGATTTTCGTCATGCGATCAGCGGCGCCGAAGTTGCGCATCAGATCATCCTCAAAAGCGAGGAAGAATTTGCTCTCACCCGGATCACCCTGACGGGCGCAGCGACCACGAAGCTGTCGATCCACGCGACGCGATTCATGACGTTCGGTAGCGAGCACCATGAGACCGCCAAGTTCAGCGACGCCTTCTCCAAGTTTGATATCCGTACCACGACCAGCCATGTTTGTGGCGATGGTCACAGCACCGCGCTGGCCGGCTCGCGCAATGATCTCGGCCTCCTGACGGTGATATTTGGCGTTGAGAACCGAGTGCGGAATTTTTTGCAGCTTGAGCATTCGGCTGACCGTTTCAGACGCATCCACGCTGGCCGTGCCGACTAGGAGCGGCTGGCCTTTGGCGTGGCGCTCGCGGATCATGGCGATGGCGGCATTGTACTTTTCACGGCGCGTCTTAAAGATGCTGTCATTTTGATCGATGCGCTTCACCGGCTGATTGGTCGGGATGGTAAGCACGTCCAAACCGTAGATGTCATGGAACTCCGAGGCGTCCGTTTCTGCCGTGCCAGTCATGCCGCCCAGTTTCAGGTACAGGCGGAAATAATTCTGAATGGTGATGGTCGCCAGAGTCTGGGTTTCGGCATCAATCTGCACGCCTTCCTTGGCTTCCACGGCCTGATGCAGGCCATCACTCCAGCGGCGGCCTGACATTTTACGACCCGTCTGGGCATCGACGATGACGACCTTGTTTTCCTCGACAACGTATTCGACATCCTTCTCGTAGAGACAGTAGGCGCGGAGCAGCTGGCTGATCTGGTGGATGCGCTGGCCCTGATGAGACAGGCGGTCCTGCAATTCATTCTTCTTCTGCGTCTTCTGAGCCGTGGTCGTGGATGGATCTCCATCGATCTCGGAGAATAGTGTGGCGAGGTCCGGCAACACAAAGGCATCCGGCTCGTCAGGGCTGAGGAAGCTGCGCCCCATCTCGGTGAGGTCGGCATCGTGGCTCTTCTCTTCGATGAAGTAGTAAAGCTCCTCCTTGAGGGCAAAGAGATCCTTCTTCTGCGTGTCCTCGTACATCTTCAGCTCGGCCTTTTCCAAAGCACGACGAAGCTCGGCATCTTCCATGCAGCGCAGGAGGCCGCGGTTCTTTGGCTGGCCGAGTTTGACCTGATAAAGCTTGCGCCCGGCGAGCTCGAAATCGCCCCTGGCAACGTCTTCCTTTGCCTGGCCCACAAGGCTGTTGCAGAGGGTGTTCTGGCGGCGAACCAACTGTTCAACAAGCGGCTTGTAGCGCTCATATTGATGCGTGCTGTCGGCTCCGGCGACGGGACCGCTGATGATGAGCGGCGTGCGGGCTTCATCGATGAGGACGGAGTCCACTTCATCAACAATGGCAAAGTAGTGACCGCGCTGCACCTGCTGCTCACGGCTGGAGGCCATGCCGTTGTCACGAAGGTAGTCAAAACCAAACTCACTGTTTGTGCCGAAGGTGATGTCACACTCGTACTGCTCGCGACGGAAATGGCTTGGCTGGTCATTCTGAATGCAGCCGACAGTGAGGCCGAGAAACTTGTAGAGATAGCCCATCCATTCCGAGTCACGACGCGCCAGATAATCATTCACGGTGACGACGTGCACGCCGCGGCCTGTGAGTGCATTCAGCGTGACAGGCAGGGTGCCGACGAGCGTCTTGCCTTCACCCGTGGCCATTTCGGCGATCATGCCGCGATGCAGGGCGATACCGCCGATGAGCTGCACGTCGAAGTGAACCATGTTCCACTTCAGCGGCATATCGCAGACGATGTGCTCCTGACCGCAAAGACGCCGGGCGGTGTTTTTCACCACGGCATAAACTTCAGGCATGATGGCATCGAGCATCTTGGACTCGATGGCGAGGAACTTGGGCTGGATCTGGTTCCAGGCCTCACGCGCCTGATCGATTCGGGCCTTCTTGTCATCCAGGGTTTTTCCAGACCAGCTGCCCTCTGCCAGATAGGCGTCTTCGAGCGCGGGGAAATGCGTCTTCAGGGCATTGAAATAACCCGCCACGTGGGACAGGCAGGCATCCACCTGATCTTCGGTCGCAATGCGCAGTGACACGCCGCCAAGAAACTCAGGGGTATGGAAGGCACGGAACTGGGCTTTCCATTTCGCGCAACGCTCGCGCAGCGCATCATCCGACTCATTCTGCAATTGGGCTTCAAGACGGTTGATCTCGTGCACGATGGGTTGCAGGCGTTTGACAGTACGCTGGTTCTTGGTGCCGATGATTTTTTTGATGATCCAGTCAAACATGATGCAAAGAAAAGGCGGGTTGAGTCCGCGAGGGTGGGCACAGTGGACGGGATGGGGATTTTGGCAAGGGCGGGCCGCGACAACGACTCCCATGCAGTGAGCTTGACGAATCAGCCAGCCAACCCGGCAAACGGGATGGCTGAAACCGCCCCGTGAACCGGAGTCATGCTACAGGACGGCAAAGTCCGAAGGCTCATGACCGTAGATGCCGTAACGGGTCATGAAGCGCAGCAAATTGCGGCTGTAGGGGTGCGTGGTGAGTCCGCCGCCGGCCATGCCTGAGATGTTTTTTTCAAAGTGTCGCTGCATGATCATGCTGATCTTTCCGGGGAAACGGCGCGACATGTCATTGCCCGTGCGCTGGAGGGCAAAGATTTGCCCGCTGTAGAAGATGTCCACCAGTTCCTGCCAGGCCTTGAGCATCTCACGAAACCAATCGAGGTAATCCGTGAAAGCCCTGTCCCAGCCTGAGGGTGTGTTGTGCAAAATCGCGTCGGCGAGCATCTCGGCAGAGGTCATGGCCATGCAGAGGCCGGGAGAAAGCATGGGATCGACGAAACCGAACGAATCACCCACACTGACCCAGCCCTCGCCATGCCCTTCATCCGAAATAAGCTGATAATTTGCGTAGGTGGTGACAGGGCTGATGCGCTTGCGATCGGGGCAGGCTTCGGCCAAAGGCTTGTTTTGATCGATCATCGCTTCAAGCTGCTCTTCCGCGGTGCTGCCGTATTGCCGGGCATGATCCTTATCCACAACGACGCCGATGGAGAGGGCGTGCTGCAGGGGGATGCGCCAGGACCATCCGTGCTTCAGCCGGGTGATGACGGTTTGACCGGCGGGCTTGGGCATCATGACATTCTCATAGTGGGCAAAATGGGAGACATCCTTGCGCTGCCCGACTTTGGCCGTCAGTCCCAGCAGCTTGGCAAACAGGCGGCGTCGACCGCTGGCATCCACCAGCAGATCGGGTTGCTTCCCCTTCCATTCAGGCACCAGGGCCAACGTTTCAGCGGCAAGACGCGGCACCTTTTCACCACGCTCGGTCTGGCCGATTTCCAGCTTCACGTTGCATGGGATGAAACGCGCACCGGCTTTTAGTGCCGTTTCATGAATCAAATCATCAAACGGTTTTCGAGGCACGTTGTAAGCGTAGGTCGGCAGCACGCCACGCATGGCGGTGAAGGAAAGCTCCAGCGCATCATTTTCATCGAAAATCCAGGTCACACCCGGCTTGTAGGTGCCAAGAGCAGCCACATCGTCCTCGATGCCGAGCTTGCGAAAAACTGTGACCAGGCGCGGAATGAGAGACTCGCCGACAACCATGTCGGGCCGCTTGCCATCATCGAAAAACCCGACATCCACCCCCTCTCGGGCCAGCAGGCAGGCGAGTGTGGCACCTGCAGGACCGGCACCGACGATGCCGACGCAAAGGGATTTCTGGGCAATTTTCATAAGAGCGGGAGGCGTAGAATAGACAATGCCCGGAGAGCGCGCAAGACAGCGCATGATTTGTCGAAGAAATTCCTTGGGGCAACCCGACCAGCGGAAACCACATCACTCCTTGAAATGGGTGAGTGCGTATTCGGCGATCTTGCGGCCTAGCTTCAGGCCTTCACTGCCGGCGGCTGGGAAATGGATGCCGCCGTAAATGCGGCTCATGGCGATCTCTTCGGCGCAGGTTTGAAAGGAAGTGAATCGGCGCTTGATGTCCTTCACATCATCACTGCTGGCTTCAAAGCTGATGTTCTCTTTGCCAAAGTGATTCTCCAGGATGGAGGCGGCGGCTCCGCTGATGCCGGAGTGGCCGGAGACGTATTCGGGATGTGGTGGGGTGCGGAGCAGCGGCTCCCAGGTTTTGTCGGCGATGGTGGTGCCGTTACCATCTTCATCAGCGCGCTGGATCGCCGTCACGGGCCGCCAGTAGTTGTAGTGATACTTGGTGTCCCAGATGGTGATGCAGGTGTCGGCCAAGGCCAAAGCGAAGGGCAGAGAGCAGAGGGCGAAGAGTTTCAGGAGACGGCTCATGGCATCAGCGGGTTGATCCAGCGCAGGCCGGGGAATTTGGCGAAGTCCGTGTCGCAGGAGGCGAGTTCGCAGCCGTGCTCGATGGCGAGAGCTGCGAGATGGGCGTCCATCAGGAGATTGCCGGTCGCGGAGGTGGCGAGGATGAGTTTCTCATATTCCTGCCAGTGGCTTGGGCCTGGATTCACGATCCACACCTTGGAATGAGCCACCCAGGTGCTCACCTTGGCAGCGGCGTCGGCTGGAGAGAGTGGATTCGTTGCGATCTTGGGATGTGTGACGATGCGCAAGAAGCCATTCAGCGTGGGCCAGCACAGGGCAACGGTCTCCGGGCCGTTCATCAGGGCATCCCACCACGGACGCACGACAGCATGATGCGGCGACTTCGTGTCCTCCGCATAGATCAGGATGTTGACGTCCACGAGTGTCATTTCCAATCAGGTCCTTCCGCTTTATCGAGCCAATCCGTCCATTTGTGGGAGCCGTTACCCACCTTGAGGCCCAGCGGTTCTCCCTCGGTGACATAGGGTTTCGCAGGTGCGACCACCTTGGTCTTGCGTTTGACAAGCTGGATCATCTCTCGCAAGGCCCGCTGGATATGCTGAGCGTCTTCAGGATCGAGGGTTTCGAGTTCAGCTCCGAGTTCGAGGGCTAGTGTGCTCATGGGCGCAGAATAGCGGCAGTTAGAGAAAAAGGCAATTCACAGAGTTGGGCTCTGCGAAGTCGGGCAAGAACGCAGAGGGGAGGCATGGCAAATTCATGGAGGGCAGAATCATTTCAAAAGGTTGGGCTCTGCGGTTTTTCAATCTCTCGCGGTGTTCCATTCCGTGTCGTCCGTGTGTTGATGCTCTTCGCTTCCCTGCGGGCTCCTTTCAGTCGTCTGTCTCGCTACGCTCGGCTCCGTAGGCCATACCTTACCGCGTGAAGACTTCGATGCGGACGCCGGCGTTGATGGGGAGGGTCATGGGGACGTTGGTGGTGGCGGGATTATTGACCGTGTTGTCGATGGTGGCGTCACAAGGGACTCGGGCAGAAATGGGGTGCCAAAGATGCGCCGGAATTTGGGCGGCTGGTGAGGCGTGACGAAGGAGCATATCCGCAGTGATCTGTGACTGAGGAACAACGAAGCCAGCCGCTCAAAGACCAAGCAGATGGGTGCCCCATTTCTGAACGAATCCCGCTGGTCGTCGCATCGCCGCTCTCGGGCACCAGGCGCACGCGGATGGGCACCACGCAGCCGAAATCCCGCGCCCGCACCTGGATCGTCTGGCTCGGATTCGTCCCCGCTGGCAGGATCACCGACACCGGCCCGCTCGCGTTCTCCGCCACCGCTGTTCCGGCGGCGTTGGATGGCGTGGGCTTTGAAGAGGCGTTGAGGAAGTGGACCATGCCGAACGCGGTGGCGAAGAGTTAGCGGGTATAGACTTGGACGTTCACCGCTACGCCAAGTGGCATGGTGACATTAATTGTCGTTTCGGCGGGATTGGTCACCGTATTGTCGATCGTGCCATCGAAGGTCGTGGCCTCACCATTTTCAGGGACCAATCGAATTCGGACGGGCACTATTCCTCCAAAGTCGCGCGCACGGATTTTGATTGGCTGAGTCGCAGGACTTCCGGTCGGAAGGTTCACAATAATTGCCGATGGTGAGTTCTCCACGATATTGGTTCCGGCTGTTGCGACCACGCTAAGTTTTGGAAGTGGTGAGGGAAAGATGATCATAACCGCCCCGACTGCTTCTGGCGTATCACCGGAATGAACGGAAAAGTTTGAGCTATCGAAAGCGTCAATGCGGAATCGGCCGTTGGTATTGCCTTCGCATCTGACCGAAAAATCTCCGCTTCCTGTGACAACTGGGGCGATCATTCGAATTGCCCCACCACTCCCGGCACCGGATTCATATGGATACAAATAATAGAGCGAAAACTTTGCCCCTCCGTCCGCAATTACCTTTCCGTAAATAGATCCTGTTGGGGCGGGAAACACGATCCGGGTGTTTGAAGCAATCAGGACGGCTCCGCCGCCGCCACCTCCGCCAGCGCCTTGCCCAGCAGCCACTTCCGGCGAGAACGAACCTGATCCTCCTGAGCCTCCAACGAGAGGCATAAGCAAGCTGTTGCCATAAGTCGCGGCTGAGGTGCCTATGGCAAAGCGATATGCACCACGGACGCCATTTCCTGTTCCCTCAGGTCCGCCCCCAGGCCCCAAGCCTGCACTCCCCCTAGCCGCAAGTGGACCACCATTTCCACCTGCGAATCCGCCCGGTCCGCCTGCTCCACCAGCGCCCCGCCCAAGTGCTTGTTTGCCGCTGACGTCAATCGTTCCGGCAATAATGATGTCTCCTGTGGCAAGCAGATACACAGGCGTATTCAATGCATTTGGGGCGAACTTGAGAGCGGCACCACTTGCAATGTTGATTGTCGTGCAATTGAAAATGCCATCGGCAGGCAACTGCAATGTAGTGTTCGTCGTGATGGTCAGCGGCCCATAGCTGCCTGTGCTACCGCTATCGAAAGTCTGGGCTACAGAAATTGAGGGCAATGCAATGAAACAGTGAAGAATCACAGCTAGCTTGATAGCACTGGCTCTCAATGCGTCGATTTTGGAAGGATATGTGATCATAAAGTTCATTGGTTAATCTTCAGCGTAACTGGTGGGGTGGCGATATATGTGCCAAAGCTTCCCCCAGTTCCGTTTACGATTATTGGCGGACTTGCGAGGTAAGTTCCAAGACCGGGCACGACCATCACTGGTGAGCCGACGATCAAGCTGAGTGGCTTCGATCTCGCATCCGTCGGATTCGAAGCGAACTGAATCTCCACCTGATCCGGCCATCCATCCCCATCCGTGTCAGCCTTCGTGGGATCGCTGCCCGCAGCGAGTTCCTGCGCGTTCGTCAAGCCGTCCTTGTCCGTGTCTTCGAGACGGTCGTTGATGCCGTTGCCGTTGGAGTCGGGGTTGTTGGGTTGCAGGCCATAGCGGATTTCGAAGGTGTTGGCGAGGAGGTCACCATCGAAGTCTTCGTCGCCGTCGGCTTTGCCGTTGCCGTTGCTGTCTTGGTTGTTGGGATCGTAGCCGAGGGCGATTTCGACATCGTCGGCGAGTCCATCGCCATCGGAGTCAGTGCCACCGCTGACGATGAAGACGCCGCTAAAGGGGGCGGCGAGCGGGTTTCCGGCGGTGTCCTGCACACCGAGGGTGGCGAGGACACGGTAGGTGCCGGGGGTGAGTGGGGTGGTGGTTTGCCAGGAGGCTGAGTCGCGGTTGGTGCCGCTGTCATTGGCGGCGGCGAGGAGAGTGGCGGTGACGGCGGTGTCGTCATCGGTGCCAATCCGGGAATCGGGGCCTGCGGCGTAGAAGCGCACGGTGCTGGAGGTGAGTGTGGAGGACTTCACCGGCTCGCTGAACTTCAGGGTGAAGCCGGAGCACTGAGCCATGATGGCTGCGTTCGGCGGAGACATGCTGAGCACGGTGAGTGGCGTGGTATCGGCGGTGAGGTTCAGCACGATGTCGCTGCTCCAGGTGAAGTTCCCGCCGGTGTCGGTGGCTTTGGCCTTGAGGGTGACGGTGGTCTTGCCCACGTCGATACGCGGGGCGAGCACGCGGGTTTCAAAGGGGAAGTTGCCATCGGTCTCGGCCTTCACGCCATCGACGTAGAACTCGACATTGCGCACCTGCACGTCGTCGGTGACGAGGGCGGAGACGGGGACGAAGGTGCCTTCGGTGACGACGCCTCCTGTGGATTGGGCGGAGAGCGTGAGGTTGGGGGCGATCTTGAGCGAATCAAAGGGACGGATGTTCACCACCTGCACGCCTGCGCTGCCATCGGCCACATAGGCGAGGCCGTTGTAGATCACGGAGCCAAAGGCGTGCGTGGGCATGGAGAAGGTCGTCTGGAAGGTGGCCTGCGTGCCGTTGGCACCGAGGTCATAGACGGAGACATCATGCGGCGCGTCGTCCGAGTTGTTGATGCCGACCACGGCGACGGCCAGCCGTGAATCACTGGCGACGAGATGCCGCCATCCGAACTGGGCCGTCGTGTTCGTCTGGAGCAAGGCGGGCGTGCCCGGTGTGGTGATGTTGAAGACATGGAATCCTTGGATGAAGACCGAGTAGAGGCGGTTGCCGCCACGGAAGAGCCGAAAGCGCACGGCTCCCAGATTGCCGGTCATGGCGGTGCTCGTGACGGTGCCAAAGGTCCCTGTCGCCGTCACGGGCACGGTCTTCAAGGAGCCGACGGTGGCGGCGTAGAGGACGCCTTTGCCGATGGCGAGGTCATGCACGGCGGAGCCGAGATTGACGTTGGCGAGCAAGCGCCCTGTGAGCATGTCCACGGCGGTGATGCGGCCGTCTTCGAAGCCGACATAGACCGTGGTCTCCACGGCGGCGAGGCTCTTGACGCTGCTGCCGAGCTTGATGGTGCGCAGCACCTGCGGGGTGTCTGGCGTGCTGGCATCCACGATGAGGGTGCCGCCGCTGCCCATGCCCACGGCCACGAGCGAGCCGGTCATGGCCACGACGGTGGCGGGTGATGGCGTGGGCACCTTCGCCAGCTTGGTGGGGGAAAGTCCCTACCGCACGCCGAGCAGTTGCAGCCCCTCCGCCCCACAAGCGGCGGCCAGCACATCATTCACCGCCGCCACATCCCGGCAATCCCCACCCGTCTCCGCCTTCCCCACGATCCCCGTCGCCGCTGCGATGCCGGACAAGGGATCGGTGCCGTTCTTCAACTCCGCGCCATCGGTGACGCCGTCGTTGTCGGTGTCGGGGTTGTTGGGGTCGGTGCCGACGATGGCTTCGGATTCGTCGGAGAGGGTGTCGGTGTCGGTGTCGGTGTCGGTGCCCTGATCCGGTCCTATGTAGATGCCTGGGATGAGACGAGTTTCCCCATTCCACTTGGAACTGAACCCAACAGTGCCAATTGATGCGCTGTTGGGTTGATAAACCGAAACGCGAATTTGATGTTTAGGAGGTAAAATGACACTGTTTGTGAGAAGGCCGTTGCCAGTGCTCTTACCTCGCAACAACACATTTCCATCAAATACGTCCTCAATAAGAAAGTGCTGAACGAACCGCTGAATCTGTAGATCCTGGCTGACACTATTTGACGACAAAGAACTAACCTGCGAGGCAACCGCAATAGCATGGCTTTCCTGAGCTATATTTTGGGGTGCTGGTGTTATCTCGATAATTGGCGTATTGCTCCGTTGCTTGAGTTGTTCGAAGGTCAACACGCCTTGGTCGGTGATCCACACGCTAGCGTCTAATTGTCCTTGTTGGTAGGCATCGCCTCCTTCAACGTTAACACCAACATAATATGCCAGCGCGGCGGATAATACGCCAGGATACTGCTGTTGATCGATCACCCCGGCTTGCAACGCATCATTGACGGCTGCTTGGAGATCTATGTAGAACGTGCTATCAACGCTCGCTTTATGACCAATCGGCTTCTCATTTGGCTGGGGCCAAGGCGAATACGTTCCATATCCAGTGTCATGGGTGTTGCATGATTCTTTGAAGCTGACGCCCGCCACTACGTCCGGGTATTTCGCCCCACCCTTCGCGCCACAACCATTCTGCTCAGGCTCGTAGCTTGGATCAAAATCCTTTCGAGATCGCCGGTTAGGCAATGCGTTCAAATCGAATGGTTTTTGATTTGCGACGTCACCAAGCGCATCTGCACTCAACATTGGTGCGCCATTGAATATATCTCCACCAGTGGCAGACGACCCAGGTTGCGCCCCATGCCACCCCGGTTGCCGAATGCCCACACCCGCATCGCTTTTCACAAAGTTCCCGTAGGCGGTGACGGTCATGTGGCCGACGATTTCCCATTGGCCGGCGTCGTGATTGAAGCTCCAGAGGGCGCTTTTCTCCCCTGGGCCGGGTTTGATGCCGGTGATGGGGTCGGGGAGGTTCGGGAAGCAGACGGGGGCTGGGCGGTCGAGGTTGGTGGCACCGTCGGACTGCACGGTGATGACGAGGGGGAGATTCAAGCCGGGCGGCAGGGGCGAGGGCAGGCGGCGGCGGGCACGGGGGCGATGCCGATCTTGCCACCGCGCGTGCCGTCGTCGCTGAAGACGGCATTGGCGGGGACTTCGACGGTGGTGCCAGCGAGGGCGGGGTTCAGCGTGAGCACCTGCTGCGGGAAGGCGACGGTGGTGGCCTGCGTCTGGCTGGTGGGCTGGAGGGTGCCGGCGCAGAAGCAGGGCAGATAGACGAGGCCGGTGCCGGCGGCGAGGTTGTCGGCCTTGCCGGGGACGGCTTCCCATTGCTTCCCCACGACCGGATAATAACAGCCGTCCGGGTAGGCGCTCATGGGCGAAGTGCGCCCGTCGATGTGGACGAAGAACACACCGGTGGGGCATGGCGTGAGGGTGAAGTAGCCCTGGGCATCCGTGGTGGTGCGCAGGGTCTGCTCCTGGCCGTCCACCGTGATGGTGACGCCGGGGACGCCGGTATTAGCAAAGCCGGGCGGCGCGGTGGCGCTGCCCTCCGGCGCGGCCTGCACGACACGGCCGGTGATGCCGGTGGCGGGGATGCCGCTGTTGGTGTGCGTATCGAAGCTCATGCGATACACGCCGCCTGCGGTGCCATCGGCATCGGCGTCGAAGGCGCGTCCGATGAGGTCGGTGAGCGCGGAGCCGTCGAAGGTGACTTTCACCCGTGAGTTCGCGGGCAGCGGCTCCAGGTAGAAGAGCGAGGCTTTTTTCCGGTCCGATGAAATCTCGACGCGGCTGAGCACCTGATGCCCGGCGAACTCGGCACTGAACTGCGTGGTGTCGAGCGTGGCATTGATGGCGAGCGGGACGGTGAAATGCACGATGGTCTCGCGGTTCACCGACACATCACCCTCGCCTGCCGCCGGTGAGGTGAAGCGCGCGGTGGCGAGCGGCAGATTCTCCGGCGTGCGGGTCTCCAGCACTTCCTTGATCAGTTCATCCACATCCGCCTGGTTCACCGCGCCGTCCTTCGTGACATCCGCCAGCACGGCATGATGCGCATCCAGCGGCGTGGTGCCTTTCACATGCTCGACGACGAGCACGATGTCGCGCACGGTGGTGACGCCGTCGTCATCCACGTCGCCGAGGTGTAGGTTCGGGGACTGGGCGTGGAGGGACAGCGCGGCGAGCATCGCAATAGCGACGAAGGCATGGGGGCGCTGGAGGAAAGAACGCACGGGATTCGGTGTGCGGATGATGGGGAATACGCGGTGTGCTGGCAAGGCTTGATTTGCGCCATGTACGGACCTGTTTTACCCTGGTTGTAGTGGCGGCGGGCAATCCAACCTCACGCAACACCAAGATCACTCATCAATTGGTCAATGAAGATCTGCCGCTCCTGATCCGTCAGGGTGCCTTCACGCCAGCAAAGAGTCAGCACGAGGCGGCCATTCTTCTCATTCGTGAAGATGCCGGTTCCCGGCGGGTCGGAGAAACTTGGGACGTGGTAGGCATTCGTCACGACCGCTCCGCCAAATCCGGTCAAATCGGGAGCGAAGACGCCCGTGTTCGAATGGTAGAAGGAGCTAAACTTGCCTTTCATGTGGAAGTTGATGAAAGTCATGTGCAGGCCAGGCGGCATGGGTCGCATGAGCCACATGAGATCGCGAAAAGCATCACCGATTTTGTCTTTGATGAATCGCGTGTGCTGCTGATGCAGCGACTGTGCGGCGGCAGTCAGCGTGGCGAGTTCGTCGGCAAGCAGGTTGCAAAAGAACATGGTGAGGTGGTTTTGGAACAGCGGTCCGCGCACACCCTTTCTCCGCACCTGGATCGGGATGCAGCACATGAGCGATTCAGGCTTCACACCCCGATGCTGAAACACGCGATGATGCGCGCGCATGGCACAGGCGAGATGAAAGGGCATGTTGATCAGGGGCCCGGAGATCGCGGCGCTGAGGCGGGCCGCTTCGGCGGTCTGCGCCTCGGTCAGTGTGATGACCTGAAAATGCGCGCGGCCTTCGGAAAGCTTTCTGGAGCCCAGCGCTTCAAAAGGTTTCTTCATCACCGAATCGAAGAAGGCCGGCATAACTTTAGCCGTCTTCCAGCGCTCTCCCCAGCCGCGTAGGTCATTCAGGTCGGTCAGGTCAAAAGCGGGCACCGGTTCACTTGCACCACCCATCTGCCGGTTCAATTCAAGCAGGAAGAACTCCGCTCCAATGCCATCCATGATCAGATGGCTCCATGAAAAGACGAAAACGCATGTGCCATCGGCTTTTTCCACCAGATCAAAACGCACATTCTCCCAGCCATCGTCATGCTGCGGCAACGAAGTGTTGATGATGTCATCGAGCTTTGTCTGCAGATCAGAAAAAACAGTCCCGCCATGCCCTTTCAAAGCTCCAGACGAGCCTTCCTGAGTCCAAAGATGCAGCACGAGGGGACGCGGGTTCGATGCCGGCATCCAGACCGGCAGAGAAAAGAACGACGGTTTCTTCAGCTGCGCCGTGAGGATCGGAAAAGGATACTGATCCGGCAAATCCGCCAGCAGCGCACGCAGACGCGGCACATCCGGCACGCGGTCCAGTTCGATGAATGAATGTGCGATGTGTCCCCCCTGCCCTGCCTTGCGCAGCATCTCATCGAAGGCATGCGTGAAGAAGTCACAGTCACGCAGCGGCAACCGGTCGAAGCGAGCCTGCGGAGACAACGGTTTTTCAGCAGGAGGCGGTGGAGATGCGGAGATCAGGGGTTCCACCCGGGGCTTCCCGGCAGCCTCGGTCCCGGTCACCGCATAGCCTTGGGCAACTAAAAGTGCGGCAATGGTTTGGGCACTTTTGAAATTGGCGCGCGAAACGCTGCCGACCGGAATGGCCACCGCATAATGCTCCTCTAAAAGCAGCAGAAGCTGCATGATGGCCATGGAATCAAGGCCCGCATCGAAGAGGTCCGACTCGACCGTGAATCCAGGTGGTGTCTGGAGCACTTCATCCCGCACCAGGGACAGAACACGCGATTCAAGTTGGGAGAGATTTTCAGGAGCAGGCATCGGGCAAAAGGGGGCGAAAGTAGAAGTCGGCCATTCAGGGTCAAGCGTGGTTATCTTCCCGATCCCGTCCGGAAATCGCGGCGGCTGAAATCAGACGAGCTTCAGGCGCTTGCGCAACAGCCACTCGGCGCTCAGCAACAAGATCACGGGGGTAAACCACCACCAACTCGACCAAAGGGCCGTTTCCTGGATGGTGATCTGCTTGCGATCGATGGATTTGAGCAGATTGGGCAACTCCGTGGCAGCCTGCTCCTCCCTGAGAAAGCGACCACCCGAGGCATTCGCCATCGCTTCAAGCATCGGCCGGTTCATCGTCAGCGTGGCCCACTCGGGATTGCCGGCATCTGCCACACGGAGCGAGAGGCGAAGGTCACTGCGCGCCGCAGAGGGACTTTCAGCGACCGCGATCTCATAGGCCCCGGCTTTCAGGGGAGGCGTCAGCGCGCGGTAGACGCCGAAGTGTGTGGTATCAGGCTCCAGTTGCAGCGTGGCGATCTCTTTGCCATCCAGCAGAACAAAGGCGCGCGGTTCGGCATCACTCACGAGTTCACCCGCGGCATTGCGCACGCGGACACGGATCTCACTCTGCTCTCCAGGCGTGTAGCGCATGCGGTCAGTGCCGATGGAGAGCTTCTTGTCCTCAGCCTGGAATGGCGGTGCTGCGACCCATGCCGCGAGCTGCATCCACAATCGTTGATGATAGAGATCACCCACCTGAAACCGCCAGCGCCAAAGATCGTCCGTCGCCAGATAAAGCACCGCCCCTGCACCCACTGGTCTGAAGACAGCGGCAGGCAGCGCGGCGCTACCGCTGGCTCCCAAGGTTGCCAGGGTGACAGCTCCCGACTGGGCCGTGACCTGCGCCGCCCAGCGCATCTCCGGCAATGTCGGCCACAGCGTGACATTGGCACTCGGGCTGTCACTCAGGCGCAGAGCCTGCTGCCGCTCGCCATCGGGAGTGAGATGCCAGACGATGTTCTTGGCCAGCGTGCCGCTTTTGCCCGGCCAGGCCACAGGAATCAGAGGGGCGGTTTTGCCCTTGGCCCATTCTTTGAGATGACCATGAAAACCGTCGATGAGCACCAGGCCGCCACCGCGTTTCTCGACAAATTCCAGAAGCCAGTCGAGTTGAAACTCTTTGAAACGCGAGGGCGAAAGATCACCGAGCAGGATGAGATCATAGCTGAGCAAATCCACCCGCGTGACAGGGAAGAGTTTTTGAACCGAGCCATCGTCAATCTTCTCCGCGTAATCATCGAAAATCAGCTTCGATTCCCAGCGTTCATCGCGATCAAAGTGATTGTGGATGTAGCGTGTCTCCCATCGCGGGCGGCCATCCAGAATCAGCACCTTGCGCTTCTTCGTCAGCAAATGCAGTGCGACTTCACGACTGTTGTTTGAGCGCGTTTTTTCGAGATTGGAGCGCTCACCCTGCACCGCGACCTGCACGTTCAGGAGGCGCAGCGTCTTGTCCCGCTCCGTCGCTGGCGCGGCGGGCAACTCCTTGACCGGGAATTGGAAGTCAAAGCGGCGTTCACCCTTGCCGTCGCCGTTGAAAGGCTGCTCCCACATCGTCTTGCCCGCACTGGTGATCTTGACCAAAGCGGGGGTGCCGGCGGGCAGCGAATCGCTGATCAAAACGCGACCCTGCAGGTTCTCCTCAGTGAACACGGATTCCGCGGTGACGACGTTGACCACGCTTAAATCCGGCGGTGGCACCTCGCTGCCGAAACCAACCGTGAAAATAGGCGTGCTTGCAGCCTTCATCGTCGAGGCAAATTCCTCCGGAGATCCCGGACCGTTGTGCTGACCATCCGTGAGCACCACCAGCGCTGTGCCCGGTGTCACGGGGCCGAGCGCATCACGCAAGGCATTGTCCAGATTCGTGATGGGCGCATCCGCCTGCACCTCGAAGGTCCCCGGCAGATCGCCTGAAACATCTTTTCCTTTTTGCCGGTTCCACCACACGCGCTGCGTTTGCTGACCGCGCAGCAGCACCAATTCCACATCCTGCGTTTCCGTCAGCTTCTTCAAAAGAGGGGTCGTGCCGCCCAGCAGCATTTTCTCAGCACGGAGCAGGCGCGCCACTCCACCCTCATCCTCCAGCTTCATGCTGGCGGAAGTATCCACCGCCAGTACCACACGTCCAAGCTGGCGCTGAGTCGTCTCACGCCTCATGACCGGTCCGGACAAAGCCAGCACCAGCAGGAACACCGACAGGCAGCGCAACGCCGCAGGCACCCAACCCCAGGCACTCCCGACAAACTTCAGTTCCCGCCGGTAAAGAAACCACATCGCCGCCGCCAATCCAAACGCCAGCAGCCACACTGTCGTGACAGGATAGTCACCGGTGAAGCGAAGGGTGGTTTCAGTGGTGGGGTTCATTCAGGCGATAACGGCGATTTTCTTTTGATCCAGTTCGACCAGCGTGCAGCTTTCAAGCGCGACTACAATGTCTTGAAGATGCTGTTCAAACATTTCGCGTGTGGCTTTGAGACTCATATTACCTGTTCGCACCAGCACGAGTTTCCATGGACGGCCATGCAAAAGGTGGGAGTAATAAAAGTCGGTATCCTTGGTGATGACCACTCGTTGTTCAGCCATGGAAACGCGGTTGAGAACGCCATCTTTGGCAGCGTTCTGATCGGGCAGATCCAAGGTGTGGATGGCCTCATGACCGGCAGCCGCGATGACCTGACGCAGGCTCGGCGGAAGGTGTGCATCGATCAGAAACTTCATGCGGCGACGAGCTGCCAGCTCCGAAGTTTGAGGGATTGATTGGCGAACTGAATGCAGGCGAGTAAATCCTCGCGATCAAGGTCTGAAAACTCGGCCAGCACATCGTCGAAACTGTCGCCCCCCGCGAGGTACTCAAGAAGTGTCTCCACTGGGTAGCGGAGGCCACGAATGACAGGCTTGCCATGACAGATTTCAGGATCAATCACGATCCTGTCCAGGTGGCTGGTGGGCTGGGCGGTTGTCATACGGCTAGGTTAAGTCTGAAAGTGGTGATTTCAATATGAGCCTTAGGCGTGAAATTTGACGGGCTAACCTTTTCTTCGCAGCTCCGCACCCCGGGATAAACAAGGTACAAACAAAGACGGGTAGAAAAGAAGCAACGTGGATCATGAGTGCATGGCAGTGGTTCGAATGCTTCATCCTCTTGCAATCCGTTGCTGAAGCATGACTTCAAGAAATAGCAGGGCCAGTAAAGCGATCAAAAACGGCTGCCACAGCTCACTGCCGTGACGTCGGGTGCGGTCGAGTTTTTGCCAACCCTCAAAGGACTCGACAAAGGCGGCGTCATGGCGGGACGCGAGCTGCCTGACCTTGTCGGCCGGCAGGGGTTTGAGATTGGATTCGGCCGGATCCAGATTGTAGGCGAGCAGGCGTGTGTCACTGCCCTGCGTGAGCTTGTAGATGCCCGGCACGGAGATGGCTTTCGTTTCGAGCAGGGATTTGTCGCCATCAGCCTTGACCTTGATGGTCTGCGTCTGCCCGGTGGGGTCGCGCAGCGTGTATTCGACACCGACACGCTCTTTGGGGAAAACGATCCGCAGCGGCGCGCCCACCTGATCCCAGGCGCTGATGGTGCTCTGCGTCGCGAGATAAGTGACCAGCCGCTGCATGAGCGGCACAAAGAAGGGCTGCAACGGAAGGTTCGACCACTCGGCATCGGCCGTGGTGGCGGCAAAGACGACACGGCCGCGCTCGCGGGCTTTTTCGATGAACAGGGGTGTGCCGCGATCCAATTGCAAAATTGGTTTGGCGCTGGTGTCCCCGGCCTGATCAAACTCCAGCCAGCTCTGGAACTCCGCATCCTGCAAACGCCCGCCGCGCGCGTCGTTGAAGTAAACCGTTGCCGGATGCGTGAGACGCTGCTGCTGGATGCGCGCCGGCATGGAGGCGCTGGCGGCGCGCTGCAGGCCCTTGATGCCGGCCGGCAGCAGGCCTTCACCTTTGCGGAAAAAATCACGGTTGTACCAATCCAGGTCGCAGTGCGGCCCGGCGAAGACGATGAGCCCGCCTCCCGCCTTCACAAACTTATCAAGCTCTGTGAGGCGACTGCCCTGCAAGCGATCCACATCGGCGAGCACAATGACCTCCATGCCTTTGTAGTCGGTCTCCCGCAGCCGTTTGGCATCCACCTTGGTGGTGCGGATCAGGTCTTTGAGCGAGGCGCTGGCCGACTTGTAGGGAGTCAGGGCCAGTTCCAGAAAGTCGGCGGCTCCCTCCAGCGGCCCGGTGCTCGAATCGCCATCGACAAGCAAAACATTCAATTGGTTACGCACCTGCACCACCGAGTAGAAGGCATTGTCGTCCGGGAAGCTGTCGCCCTCCAGGCGCACGGCCAGCGAGTGATCGCCGACCTTGTCGAAAGTGTGCGTGAAGCCGATCACGGCCTCGCCTTCAGGCGGCAGACTGACACGCGAAGTGCGCAGTCGCGCCCCGTCGGCTTCCAAATGAACAGCCACATCCTGCCACGGGCGCTTTCCATGATTTTGAATCCGCACCCGCAGTCCGATGGGCTGCTCCTGTGCCACAACGAGCGCGGACAGATCAGCGCTGGCGATGCTGAGATTCTCCGTCAGGTCGCTGGCAAGCCGGTAAAAGGTGACCTGGGGTTTTGGCTCCTGCTTGAGCAGCGCCTCAAGGGCGGGCAGCGCGGCTCCATCCGCCGCGCTCTGCCAGTCGCTGGCCTGAAAGTCGGAAACGATGGCGAGTTCGCGTGATCCACTTGAGGCTTTGGAAAGTGATGCAGCCGCTGTTTGCAGCGCGTCATTGATCTTGACGGGACCGGCCTGATTTGGCGTCTCGGCGAGTTGCTTCGGGATCACGTCCAGCGTGCTGGTGGATTGATCCAGCAGGCGCCGCGCATTGCCGCCGGCAAGCACGATCTGGGCATCGGAACCCTTCGGTTGAGCCTCCAGCATGTGCCCGACATCGACTCGTGCCCGCTCTGCCGGTGAACCGCCAGCGGAGGGCGCGCGCATCGAGAATGAATCATCCAGCATCATCACCAGCGAGGTCTTGCCGAGTCCGAATGACCGCAGGGCGGTGAGAACAGGCCGCGCCAGACAGATTGCCAGCACAATGGGAATCGCGATGCGCACGGCCAGCAGCAGCCACTGCTCAATGTTAAACTTGCGCTTCCGCTGCCGGATCACTTCCTGAAGCAGATGCATCGCCCCCCAGCGCACCGTCTGCACCTTGCGCTTGTTCAGCAGGTGAATCAGGAGCGGGATGAGAAAGGCCGCAGCGCCCGCGAGGAGGATGGCGTTGAGGAACGTCATGAGGGGAGTGGCGGGGGTGAGGACTGACGAAGGAATGATGATCCCTGAAATCCGAAGGATGAATCCACGGACGCTTTCGTCTTCGTGGATTTGTCATTCGAGCTTTGGGTTTCTTTCGTCATTCGGATTTAGAAATTTGTCATTCTTGCGGTTCGTCTCAGCGCATCCGCAAGGCCAGATAACTCCTCAATGCCGCGGCATGGGGTTCATCGGTTGGGAGTGACAGGAAATCGACTTGGTGTTTGCGCAGACCGTCTTTGAGCTGCTCCTGGAAGTTCTTGAGCACTTCAAGGTAACGCTGACGGATCGTGGCCGGGTCGAGGAGGAGGAAGTCTTCATCCTTTTCGAGGTTCTCGAAGCGTGACCACTGGCCGAAGGGAAACTCCAGTTCATCGCGATCCCAGAGTTGCATGGCGATGATCTCATGACCTTTTTTGCGCAGCACGCCAATGGCCTTGAGCAGGGCCGCAGGATCGTCAAAGAAGTCACTGATGAGGATGACCAGCCCACGGCGCTTCAGGCGCTGCGCGAGGGATTCAAGCACGGGGGCAAGGGCGGTGTCCTTGCCGGGCTCGGTCTTGATCATTGTCTCCAGGACGTGATGCAGATGAGTGATGCGGGTCTGATTCGGAATGAAGTCGCGGACCTTGCTGTCAAAGGTGATCAGGCCCACGGCATCCTGCTGGGACATGAGCAGATAGGCCATGGCTGCTGCGAGCTTGCGGGCGTAGTCAAACTTCAACACCCCCTTCTGTCCGCGATAAGCCATGCTGCCGCTGGCATCGAGCACGATGGTGGCGCGCAGGTTGGTTTCCTCGTCGAACTCACGAATGTAGAAGCGGTCCGCGCGACCGAAGATTTTCCAATCCAAACGCCGGATATCATCCCCCTGCACATAGGGCCGGTGCTGGCGGAACTCGACGCTGAATCCCTTGTGAGGCGAGGTGTGATGCCCGGACGTGAATCCCTCCACCACGGTGCGCGCGAAGAGCTGCAGGTTATGCAGACTCGTGATGTCTTCGGCTTCGAGGATGGAGGAGAGGGTGGCCATCGGGGCTCTTGATTACAGGATTAACAGGATTGGAGGATTAACAAGATTCAGAAAATTGGAAGGCAAAGACTTGGATTGAAGAATCCTGTGCATCCTGAGAATCTTGTTAATCCTGTGACATTGCTCCGCATCAAAGCACCCGAGCTTCCGCCTTCTTCACCTTCTTGATGATCTCCGCCACAATCATGTCAACGGTCACTCCTTCAGCTTCCGCATGGAAAGTGGGCACGAGGCGGTGCCTCAATGCGGGCATGGCGAGCGCCTCGATGTCGTCCACTGTGACGTGGGTGCGATTGTGCAGCAGGGCGCGCACTTTGCCGGCAAGGACAAGCATCTGGCTGGCACGCGGACCGGCACCCCAGCTGAGCATCTCTTTCACGTAAGGCAGGGCATCAGGCTCGTTTGGCCGGGTGGCGCGAACCAGATCGAGAACGAAATCGGTGACGTGATCCGGGACGGGGACTTTACGGGCAAGCGCCTGGGCGGCCTGCAACTCCTCAGCAGTGATGACGGCCTGAATTTCCTCCTGCACACCACCGGTGGTGCGGGCAACGATTTCGCGCTCTTCATCGCGGTTCGGGTAATCGACTTTGATGAGGAAAAGGAAGCGGTCTTTTTGCGCTTCAGGCAGCGGATAGGTGCCTTCCTGCTCGATGGGATTTTGAGTGGCGAGAACAAAAAAGGGCTTCGGCAGCTCATAGGTTGTCTGGCCGACAGTCACGCATTTTTCCTGCATGGCTTCGAGCAGGGCGGCCTGAGTCTTCGGCGGTGTGCGGTTGATTTCGTCTGCCAGGATGATCTGGGCGAAAATGGGGCCCTGCTGGAAGACCAGTTTCCGGCGTCCGGTCTCGGCATCCTCCTGAATGATCTCCGTGCCGGTGATGTCCGCAGGCATCAAATCCGGCGTGAATTGAATGCGGCGAAAGCCGAGGTGCATGGCGTCAGCCAGAGATTTGACGAGCAGTGTCTTGGCCAGTCCGGGAACTCCCTCCAGCAGGCTGTGGCCACCTGCGGCGATGGCGATGAAGACTTGCTCGATCACGGCATCCTGCCCGACGATCCGCTTGCTCAGGGCAGCTTTGAGTTTTTTGAAACCAGAAACGAGGGAGGCGGCGGCAGCGGAGTCGGACATGGGAGTAACGAGGGGTCGAAAAAGGGAAGAAATGAAACACGAAGAGAGAGTGGGCATTCTTTCCTACGTTCCAGATTGACTCCTGCCTACAGGAGGAAGCGGATTCAGGCAAGCGTTCCCGGCTTAGTTTTGCCATGAGATGCCGGTTGCCGACGCGCGCGTCATCTGTGATGTCTCAGGACTACCATGCCTCTCCATCTAGGTGTCAATATCGACCACATCGCCACGCTCCGGCAGGCGCGTTACCGCACCATGCCCGGTGCACACAATGTCGAACCCTCCATCCTGCAAGCTGCCCTGGAGGCAGAGGCGGCGGGTGCGCACTCAATCACGGTGCACCTGCGCGCAGACCGCCGGCACATCGTCGATGAAGATGTCTTCCTGCTGCGCCGTGAAATCGGCACGATGATGAATCTGGAGATGGGCAACACACCCGAGATCCTCGGAATCGCCCTGAAAGTGAGGCCGCATTTCGTCTGCATGGTGCCGGAGAACCGCGAGGAGGTCACCACGGAGGGAGGGTTGGATGTCATCGGGCAAAAGGCAGCCCTGCGTGCGAGCGTGACTCAACTCGAGCAAAATGGCACCCGCGTAAGCATGTTTATCGACCCGGACCTTGATCAGGTGCGCGCCTCCGCAGAGATCGGCGCGAGCATGATCGAGCTGCATACCGGCACTTTTGCCAACGAACTCGGCGCGCAGCGCTCCGTCGAAGCCGCACGTCTGAAGACGGCTGCGGAACTGGGGCAGGCTCTCGGATTGCAGATCAATGCCGGGCACGGCCTGACCACCAAAAACCTGCGCGAGCTGTTCATCGTGCCGCATTTGGCCGAACTGAACATTGGGCACAGCATCGTGGCGCGCTCCGTGTTCGTCGGACTCCGCACCGCGATCCATGAGATGCTGGAGTTGATGAAAGAGTATCCGAACGCATGACACCTCTCGGCCTGGGCATTGATCTTGTGGAAGTTGGCCGCATTCGCGGCCTGCTCAAGAATCATGGCGAGCGGTTCAAAGAGCGAACCTTCACCGCCGGTGAGATCGCCTACTGCGACTCCTGCGCTGATTCCGCCATGCATTATGCGGCGCGCTTTGCCGCCAAGGAAGCGGCAGCGAAGGCCATCGGCACCGGGCTCTGGGCGCAGGGCGTGGATTGGAAGGACATTGAAGTCGTTCGTGAGGCATCCGGCAGGCCAACCCTGCTGTTGCATGGCGGCGCAAAGACGCACGCCGATCAGCAGGGCGTTACCTCAATGCTCATCTCCCTGACCCACACCCGCGAGCTGGCGATGGCGCAGGTCTTTCTGGCTTAACCCCTGCCCATGGACTCGATCCCTCAAGTAGGCGTGCTGGTCGACACTTCGCGTTCCTATGGGCGTGACATCGTTCGCGGCATCCGCCGGTATGTGGCGGAGCATGGTCCGTGGTCGCTGTATCTGGAGTCGCGGGACCTGCGCTCCAGCTTCCCCGAGTGGCTGAAAAAATGGCCTGGCGATGGAATCCTGGCACGCACCATTGATCCGGCGCTGCTGCGGCAACTCAAGGCCACCAGACTGCCAGTGATCGAACTGCGCTCGACCGCATTGAAGCATCCGTTTCCTTTTGTGGGCATGGACAACCGAATCGTCGGCCAGCGTGTGGCTGCGCATTTCATGGACCGTGGATTCCGGCGTTTCGCCTGTTATCTGGACAACTCGGAACTGTTTTTTCAACAACGCTGCCAGAGCTACCGCGACACGCTGAAGGAGCGCGGATTCGAGTGCTCCGTGTTTGAAACTGAATCTGCCGGGCGCAAGACGCAGCGCTGGGATCAGCATCAACGGCGCGTGGCGGATTGGCTCACCTCCCTGGAGAAACCCTGCGCCGTGTTTGCCAGCAATGATCAGCTCGGTTTCTGGATCCTGGATGCAGCACGGCGTGCCGGGATTTCCGCGCCCGAAGAGATCGCCGTGATCGGCGCTGAAAATGACAAAACCCTCTGCGAGACCGCGTGGCCGCCACTTTCGAGCGTGCAGCTTCGTGGTCAAAGTGTTGGTTACGCCGCGGCACGCATGCTCGACGAATGGATGCAAAGGAAGACGCGACCTCCCGCCATGACCCTGCTGCCACCCGGAGACATCATCGTCCGGCAATCGTCTGACATCGTGGCGGTTGAGGATGCACGCATCGCCCGGGCCCTGCAATTCATCCGTGAGCGGGCGATCGCCAACATTGGAGTCGGTGACGTGGCGCGTGAGGTTGCCCTGTCCCGCAGTGCCCTGGAGCGGAGGATGAAGGCGCTCATCGGCCGATCACCGGGCGAGGAGATCACCCGCATCCGCTTCAGCCACGTCGAGCGCCTCCTGACCCAGACGGACCTGACTCTGGATGCCATCGCCGAGCGCGCAGGATTCAAGCATCCTCAATACATGGCCGAAGCTTTCCACAAACGGACCGGCATGACGCCTGGTGTGTATCGGCGGCAGAATCGAGTTTAAGCCAGTGCTTCGACGATGATGCGCACGCCTTGGACTTCACGAACACGCACTTCGGTGCCGCTTTGGAGGTAGCCGCCTTCAACCATGGCTTCGATGCGTAGATTGCCGAATTGAACGGTGCCGTAAGGTCGGAGCGCGCTGATCGCGCGGCCTGCATCACCTGCTTGCACGGAGCGTGAGGCGGTCATGGCTGGAGTGGAATCCAGGGTGCCTCCAGCGGTGGCAGAGAGCATCATGCGCCGGAAGGGAGCCGTTTGCGGAAGGAAGCGCGCGGCAGCAAGGATGACGACAGCGGCACCGATGATGCCGGTGGCAAAGTTGCGCAGACCGAGTGCATAGGTGGCGAGATTGAAATCAAAGCCAGCAGGTGCTGTCCCTTCAGATGGCAGAGGCGATACAGGCATCTCCCAGCCGGACATGGTGTAAACCAGAGCGGTCATCACACAGGCAAAACCGATGAGTCCGGGCAAAATGGTGCCGGGAAAGACCAAGATCTCAAGGATGATGAAAACGATACCGATGAGGAAGATGCCAGCCGCCACGGCGGTCTCCTGACCGACAAGGCTGCCCGCCACATAATGCCCGAAGAAGAAGAGTGAGAACGCGGCGATGGAAACACAGCCAGGCAGGCCAAAACCGGGAGCCTGCATTTCGAGATAGCCACCAGCCACGCCGATCAGGATGAGGATGGAAGCATATTTGGTGACCCAGATGGCGATCTGCTCAAACAAAGTTGGTTCGGCAGTCACGCTGGCGCCTTTGAGCGATTCGGCCCTCTTGACCTCATCCAGGTTCTTGACGATGGCTTTGGCGAAGAGTGGTTTCCCATCCACGAGTTGCACCGCCTCTTCGGCATCGAGGGTGAGGATTTCTTTTTTGCTGTCGATGATCCTGCCGTTGATCTTGAGTTCCTTGCCCATGTCGATCATGGCCTCGATGACGGCAGGATTATGGCCTTTGCGTTTTGCCACGGCACGGGCCATGCCCATGGTGGCGGAGTTCATCTTGGCGCGTTCAGCATCGCCCATTTCCTGACCACTGCCATATACGGGCGATGCGGCACCGGCGCTGCTGGTGGGGGCCATGTAAATGGCATCAGTGGCCACAGCGATCATGGCTCCGGCGGAAAGCGCGCGCGGATTGACAAAGGCAAAACTGCGCGGCTTGAGTTTCTGCAAGTCATTCATCATCAACTCCACCGTGTCCCAAAGCAACCCGCCGGGCGTGTCGAGATCGAAGATGACAGCTTCGGCACCCTCGACAGAGCAGCGCTCAAGCGTGCGGGACATGAACTCAAACCGGGCGCGTGAAACGAGATCCTCTTCACCGACAGGGATGATGACCACCTTGCCCGAGTAACTGGCACTGCCAGCAAGCAGCGGCAGGACAGTCGAAAAAAGGCAAAACCAGAGAAACATGAATTTCATGCGCCAAGGATACATGGCCACAGATGGACTGGCAATGATGCTCCTTGTTTCAGCAGGCAACCGGCAACTCCAAACGCCCGGCGGCAAGCCGAAGACAGACGAGGCTGTGGGCTTTCAATAAATGATGTCGCCCCCCTTGCAACAGGAGCTCGGCACCATTTGGAAAGGATGGACTCCGGGCAGTGTCGTAAACAATGTCCCAGCGGCATTGCGCATCGCCAGGCAGCTTGAAGACTTGGGGCATTTCTCCGCGATTGAACAGGAAAACCAGCGGTGGATCCGCAGAAATGATCGCACCAAAAACCGTCCGTGATGGATCATGCCATTCGTCATGGCAGAGCAGCGATCCCTGGCCCTCAAGCCAGACGACATCAGGCAAACCAGTGACCGGATTGTAGGCTCCATCAAAAAAGTGCGTCCGCCTTAATTCCGGCGTGCTTCGGCGCAGAGCAATGATGCGGCGGGTGAAGTCGAGCATCTGCTCATCACAGGTGCTCCAATCGACCCAACTGATCTCACTGTCCTGACAGTAGGCGTTATTGTTGCCTTGTTGTGTGCGACCACGCTCATCGCCGGCGTTGATGAACGGCACGCCGACCGAAGTCATCAGTGTGGCCATGAGGCTGCGAGTCCTGCAGGCGCGGAGATGCAGAACTACGGGATCATCGGAAGCACCTTCGACACCGCAATTGACGCTGTGATTATGGTCATCACCGTCACGATTGTTTTCGCCATTGGCCTCATTGTGCTTGCTGGCATAGCTGACGAGATCCAGCAGGGTGAGTCCGTCATGCGAGGTCAGGAAATTCACGCTGCTGAGCGCGGACCGCAGGGTGACGCCATAGATGTCCTGACTGCCACAGATGCGCTTGGCAAACTCAGCGGTGCTGCCTTCTTCGCCAGCCCAGAAACGGCGCACTGTGTCGCGGTATTTACCGTTGAGCTCACGCCATGGCTCGGGAAATGCGCCGACCTGATAGCTGTCCATCCGCATGACGTCCCAGGGCTCGGCAATGAGCTTCACCCGGGACAGAATAGGATCCTGGGCCACGGCGGCGAGGAACTGGCTGTTGGCGTCAAAGTTATCGTGTTGATCACGACCGACCGTCACGGCGAGATCGAAGCGGAAACCGTCCACATGCATCTCGGTGACCCAGTAGCGCAGGCTGTCCATGACCATGCGCAGAGCGGGTGGACTCGCCGTGTCCACCGCATTGCCACAACCGGTGACATTGATGTAACCGGCCCCATGCTCGTCGAAAGTGTGGCGGTAATACATGCGGTCATCGAGCCCGCGCAGCATGATCGTCGGACCGCTTTCGGAACCTTCGGCGGTGTGGTTGTAAACGACATCAAGGATGACTTCGATGCCGGCGGCATGAAATGCCCTGACCATGTCCTTGAACTCGCGAATCATCCCCTGCGGATCGCGGGTGCTGGCGTATTCGGAATGGGGGGCAAAGAAGCCGATGGTGTTGTATCCCCAGTAATTAGTTAGGCCTTTGTCGAGCAGGAACTGGTCATCGAGATGCTGATGCACAGGCAGCAACTGCAGGCTCGTGATGCCCAGATCCCGCAGATAGCTGATCACCGACGGATGAGCCAGCCCAGCGTAGGTGCCGCGAAGTTCAGCGGGGACCGAGGGATGCGTTTGGGTGAAGCCTTTGACGTGCAGTTCATAGATGATCATGTCCTGCCAGGGAACCCGCGGCAGACAGTCATCCTGCCAGTCATGGCTGCCGTCGATCACGACCGATTTAAGGGCTTCCGGTCCATTGTCAAAAGCGCCCGGAAAGGCATGCGGGCCGTTTGTGCTGAGCATCGTGCCATGGGCTGACGGGTCGCCGGCGATGGCCCGGGCATAGGGATCAAGCAGGAGCTTGTTGGCATTGTAGCGCAAGGCGTTTGCAGGCATCCACGGACCATGGGCGCGGTAGCCATAGAGCTGACCTGCTTTCACTCCAGGAACAAAGGCATGCCAGAGATCCGATTCCGTCCTCACCATGCGCACCCGCGCGGTTTCACAGGCGGGATCCGCCTGATCGAAGAGGCAGAGATCCAGGGCGGTGGCATGACGGGAGAAGACACTAAAATGCACACCCGCCCCTGTAAGAACAGTTCCGGGCGATGGCGGTGGATAGATAGCAGTGAACGGCATGTCGCGGCCTCACATACTGCAAGCCGCGCGCGGATGCATGAGGATTTCTGAACTGCCGGCAATTCGATCAGCCATGAATCTATGCCGCCACCGGTGCCTCAAACCAGCGACCATGCTCCTTGATGAGGTCCACCAGACGCTCGACGGCTTCCTCCTCGGGAATATTGAACTTCACGGCGGTCTTGCCGACGTAGAGATTGATCTTGCCTGGTGCGCCGCCGACGTAGCCGAAGTCGGCATCCGCCATTTCGCCGGGGCCATTGACGATGCAGCCCATGACGGCGATGCGCACGCCTTTGAGATGGCCGGTGGATGCACGGATCTTCTGCGTGGTGTTTTGCAGATTGAAAAGTGTGCGCCCGCAGCTCGGACAGGCCACATAATCAGTTTTGAAAATGCGGACACCGGCGGCCTGCAGGATGTTGTAACTGATGCGCAACGACTGGCCCGGCGCAGTCTCGCCCTGCACGATCACCGCATCACCGATGCCATCACAAAGCAGGCTGCCAAGGTTGGTGGCGGCGCGGAGGAGATTGGAGAGGAAACCTTCCGTGCTTTCAGAATCGGAAGTGTTGGGTGCCTGGTGTTTAGGCGGAGTGAAAGTGTCCTTCAACAGGATGGGATGACGCGGGTCAAGCTTGGCCGCGAGCAGACGGAAAGCGTGAACCGGATGGAGCGCGGTGCCATCAGCGATGGTGACAAGCCTGGCCTCGGCGGATGTGTTCACGGACTGCACTGCGGCATCATCACAGGGATCAAGGGCGATGATGCCGCTGTCCTCGATCACGATCTCGGGTTGATAATCGCCAAGCTTGTCCAACTTGTGGGCGAGAGCGTCCCATTTCTGGCGACTGGTGAAAACGGCGGCCGTCGCGCCACGGCCCACGTCGATACCGTTGATGGTTAGACGTTCGGTTGCGCGGCGGCTGTAACTGAACGGATCATAGCTCACCGGCGGAGGCTGACTCAGCACCAGGCACTGATCAATGAACACATCCCGCTGCACCGATGCGACCAACGCCCTTGCCACCGGGATCTCATGAATGGCATCCTCCGTCAGTGAAACGCGCACGGTATCGCCGATGCCGTCCGCGAGCAGGGAACCGATGCCGATGGCGCTCTTGATGCGACCGTCCTCACCGTCGCCAGCCTCGGTGACACCGAGATGGATCGGGTAATTCCAGTCGCTGCCAAGCGCGTTCAGGTGCGCCACCAGGAGTCGATAGGCCTCGATCATGACCTTCGGGTTGCTGGCCTTCATCGAGAACAGAAAATTGTGGTAATCATTCGCCCGGGCGATGCGGGCAAACTCCAACGCGCTTTCCACCATGCCGTGCGGCGTATCGCCGTGGCGGTTCATGATGCGGTCGCTGAGTGAACCGTGATTGGTGCCGATGCGCATGGCACGTCCCAGACGCTTGCAGTCCTGCACGAGGGGCACGAACTGTTCCTCCATGTAGCGGACCTCTTCAGCGTACTGTTCGTCAGTGTATTCCTTGACCGCGAACTTCTTCTTGTCGGCATAGTTGCCCGGATTGACACGCACCTTTTCGACCCACTTCACAGCTTCCATTGCTGCGTCAGGCTTGAAATGAATGTCGGCAACGAGCGGCACATCACAGCCTGAGGCGCGGATGCCATCGCGGATGTGCTGGAGGTTCTCGGCGATGACACGCGTCTGGGCCGTGACGCGGACGATTTCACAGCCGGCGGCGGCGAGTTCGAGCGCCTCCTTCACACACGCCGCGGCATCGCGCGTGTCGCTGGTAAGCATGGATTGAACACGGATCGGATTGTTCCCGCCGATGCCCACATTGCCGACCATGCAGACGCGAGTTTCGCGGCGTTGGTAGTGATAGAGATCGGGGCAGTAGCGAAGCAGGGCGGTCAAAGACATGTGGGCACCATGAAACCTCAATGCGAAGAGTCTGCAATCGGGAACCCGTCTGCTTTACTTCACAGGCAACTTCGCAGGCGCGCGCTTATCAGCAGGCAGCCAGCCAAATTCTTCCAGTGAACTTGCCTTCTTGCCGCCACCCATGAAGATGTCTCCCGTGTCTTTGAGCGTCACAAAGATGAGGAAGCCGAAAAGCGTGAGAGCGCAGGCGGTCTGGACCCATTCGAGAACGCGCGAGTGGAGCGGGCGGCGGCGGATGGCCTCGGCGATGGCCATCGTGATGTGCCCGCCATCCAGCACCGGGAAGGGCAGCATGTTCATGATGGCGAGGTTCACGTTCAGAACGACGCTGAACCACAGGATCTGGAGCAGGGCGGCGGGGTCCTGGAGGAGATTGTAATACACGCGGCCGATGCCAACCGGGCCGCTCATGTGCGCGGGGCTGATGTCTGAATTGGACCATACCAGCTTGCTGATCATGCTGGCCATGCTGCGCGCCGCATCGGAGATCTGCTCCCTGACGGATGGATAGGCCAGCTTACGCTCGCCGGTGGCATGCCAGACGATGCCTGCCATGGGACGCGTGAAGTCCGCCGGATGCTTATCAGGGACTCGCGGTGTCAGGCTGATTGAGAGCTCTTTTCCAGCACGGCGCACGGTGAGTTTCACCAGCTGGCCTGATTTGTTTTCCAGGTAGTCGGCGAGCTGAACACGGGTGAAGAGCGGCAGTCCGTCCACCTTGAGCAATTCGTCATTCGCCAGCAATCCAGCCTCTGCGGCAGGGCTGTCCGCCTGCACTTTGCCGACCATTGGCGTTTCTTTGCCTGAGATGCCCACTTCACGCAGCGCCGGGCGCTTGAAGATGACCTCCCACCAGGCGTGTTTCTCTTCATCCAAATCCGGCCATTCCGACGCGACGGGGATCGCTGGCAGCAATTTGCCGTCACGCTCGACTTCAAAGTCGATGCTCTTTCCCTCACTCGAAATGATGCCCCAGCGCACGCTGTCCACGAAACCTTCAAAGCGGCGGATCGGCGCGCCGTCGATGCGGAGAATGTTGTCGCCAACTTTGAGACCCGCTTTTGCCGCCGGACTGTCTGCGGCGACATAACCAATGGTGGTGGTGACAAAGGATTCGGTCTGCGGCTTGCCCAGCCAGCTCACCAGCAGGGCAAAGGTGCAGGCCAGACCAAAGCTGAACAAGGGACCGGCAAAAGCGACGATGATCTTGTCCAAAGGTTTGATCGGTGGCAGCGGTTCATCCGACATGCTGCCGCCTTCGATGGCATCCATGGGAGCCATCTGCGGGAGCTTCACAAAGCCGCCTGCCGGGATGCAGCCCAGTCCGTATTCGACACCGTTGATGGTCTTCTTCCAGAGAGGTTTCCCGAACCAGATGTAAAAGGCATCCACCTTCAGTCCGCGCCAGCGTGCGGCCAGGAAGTGGCCCCATTCATGGACGAGAATCATCAGGTTGAAGACGAACAGCACCTCAATGACGAGGATGATGACGCGGAGGACAGAACCAACGGAGCCGAGAGAGGAGAGCCAGGACATGAAGAAAGTGACGGATAAGGAAGTGCCGGGTGGCACAAGGCGGCAAAGCTACCACCCGGCGGGCTCTCGGCAATGGGCAGATTTACTGAGAGTCATTTCTCAAGCCAGACCCGTCACAATCCGCAGCACCTCGGCAGCAATGGTGAACCCGAAAGCGCCAGTCACCTGCGTGGCGGCTCCAAAACCGGCGGCACAATCGAGGCGGAGACCGTTTTCGGCCTCCGGATCCCTCAGGCTGGAGCAAGTGCCATCGGGCTGCGGATACACGGCCTTTTCGGTGGAAAAAACACAACGCACCCCCCAGTGCATGGCAAGCCCGTCGGGGCTTTTCGGAAAACCGTGCTCATCGCGCAGACGACGCCGCAACTGCTTGATGAGTTCATCGGCCCCGGCCAGGCCGAGATCGGTGACCTTGATCTGGGTCGGATCGCGGCGCCCGCCTGCGCTGCCTGAAACGACGACCGGAACACCGAGTGCGCGGGCTTTGGCGATGATCAGGGCCTTGATGCCCGTGCTGTCCACGGCATCGACGAGGACATCAAAACCGGGTGCCAGCAGACGATCGGCACTGGTTTCCAGAAAAAACTCCGGCACGGCGCTGACGTCGCACTCGGGATTGATCTCGCGGACGCGATCAGCCAGCACACCGACCTTGGGCCTGCCGATGGTGTGAGCCAGGGCCGGAAGCTGGCGGTTGGTGTTGGTGATGCACACGTCATCCATGTCGATGAGAGTCAGCGAGCCGACGCCACTGCGGGCCAGCGCCTCAATCACCCAGGAACCAACACCACCGACACCGATCACCGCCACACGGGCCTGATGCAGGCGCGGCAGGGCGGCGGTGCCGTAGAGTCGGGCGATGCCGCCAAAGCGCTGGAGATAGGATTCCGTCATGGTTGAGGCATAGCCACAGAGAAGACCAAGAGCACAGAGAAAATTCGATTTGGTTTCAAATCTTTGTGCTCTATGTGCAATTTGTGGCTGCTTCATCCGCATCAGATTTCACCCTCACCTTTCTTGGCACCGGCACTTCCGTCGGCATCCCGATGATCGGCTGTGACTGCGAAGTGTGCAGGAGCATGGACCCGCGCGACAAGCGCCTGCGCTCCAGCATTTGGCTCAGCACGCCGGAAATGAGCTGGGTGGTGGACACCGGTCCAGATTTCCGCACGCAGTGCCTGCGCGCCGGCATCCGCCACCTGGATGCCGCGATCTACACCCATCCGCACATGGATCACTTGACGGGATTCGACGAGTTGCGGCGCTTCACCATCCCGGCAGATGCCTACATGCCGGTCTATGCCATGCCCTCCTGCCTGGCCGTGCTGGAGCGGATGTTTGAGTATGCCTTCAGCGGTGAGAACAGGTATCGCGGCTACCTGAAACCTTTTCCAAAGCCCATTTACGGCCCCTTTCACTTGGGCGAGACGCTGGTGACACCACTGCCCGTGCTGCACGGAAAAGTGGAGTGCATCGGCTATCTCTTCACCCGTCATGGCCTGAAACACTGCGCCTATTTGCCTGACGCGAAAGTGCTGCAACCGGAGACAATGGCCGCCCTTGAAGGCGTGGACACGCTCATCATCGACGCCCTGCGCCACACCGAGCATCCCACCCACATGAATTTTGCCGAAGCCCTGACCGTGCAGGCCCGGCTCAAACCGCGCCGCACCTTTTTCACACACCTGCAATGCGAGATCATGCACGTACGGGATGAACCGCTGCTGCCCGAAGGTGTGCAGCTTGCTTATGACGGGCTGAAGCTGAGCTGGTAATGAGCGACCTCTCAGGATCCATGAACGACACAAAGGGCCGCCCGGCACCCGGGGCCATCGCCCGTGATGCCCGGCCTCAAGGTCACTGGTCACGCAAAGATTCCACGATAGAAATCCTTTTTCAGTGCGGGCAGACGGGGGCCTGAGTCGCAGTTTGACATGGGCGGCAAACCGTTGACAATCGGGCACGATGGAGGAAACACCGGACATCCCCGAAGAGATCAAAAAGGAAAAAGGCTTGTGGGAGAAAACCCGCAAAAGCCTGATCGAGCGTCTCAACAACTGGGAAGACCAGAAGACCTGGAATGAGTTTTACCAGACTTACTGGCGCCTCATCTACAGTGTGGCCACCAAGGCGGGATTGACCCGGGAAGAGGCCTTTGATGTCATTCAGGAGACGACCATTGCCATCGCCCGTCAGGTGCAGAAGGGGCAGTACGACCCCCGCGCCGGTTCGTTCAAGGCCTGGCTGCTGCAAATGACCCGCTGGCGCGTTCTGGATGTTTTCCGCGCCCGCAAGCGCCAACCCTCTCTGGCCGATCAGGGAAATGCCGACAGTGAGGAAACCTCAAACTACGCTCTGGAACGCCTTTCCAACGACAAGGATAACCTGCTCGAAAGCATCTGGGACAAAGAATGGCGGGACAACATCACTTCCGCCGCACTGGAGCGGGTGAAGGCCAAGGTATCGCCGCGTCAGTTTCAAATTTTCGACTGTTATGTGATGAAGGGCTGGGGGGTGAAGAAAACCAGCGAAGCTCTCGGCATCAACGCCGCACAGGTCTATCTCGCCAAACATCGCGTCGGAGCCCTGGTGAAGAAGGAAGTTCAGGGTCTGGAACACACGATGCTGTGACCGTCTCTTTCCTCCGTTCGACAAATTCCGAATCTTGAGCGATGCAGGAGCGTTTAAGTCTCCCGCCCCCCGATGCGACTCCTTCAATCCATCTTCCGTGCCCTGTTGCCTGTCCTGATTTTGGGCGGCTGCGGTTATGCCGCCTGGTGGTTGATCGCTCACCCGCCGGAGCAACCCAAGGTCGAGGTGCCGCCCAGTCTGGTGCGGGTCGAAGGCACGGCGCTGCACAAAACCAGCTACGAACTCCATGTGCGCTCACAGGGCACCGTGCAACCCCGCACGCGCAGCACGCTGCTGCCGGAGGTGAGTGGCAAGATCATTGAAATGAGCGCGTCCTTCCGCCCCGGTGGTTTCTTTGCCAAAGACGAGGTGCTCATGAAACTGGACCCGGTGGATTACGACACGGCGATCATCGTGGCCAAGGCGGCGCAAGCTCAGGCCGAAGTGACGCTGGCCGAGGAAAAAGCCCGGGCCGAGCAGGCGCTCGAAAATTGGAAAGCCATGGGCCGCTCAGGTGCGCCATCGACGCTGGTCTCGCGTGCGCCGCAGGTAGCCCAGGCAGAAGCCGATGTCGCCTCGGCCAAAGCGCGCGGGCTGAAAGCTCAGCGTGATTTGGAGCGCACCATCATCCGTGCGCCCTATGCCGGACAGGTTCTGGAACAAATGGCTGATGTGGGACAGTTCGTGACTCAAGGGACCACGCTCGGACGCATCTTTGCCGTGGATTATGTGGAGATCCGCCTGCCGTTGCCGGAGCGCGAAAGCCAGTTCTTGAATCTACCCCAACCATTCCGTGATCAACCCGCAGGCAAGAGCCCAACGGTTGCCCTCAAGACCACCGTCGCAGGCAAACCAGTGCGCTGGGAAGGCCTCATCGTGCGTGTGGAAAGCAGTCTTGATGCGCAGACGCGCCAGGCCATGGCGGTGGCGCAAGTGACCGACCCGTATGCCCGTCGGGCGGACGGTTCACCACCCCTCACCATCGGTGCTTTTGTAGAGGCCGAGATCGCCGGACAAACGCTGGCGGATGTCTATGTGATCCCGCGCAACGCCGTGCGGGCAGGCAATGAAATCATCCTGATCGACCGGCCGCAAAACACACTGCGCCGCATGAATGTGGAGCCGTTGGTCAGCACCGAAAGCCACATCGTCATCTCAGCCAAAGCAGTCAAAGCCCCGAAAGAGGGTGACGTTCTCTGCCTGACCCCGATCCCCTTCCCTGCTGACGGCGCGCACGTGCTGCCAACCATTGATGGCGGCATCGAACCCCAGCCATCGGCGAAGGATGACAAGCCAGCCGGCAAAAAGCCGACCGTGGTGAGTCAGAAAAACGCAAGGGCGTAAGCAAGGAAATGCCTGTGCCAGTTTTGGAGTGATACCCACTTCAATTTCCTCTGAATTATTTTGGAATCGGCGTCTGGCGCGAGTTGACAATGTATGTCCTGAACACTCAAATCGCGGCAATGGCTGGCACATGCTCGTCACACGCTCAAAAAAACTCATGAAAACCACGCTCCTTCTCAGTCTGGCCGCCTTGATCTATCCTTCTCTTGCATTGGCGGAACAAACCTTGAACTACCCGAAGAAGAACCCTTTGGTCACCTTCTCCGCTCCGGACGATTGGAAAGCCCAGATGAAGAACGGCAGCCTTTTTGTGGTTTCCCCGGATGGTGGCGATGTGATCGTGGAAGTCATGACCATGGATGCCACCATTGATGATGACGCCGCTGCGGTGAAGGAGGCCAGAGGCACGGTGAATCAGGATTTCAAGAATCTGAAGTTAACCAAAACTGAGCCGACCGAAGCCAACGGCCTCGTGGTCCGCCTGCTCGGCGGCGAAGGCGAGGATGACACCGGACCGGCCCACATCAACATGGCGCTGATCAAGCATCCAGACGCGTCTAACCAAATTTTATTTTCACTCATCGCATCCAAAGACAAGGCGGCGGAATACGGCGAAGCCTGTGGCGCCATGCTCAACTCGATCAGCGCCGCCGCAGCCGCCAAACCGGCCGCCAAGGCCCCTGCCGTCGGGAAAGTCCAGACCTTCGGTTACCCGGACAAGAGCAGCCCGGAATTCGCCGTCGATTTCCCAGCCGACTGGAAAATGGAGCCCAATGACGAGGGCGTGTACGTCGAATCGCCCGACAAGCTCATCGCCATGAACGTGCTCATGATCGACGTCTCGGACGTCGGTGTGGCCCTCGAAAGCATGAAGAAAAAAATAGGCGGCACCTACAAAAGCATTGTGTGGAACGAGGGCGGCGAAGCCGAGATCAACAAGGACGAAGCACTCGGCCTGACCGCCACCTTCGACAATGCGGTGGCCATGGATGAAGACGTGAAATACAGCGTCAATTTTGTCCAATACGTCCGCAAGGGCAGCAGCAAGTTCCTTCTGCTGTTCAGCCAGCAACCGTTGAAGGCTCTCGATAAACACGGAGACGCGTTAACGAACATCATCCGCTCCATCAAGGTTAAGAACCAGTAACCATCCGGCATTCCGCCGCGCCGGCGGTGGCATTCCAAGTCCCGCTGAACTCGCCACAGCAGGAGAAGCCCCTTCCATCCGCACTGAGCACTCGATATGGATGTTCCACCACCCCTGCCTGATGCTCCGCCACCCCGCCGCACCAAGCGGATCGTTGGCGGCATCATTTTCACGACCGGCTGGGTCCTGCTGCACGTGCTCCTGTTTTACCTGTTTTTTGTTAGCGGGGTGCTGATCGACCTGATTGTCGGCATGCTGAAGACGATTTTCTTTCACGGCACCACCTCCACCAATGCATTCAGCAAGGTATTTGCATGGGCTGACCTGCTGCTGGCTGGCTTGATCATCGTGGGCACGGCAGGAGTTCTCCGGGGGCTGGCCATGTTCTGGGACAGCCGGCGCAAGTCCTTGAAGCGGATCTTCTGGCTTATGTTCATTGCCGGTGTTGCACTTGAACTCTGGGCACTTTTCACCCTCGTCGTCAATGCCCTCACCGTATAACCATGAGTGAGCCAACCCCGACCAACCCTCCCTCCCAAGGCGTCAGCATCCTGTTGGTCTTCCTCGGCCTTTTATTCATCGCCTCCTGGATCGCCGCCCATGTCGTGTGGGCCTCCATGTCTCTGATGGGCAGCCTCATGGCCAATGATTCAGGCGGCGCCACCACCAATCAGCACATGGGGCTCATTTTCGGCATGCTTGGCGGCCAGCTTTTTGCGGGTGCCGCCGGCATTCCCGGAGGTCTGGCTTTCTTTTGGCGCAGCCAGCGCAAACGGCTGTTGATGACCTTTGCAGCGCTTTTTGTCATCGGGGCGCTCTGGCAGGTGATTGCGTTTTTCTCTTTTTTCTCCTGAGCCCGGCAATCGAAGGGAGCAAGAATCTGCCTTACAGGCGGGCTGTGGCACTGGCATTTCAGTGAGGCCCGCTGGGGCGCTCTGCATTCATTCCCTTGCCAATGCCTTCCATTGCAGGGTAAGCGTATGACCCCATGACTTCCGATACCCCCACGACATCGCCTCGAGGCGTCTCGCTCATCACCGCCACTGCGATCGTGATCGCGAACATGGTGGGCACGGGAATCTTCACCAGCCTCGGCTACCAGGTCACCGACCTGCCGACCGGGTTCAGCATTGTCACGCTCTGGGCCATCGGCGGACTGTGCGCCTTTTGCGGCGCGCTGGCTTATGGCGAACTCGCCGCCGCGCTGCCGCGCTCCGGTGGCGAGTATCAGTTTCTATCGCGTGCCTACCACCCCTGTGTCGGCTTCGTCGCGGGCTGGCTATCCTCCACGGTAGGCTTTGCCGCACCCATCGCTCTTGCCGCAATGGCGCTGGGCAAGTATCTCAGCGGTGTCACCAGCCTTGTCACACCGCTCACGGCTTCACTCGTGGTGGTGACCGTGGTCACGATGATTCACTCGTCCGGCATCCATGTCGGGGCACGGTTTCAAAACTTGGCGACCTGGTTGAAGGTGGTTCTCATCCTTGTCTTCATCGGTGCGGGGATGTGCGTGACCCATCCCCAGTCCGTGAGCTTCCTGCCTGCCGCCGGTGATGCCGCGCTGATTGCCAGCCCGCCCTTTGCGATCAGTCTGGTGTTTGTGATGTATTCGTATGCGGGCTGGAATGCCGCCACCTACATCGTGGGAGAGATCCACAACCCTCAGCGCAATGTGCCGCTGGCGGTGGGCATCGGCACCTTCTTCGTGAGCCTGCTCTACGTCGCCCTGAATGCGGTTTTCCTGCACGTGGCGCCGATGAAGGAGCTGGCAGGCCAGGTGGACGTGGCGCATGTCGCGGCGAATTACATTTTCGGCACCCAGGGCGGCAGGATCATGTCCGGCCTGATCTGCCTCGGACTCGTCTCCAGCATCAGCGCCATGACCTGGGTGGGGCCGCGAGTGACGATGGTTCTGGGCCAGGACGTGCGCATCCTTTCCCCCTTTGCAGCCGTCACCTCTGGTGGCGTGCCATGGGTCGCCATGCTTGCCCAGCTCGCTATCGTCATCACCCTGATCCTCACGGCAACCATTGAAAAGGTGCTGAACTATGTGCAGTTCAGCATCCAGCTCTGCTCCTTTTTAACCGTTCTCGGACTCATGGTGCTGCGCCGCACCGAGCCCGATCTGCCGCGCCCTGTCCGCTGCTGGGGCTACCCGCTCACGCCGCTGATCTTCATCGGCATCAGCGGCTGGATGATGACTTATCAGATGATTCATCAGACACGCGAGTCCCTGGCCGGCCTGGT
>CAJCCF010000197.1 GCA_903960845.1 uncultured Verrucomicrobiota bacterium | reverse complement strand
GCGTTTGCCAAAAAGGGCCTGGTTGCTGATGCTGCAACATCGTTTGTTGGGCGTCTCTCACTCGTGCCGCTGCCGGATCTGCAGTCGCCGGATGAATGGCTGGACTCCGCGCAACTCCTGACCCCTGAACTGCTGCAATGCTGGTTGCCGCGCCGAGAGTTTGAGTTTCACAAGGGCCAGGCCGGGCGTGTCGGCATCATCGCCGGATCACGGGGTTTTCTCGGTGCGGCTGCTTTGGCCTGTGGCGGCGCTTTGCGCTCCGGCGCGGGTCTGGTGACGCTGCTGGTCAAAGAAGAGATTTATTCACTGCTGTCCGCCCGCGTGTCATCCGAGGTGATGGTGAAAATCGTGAAGGACTATCGCGAGGTCAGAGACATGCACTTCGATGCGCTGGCCATCGGGCCGGGGTTGGGCTTCGATCATGAAGTTGAGCTTCTGGAAGTGATCCGTGCGGCAAAGCTGCCTGTGGTGATCGATGCAGATGCCATCACCATGCTGGCGAGATCGAGTGATCCAAACCTTCTTGGTTCGTCCGCTCCCCGCTTGCTGACGCCGCATCCCGGTGAGATGCTGCGGCTGCTGCCTGATCAAGTCTCCCGCCGCGATTGGGCGGCAAAGTGGGCACGCGCCCATCCTGGTCACACCCTCCTTCTCAAAGGTGCACGAACCGTGATCGAGACGGCAGGTCAGCCGACTCTTTACAACACCACCGGCCATCCAGGCATGGCCACCGGTGGCATGGGCGATGTGTTGACAGGCGTGTGCGCCGGCTTGGCGGGGCAGGGGATGTCCCTGCATCACGCCGCTGGTTTTGGAGCCTGGCTGTGTGGACGCGCTGCAGAGATCGCCGCACTGGAGATGGCTCAGATCTCGGTCCTGCCTTCAGATGTCATTGAGCATCTCGGCGCTGCGTTTCCGCTTTGACCTTCGTCGGCTCTGCGCCAGTGATTCGCCATGCCCTACCGCCACACTCTCACCGAGCGCGTCCAGTTTGCCGACACTGACATGGCAGGCATCGTGCATTTTTCGAACTTCTTCCGCTTCATGGAGCGCGTGGAGCACGACTTCTTCCGCGCGCTGGGCATGTCCATCTGGGACAATTCACCACTGATCCCCGATGAAGAGCGCGTCGGTTGGCCGCGGGTTCACGTCTCTTGTGATTACCGTGCTCCACTGCGCTTCGAGGAGCAGTTCACCATGGAATTACTCGTCGAGGAAGTGCGCCCCAAGACACTGCGTTATTTGATCCGTTTCTGGAAGCAGGACGGCACGCTCAGCGCTGAGGGGCACCTCGTCGCGGCTTGTGTCCGTAAGGAGGCGATGTCTGGTAAAATGAAGGCCGTGGAAATCCCCGCACGCTTTTTGGCGAAGATCGAGACGGCTCCGGCTGAACTGCTTGCTCCCGTCCAGTGAGCCCTCACTCTTTTGTCATCGAGGGCTTCCGGATTTGCCACTGCTTGGCTGGCAGCTTGAGCAGCTTCGCCACATCCGCGGGATAGCTCCACGGCTTGTCATCAGCGCTGTAAATGACCACTCGTGTGCGCTCCACGGCGAGCGCGGCGGCTTGTGGAAGATCGAGATGCCGCAGCACATTCAGGTAGGCCGGGCCGCTTTCGTGACTGCTTGGCATGTCGTGCAGATCCAGGCGCGTGATGCCGTCTTCAAAGAGTGAGGCGTAGAGCGCGCCTGCCGCCATGTCACGGTGGCCCTGGACCCAAAGCGCCGTCTTCTCCAGCCCGGGAATCTGTTTCACTGCCTGCACGGTGCGGCGGATGTCCCAGACGCGCATGGAGTCCACTGTCTGACCGAGCAGATAAAACCGGCGCAGGCGCTGGGTTTGCGCTTTTTCACTGCCCGTCCATTCGGTGGGGCCGATGCCGCGGGGGCAGATGTAGGCCATGCCCCACTTGAAGCTCTCAAACATCTTCTTTTCACTCTCGAACGCTGCATCATCCTTCTTCGTGTTGGGGAAGGTCTCGATGTGCTTGGCGAAACGTGACTCATAGGTGTTGCAGAAATCCTGCCAGCCCTCGGCATCCAGAACATTCAAAGCCACCAGTTCCAGATCCCCGGCACGCAGGCCTGCGCGGTGGGTGAGGTACAGGCGCAGTCGGATTCCCGGCTCCGGCTCAAAATCATAGGCCGTGAGGCGGATGCCGTCGCGCTCGCTGCTGCCTTCTTTGTTCACGTTCACGGCCGCTGCTTCATGCGGCCAGCCTGCGAAAACTTTGTCTTTCAGCGCCGCCATCCACAGGTCGCGCTGCCTGGACCAGGCCTCGGCCGTTTTAGGCACGGCGGGAACCGGGGCCTTTGGCACAAAGGTTTGGTCGATGGTGGTGTTCTTTTCGTCCTTGGGCAACTCTTGAAAGACCCGGAGTTGCTCAGGCTGCAGCGACTTCTTTGCGCCTTCATCGAGCACGGCCATCGGGTCTGCACCCTTGAGTTGACGCTCAAACCAATGGAAGGCGCCATTGTTCAGCGGTTGCAGATCCTGATGCGGCCCTTCGGCCACTTGCAGGCCGATCTTGCCTTCGACTCCGAGCAGCGAGTAGATCCGGCGCACGTTCTGATGGATGCTGAAGACACCATCGATCGGGAAAATGCTGTCCTTGTCCGTGTTGCAGATCAGCAGCGCCCGCGGAGCCACCAGCGCCACGAGGCGGTCATAGTCCCAGCGGTAGGTGTTCACGTAGAACATGCAGTCGCAGTGACCCTCGATGCAGCCATCGACGACATGATTGTGCATCGTCGTCACTCCTGCCGTGGGGGCCGCCGCCTTGATTCGCTCATCCAGCGCCGCCACCCACCACGAGTAAGCTCCCCCGCCACTGCGTCCGGTCACTCCAAAACGTGTTTTGTCCACCTCAGGCCTGGTTTCCAGATAATCCAGAGCCCTTATCCCAGCCCAGGCTTCCAGCCCGGCCGGTGTGTAGCCGCGTGAAAACCACCACCAGCGCCCTTTGCTATACGTTCCATGATGCTCGCCCCGGATCTCACCGAGCTGAACCGTGTCGATGATCAGACAGACATAACCATGGCGGGCAAACCAGATGCCATGGTGGTGATAGCCTGTTTTGTTGCCGTAGCTCACACCATCTTTGACCACATTCGCATGCCCGCAGACATACAGAATCGTCGGCGCAGGCTTGTCGGTCTTCTCCGGCAGATAAAGATTCGCTGTCACATAGAGACCCGGCACCGCCT
>CAJCCF010000196.1 GCA_903960845.1 uncultured Verrucomicrobiota bacterium | reverse complement strand
CTGACCAATGGGAAAATCATGCGACTGGAAAGCGTCTACACCGTCGGCTGGCTGCTGCCCACGGCCAGCGTTACGCGCCTTCACCAGATTTGCCCAGAACCATGGCCAAAGAAGAAGAATGAGGCGCGCCGCCGGGTGAATCAGGACGAGTTCCTTTCCGGCCTGGCCCGCGTGCTGGTGCCTGGCGGCGAATTCCTGCTGAAGACGGACGATCAGGTCTATTTCAAGGATGCCCTGGCGAGCTTTGCCAGCCGACCGGAGTTCGAGCGCCTTGACTGGCCTGAGGATGCCTTCTTTTACCCGACCACTGACTTTGAATCCCACTGGCTGTCCATGGGCCGTGAAATGCACCGGGCGCGTTGGCGGCGGAAGTGATCAGATCAGCCCCGATGTCAGATTGGTGTGATGCGGACCGGAGTGGATCTCCTCTTTGGCTGATTGGGTTCCGGCGTTGTCGGCGGGTGGATTCAGCAGGGCATCGATGAGGAGCTGGCTGTCATCGAGAAAAGTCTGGGCGGCACAGAGCAGGAAGTCAGCCTCAACTGCCCTCGAGTGAAGAATGACCAGAACGCAGTCGCCACGAAACACCATGAGAGCATGACAGGCGTCGTAGCCGAACCAAAAGGTCTCCACGCAGCGGTCACCGCCACTCGCGAAATGGTCCCGGGCATCATGGACGGATTGCAGAAGTTTTTCCGCACGGAATTCTTCAAAGGGCAGAAGATTCAGCAGCAACTGCCGCCGCCAGCCGAGTAAAATGCCATTGACGGCACCGCCGTTTTTGAGGCGCTCCAGGGCTGAGCGGAGAGATGGGGTGATTGGCGCAGCCATGGTTCAGGGTTGATGCGAGGTGACTTCGGTGAGCAGTTCGTAGAGTCGGATCTTTTTGGCGATCATCGCCCCTGCGCCAGGATCATTCGGACCCGTGCCCGCGCCGAAATAGGCATAGGCCACGGTGAGGTCATCCTCCTGAACGGTGCCGGCCCACGCATCCCCCAACTGGAGAGCCTCGCCGATCTTGGTTCCAAAGTGGCGCAGCCCCTGAAAGTCAGCGGCAAAGGCATCGACCAGCTCCTGGTCGCCCGAGCTTTCGATGACGCCTTCTTTGAAGGAAAAAAAAGTCAGGGGTGGTGATGACGTCGCAGGCATGCCTGTTTCGTCTCAGAAACCACACGCCGTGGCAAGCCTAAATCATGAGGCAGGGACAGAATGGGCAAGGAGAACGTGGAAACTTGTGCCAATCCGATGTACCAATAGGAGATCCCGCGTTACTGCCATAACCCCTGATCCCATTTCCCAGACGCCATGACTCCCATCGCCCACGCCAGTCAGATCCTTGACACCATGCTCGGTTACCTCGGATTCACCGTGAAGATCGACCAGTTCGACGGCCCGGAAGGACCAACGCTGCAGATCCACACGGATGACAGTCAGCAGCTCATCGGTCGCCGTGGATCAACGATGGAGGACATCCAGTATCTGGTGAACCGTATTCTGCAGCGGCATATTCCCGACGCGCCGCGCATCCGCGTGGACGTCGAGTTCTTCCGCTCCATGCGTGAGGACAAACTGGTGGATCATGCCAAGGAACTCGGTGAGCGCGTGCGTACCACGGGCAAGTCAGAGATCATGCAGCCGATGAACAGCTACTACCGGCGCATGATTCACAACATTTTCGTCGATGACCCGGCGGTGATGAGCGTGAGCATGGATCCGACCGAGCGCTTCAAGCGCATCCAGCTCAAGCGCCGGCGTTAAGCTGCGAGGCCGGTTTTACCTGGCTGATCCCGGATCCCGCAAGGGTGATCCGCGCCCGGCTGCAAAAAGCTGACACTCACGTCATAACAAATTCAATGGCATTCCACAAATGCCGGCCCCGATTCTAAAAAGCGGAAAATGACCGCAAGCATCAGCCGGGAATGCGGAAGGCATCATCCCGGCATGGACCTGGCGCCAGAGCGCGCCGGCAAGGCGAAAGACCGGCGCGGATTGCCGGCATGAGAGGGGCCTGCGGCCTAACCTGAGATGCTCTCAGATTTTTACGGAGTCGTGTTGGGGGACTCTGCCAATTGTCCGGTTTTCCTGATTCGGCAGGATTGAACTGATGCAAATCGCAGCACTTGAATTCAAGAACCAGGAACGAAGCCGGTATTCACCGGCCTTGGGGATGGGTGCTGCGGCTTGCCTACCAGCATTTGCGGAGAACAACCAATCATCACGATGAAAACGAATCATTCCCTCAGGACTGGATTATTTGGCGGCATTGCCAGACGGACAAGACCGGTGCTGCTGGCCATGCTTGGCGGAGGATCCATGCTTCAAGCGCATAATCTGGACACCAAGTCCATCTCCATCCAATTTGCGAATGACTTCATCGCGACCATGGCTGCCCGCTCCGCAGCCGGTCAGTCCCTGTTGCAGATTGGGGATGAATTCTGGGTCTACACCAAAACGATTCCCGGGCCGGGCACCAAAACAGGGGTCGGGGGTTACACCACTTTTTATCTGCCTGCGGGTTATCAGGTGCTGGATGCGGCCTACGTGGCGCATTCAAACAGCGACCCGCGCGGCTTTATACCTGCCTCCATGAAGGGGCAATCCTCCATCGCCATCGGCGCTGGGCCGATCGCCGCCAAGGTGGCTGTGGGTTTGACAGGCTACAGCTATCCCACCCCGAACATTCTCGGGATCAATGAAAGCCCGGTGACTGCCACCGGCATCTCGCGCGGAACCATTGCCGGGGTTTACGCCGACACTGGCATCTTCTATTCCACTGATGCCCGAACTTCCTTCAACAGCTATGGCGCCGCCCCTGTCGGCGGCAATCCGCCGATGAAGAATAACCATGGCGATATCGTGGGCGAGTGGACCGCCGCGAACACGGCTAACAAACTTGGTGTGATGACACTGTGGGACTCCTACCAGTTGCGTGCTTTCGGCCGCAAGGATGTGGCCCCGATCATTGACGCCGCGGATGGCCGGGGCAATGCCCCATGGGGTCTCGCCAATGCCGTGGCCGGCCCGCAAAGCGGCTACCAATGGGCCTTCAACTACGCGGCCTATGACGCCACCATCGGCACCATTCCGCAGAAGGTGCAGTCAGGGATCGAAATCGGGCCATGGAATCGAATCAAGTATCCCGGCTCGCAGGTCAGCAGGGATCAGGCCGGATCCGCCAGCAAGGTGCTCGGTTATGCCGGCGTGGATGCCAGCTTCACCGGTTACGATTTTTCCGTGTCCGGCCCTCTGCCATCGACGGTGAATGCAGTCCGCTTTTCCATTGGCCAGCTTGAACTCGGACGGACTGAGTATGCTGCGGTGAAGATTCGCATTCTTCCGACTTATGACAGCACGATCACGATGGCGGCGGATGCCTTCGGCGGTGACGCAGGCAGTCTTGATCGTGGCAAGGACCACCTCTGGCGCTATTTTGATCCAACAGTGTCTTTAGTGAAGCCCGCCAACTTCCTGCAGAAGCATGTTGCCGATCCACTGCTACTCCCCGGCGGCAGCACGTATTTCGACATCACTTTCGCCAATGCCGGTGCTGTGTCGCTTCCCAATGTGGTGATCACAGACACCCTGCCCAAAGGCCTGGCGTATGTCAGTGCGCTGCCGGCTCCCACATCCGTGGCCGGTTCCATCATCACCTGGAACCTGGGGACCATGCCGCCGGGTGCGATGCGCACGATTCGACTGAACGTCAAAGCCACGGCAACAGGCATCCTCATCAACCATGTGGCCGTCACCTCCAACGGGACGCTGCTCGCCATGGCCGATGATGCGGTTCAGGTGGGCGTGAAAGCACTGCTGCGCCTGGACAAGACCGTGACACCCAGCGTCACAAATCCGGGCGCAACCGTGCGCTACACGATCACGGTCTACAACGAGGGAACCGGAAACAACGGCACTCCGCTCGTGGTCGGTGAATTCCTTCCCGCAGGTTTCAGTTACCTCGGCTTTGTCAGCGCCACGCTCAATGGCGCCGCAGTCACCGCCCCGACCCTAACCATCAATTCAGCAGATCTGAACAAGCCGACTTTCACTCTCACGCAGTCGATTCAACCCAATAAAACCTTCACCCTGACATTCGACGCCACGGTTGGCCCCACTGTCCCGGTTGGCACGTATTACAACTTCGTGCAGATGACCTTTGAGGGTAAAATCATCCCTCCAATCCCCCTGGCTCCAGTCACCGTTGGCGGAGGCCAGATCGGTGACACTGTTTATCGGGACTGGAATGGCAACGGTGCCCAGGATGCCGGTGAGGAAGGCATGCCCGGAGTCGTGATCAAGCGTTACGCAGCCGACGGAACCACGCTGCTATCCACCACGACGACTGATGCCAATGGCAATTTCCTTTTTGCGGGCCTTGTCCCGGCCACTTACGTCATCAAGATCGATTCCGGAGTCCCGGCTGGATATGTGCTCACCGATGATCCGGACGTCGTTCTTGATGGGCAGCATACGGTCACCCTTGCGCTTGATCAGGAGTATCTCACCGCCGACTTCGGCTACCTCCCCGGGGGCACGGCCAGCATCAGCTCCAACGTCTTTGAAGACGTCAACAACAGCAGCACTTTCGATGCCGGTGACATTGGCATCCCCAGTGCCACGGTTCGCTTGTACACACCGGCAGGCAACCTCGTTGCCACAACGACCACCAATGGCAGTGGAGACTATCTCTTCAGCGGCTTGGCCGCCGGCCTGGATTACAGGGTGGCCATTGATCCCACCGCAGGCAATGCCGACCTGACCGCCTACTTTGCGCCTGATCCTTTCCTGCTCACCACCATGAGCAGCTACACCATTGTCAATCTCGCGGGCAGCAGCACCCCCTTGGGTTTCGGATTCTTCCGCAACGAGGCCGCATCCCTTGGCGGCACGGTGTTTAATGATGTGAACCGCAATGGCAGTTATACTTCAGGCACAGACTCGCCACTGGCCAATGTCACGGTCAGGCTCTACAACGATGTCAACGCCAACGGCCTTTATGACAGCGGCACTGACACGCTTCAGGCCACGACCAGTTCAGGACCTGATGGCACCTATTTGTTCAGCCTGCTGCCTCCCGGCAATTACGTGTCAGTGGTTGACACCTCGGACCCGGACATCCCCGAATACCTCGTTCCAAATGTCACCGTTGTGGCAAAAACTCTCGTCGCCAATGAGAACTACACCACCGCCGATTTCCCGTTTGTGGGAGTCCTCATCAAGTCCGCGGACAAGACCTATGCGGCGACCGGGGAGGCGATCACTTTCACTCTGGATCCGGTCTTTCCCGCCTCTGAACTCTTCAGCAACCTGCGGGTTCTTGAGCCCATACCTCTCAACACCACTTACGTTGCAGGCAGTGCCACTGCGAGCGGCGGCACGTTCAACGCAACGTTTGTTCCGCAGGCGGCGGTTCCCGGCTCGGACGGCGGAGCAGGTGATCCTCTTCTCGAAACATCCCTGAGTGTGAGCAGCAACTTCACCACGGTCGGCTCAAGCATCACGGTCACACTCAACGTCAAAAACGACATGGATACGGTCGGAGGTGTTTCCCCATCAACGCTCGAAGGTGCCGGGGGCGCCTTCACCATTCTAACCGGCCCCACTCCGGCCTCAGCCACGGTAAATGCCGGGCCGGCCGGAACAGATTACGTCTGGACGGTGCAACTCGACAGCGTGGGGGAATTCATTTTCAGCGCCAGTGCTTCGGATTCTCCCGGCTTGAATCAGACCGTCTGGCCTACCGCCAGTTCGGCCAGTGTTCTCGCGGTGGTCAGCGGCGGCCCCGGCGTCATTTCCTGGGATCTGGGCACCAATGTGGAAGGTGTGCCAAGTGAAGTCCTCATTTCAGGCACACCAGCGGGTATCTATGGACTGCGCGGCGCCAATTCACGTACCTATGCGGCCTACAGCACCACCACCAGCACATGGTCGGCAAAGGCAAATCACGGCGCAACCGCAATCAATGTTGGCGCGGGCGGAGCCCTGACAACGGATGGCGTGCAGACCGTCTATGCCCTGGCCGGAAACACCACCCAGAAGTTCTCCAAATACGATGTGGTCAGCAACACCTGGACAGCCCTGGCTGACTATGGGTCTAACGTTAAGGATGGGGGTGCCTTGTGCTATCTGGAGGTCACCGGTGATAAATACGTTTACGGATTGCAAGGCAACAACACGAATACGTTCCGGCGCTATGATATCGTCTCCAACACTTGGTCTAACCTGGCAAGTGTGCCGGTGGCCGGGGGCCATCAGGTGAATAAGGGTGGTGCACTCACCACCGACGGCACTTATATCTATGCCCTGTCAGGTGATGATGGAAGGGGCAGTAACAAGAAGGCTTTCTACCGCTATACCCCGGGGTCAGACAGTTGGTCCGCCATGGCAAACACCCCCGGCGACATGGGTGAGGGGGCGGCTTTGACCCGTATCGACGGTTACATCTATGCTTTGAGAGGCAAGGACACCAAGAACTTCTACCGCTATAACATTGCGGCGAATACGTGGAGCACGCTGGCCTCCGTGAAGGATAACGTCAAATGGGGCGGGGCGCTCGCCACCGATGGAACTTCCATCTATGCTTTCAGAGGCGCCGGCACAGCGAATTACTGGAAATACAACCCAGCCACCAATGTCTGGTCGACCCTGACCAACTACACGGCAAACGTGGGATCGGGTGGCTCGCTCGCGTATGTCCCTGCTGCAGCCACAAATACGCGCACCAATATCATGAGTGCCACGCCCAGCCTTGTAACCACCGGCGATCAAGTCACGGTCACCATGCGATTGAAAGCGGAAAACCCGGTGAGCAACATCGTGGCGAATGCCATGTCGGTTGCGGTCACAGGTGGTGCCAGTGCGGCGTATGTCAGCGGGCCCACCTTGATCAGCGTGGATGACGATCTCAGTTCGGCCAGCGATGAGGTGGTTTATCAATGGGTTTATACAGCAACCGCAGGAACAGCCCCGTGCACTCTGACCTTTTCCGCAAGTGCCCTCGGAGACGCGGGTGCCAATTTCCTCTCCGCCTCCAGCAACAGTGTTCTTGTGGCTCCGCATTTGATGTTCCAAGTCACGGTCGATGCTCCAGGACCGGTCAGCGGTTTTGTAAGCAATACCGGCATCATTCTTGATGACGGCACCGTTCTGCCGCGAGCTGTACCCAGCAACACTACTCTCACTGCCACCAGCGCCTCCATCGGTGAGTTGGTCTGGAACGACACTGATGGCGATGGCGTCCAGGATCCTGGTGAGTTTGGTCTTCAGGATGTGATCGTCAATGTGTACGCGGCGGATGGCATCACACTGGTCGGCACCGCGACGACGGACGCCCTCGGCCACTACCGCGTCTTCAATCTCGCGCCGGGCAGTTATGTGGTCCGCAGCGATCCTTCCAGTTATCCGCCGGGATACATCTTCACGACGCCGAACTCGTTCTCCATCACACTTGTGGCCGGGGAGCAGAACAGCAGTGCCAACTTTGGAGCCATGTCCGGCATCACCCCGGCACCAGGCAGCATTGGTGATCGTGTTTGGATCGATCTCAACGCTGATGGCATCGTCGATGCCGGCGAAGATCCTCTGCCCAACATCGGCATCAACCTTGAAAGATTCAATCTAGGCTTGTGGACCCCGATCGCCACCACCACCACGGATGCGGGGGGAGCCTACAGTTTCAGCAATCTGCCTGATGGCACTTACAGGGTCACTCTCGACTCCACCAGCGTGGTCACCAGCCCATATTCCGGTGCCTTCACCGGCACGCTCGGAGCAGCCATGAATCCGACTTATGATTTGGATGGTGTCGGCACCCCGCACACGGCCGACATCGTTCTCGGACCGGGTTCCAATGTGGTGAACAATGCCGACTTTGGCTACCACTGGGCAGGCACGATCGGCGACTTCCTGTGGTACGACACGAACGGAGATGGCGTGATCAATGAGACGGATTACCTCGGAGGACCGCGGCCGGCACCCAATGGCACGGTGATTCTGTATGTCGATCTCAACAGCAACGGTGTGGTGGATCCTGAAGACTACATCATTGGCACTGAGGTGACTGGGGACGGCTCCGCTCTTTACCCGAACGCCCCCGGTCGCAATGATGGCCAGTATCTCTTCGAATATCTGCCGCCCGGAACTTACATCGTCGAGGCATCCAACCAGGAAGTGCCAAGCCCCATCTCCGGTCTGATCGGCACCATGGTCATCAGCAATGGAGACAAGAAGGCCCTTGTTCTCGGGACAGGCCCGGGACAGTCCATGCTCAATGACACCACGGACTACGGCTTCATTGAGGCCAGTCTGGTAACGGGAAGTGTGTTCCATGATGAGAACTACAATGGTGTCTTTGATGCTGGTGAACCTCCCCTCAGCGGCATCAGTGTTTATGCTTACGGCCCCGGTCCGGATGGTATCCCGGGGACGGGGGATGATGTGCTGGTGGCCACCACCACCAGTGCCGCCAATGGCAGCTACTCGTTAAGGCTCACCGCCGGTGACTACATCATCAATTACAACACGGCACAAATCCCGGCCGCCCTCTCAATGGCCACGACTGCCTTGGAATACTACATTTCCGTCACTGCAGGCACGGAAATCACCAATCTCGATTTCGGACGTGACAATGGAGGGGTCGTCGGAGGCACGGTGTTCAGGGACGGTGGCACGATCGGTGCCTTTGGAGCCGGCGACACCGGACTGATTGGCGTCGTGGTCGAGCTTTACAGCGATCCCGGCTACACAACAATCGTCAGCACCACGATCACGAACGCTTCAGGTCTGTACTCCTTCCCGGGTCTTGCGGATGGGACATACTACGTGCGGGTCAATACGGCGACACTGCCTGCCGGCACCATTCTGCCGCCAACCTATGATCCTGACGCAGTGAAGGACAGCCAAAGCACCGCCATCATCGCTGGCGGCGGCAGCAGTCTGGCGAACGACTTCGGCTACAACACTCCCCCAACTCCGGAAATTGCCGTCAAGGATCCCGCTGGAACGGAACTGAGCGACGGCTTGGGCACTGTTAGCATTGGTGGCGCTGGTTTATGTTATACCAGCTCGGGCACTTTCATTGTGCGCAACGATGGATCGGAAAATCTCAACATCACCAGCGTCACGATTGATGGCCCGCATGCAGCTCATTTTGCCATCACCACAACGCTGCTCTACCCCGTGGTCGTTGCGCCTGGAACCAACACTCCCATCACGGTGCTCTTCTCAGCGGTCGATGATGGTTTGTACACGGCTACCCTGCACATTTTCAGCAATGATGCCGACGAGGCCTCATTTGATATCGGGATCGAGGGAACAGGTGCCAACCGGTTCTTCACCGCTCCCGGCGCAGCGCTCAAAGATGGCATCCTGGTGGCGGTTCATGGTGCAGACTACACGGCGGATAACCACTACTTCACCATTGATCTCGGTTTCGCTCCGACAGCAGGTGATCAGTTCACCGCGCTCGCTCTGGACCCCGGCTACCGGATCATCGGGCACTTCTTTGACCTGCCGGACAATGGGGTGGTGGCCCTGGCCTATCAGGGCACGATCTACTATTTCCAGGCCAACTACATGGGTGGCGAATACCAGAACAGCCTTGTGCTGACAAACTTTACGCCCGAGTCACCTCCTGCCTGGGCCTGGCTAGCCGGACCGAAGGCGCGCAACAACGTCGGCAAATTCGCAGGCTTGCCCTTGAACCCCGGGGCACGTCAGGGTGCCGCGCATTTCAAACGTCCGAACGGCAATCTCTGGACCTTCGGCGGTTATGGTTACGGGGCCACACCCATGAGCAAACCATGGTACCTGAATGACCTCTGGGAGTACAACCGGAGCGAAGGAGTCTGGCGGTTTGTCAAAGGGTCAAGCGCCGTGAATCAACCCGGAGTTTATGGCATCAAGGGCACGCCTGATGTTCTCAACACGCCGGGCGCACGCCATTCAAGCGCTGCATGGGATGGCTGTGACAATAACTTCTGGCTGTTTGGCGGCTTTGGTCCATCGGGCCGGCACAATGACCTTTGGAGATTCAATCCTGACACCGAGGAATGGACGTGGATGCACGGCAGCAACAGCGTCGGCCAACCGGGCATTTATGGCACCAAGGGTGTCTCCAATCCGGTGAACACGCCCGGAGCACGGCAGGGTGCAGTGACCTGGACTGGTGACTGTGACATCTGGCTCTTCGGCGGCACCACCGACGGCGGAGTCACCTTCCATAACGATCTGTGGCGTTACAGTGTCTTTGTCGGGGAATGGACCTGGATGGGTGGGCCAAACACCTCCAGCACCGAGGATCGCGACAGTGCCCATGGCACCTTTGGCATCAAAGGCACGGGTGATGTCAACAACATCCCGGGCGCACGTCGTGATGCCACCGGCTGGGCGACCCCCGGCAGGTTCTGGGTGTTTGGCGGCACCGGATTTGGTGCCCCTGGAACCACCACCCCCGGACCGAACGGCACCACCAAAGACACCGGTGATCTGAATGACCTTTGGGCCTATGAGATCTCAAGCGGCAAGTGGACCTGGGTGAGTGGCTCAAATGGTCTGGATACACCAGGTGTCTATGGCACCCCGGGCCAGGAGACAGATAACACCATGCCAGGCGCGCGAAGTGCGAGTTCCCCCTGGGCCACGGTCGATGGCAAGCTGTGGTTCTGCGGAGGTCTTGTCGGCGCAGGACCGCAGATTTCCACTTACGGGCCTCAGATGAATGACATCTGGACTTTTAACACCCTGACAAACCGTTGGGCCTATCAAAGCGGCAGCCAGACAGGCGGGGCCATCGGGACCTATGGCATAATGGGTGTCAGGGATGCCCGCAATCATCCAAGCGGAAGATGGACGATTGGCACCATGGTGACGCTCAATGGTTCCCAATGGTTCTTTGGCGGCGGCGGCATTGACGGGTTCGGCAGTTATGGCCGTAACAGTGATCTGTGGAACTACGGCATCCCAATGCCTGTCGGCGCGCCCGCCGCACCAGCACCATTGCCATTCCCGGATGATCTGATCATCAACTCGGCCCCCACCACCGGCAATGTTGCAGCCACGACCATGGCGGCTGTCCCCGTCAGCGGTCAGGTCACCGGCAGGGATTCGGATGGTGACATCATCCTGTTCAGCACGGCTGGCACGACCTTGAGCCAGGGCACCCTCAACCTGCAAAGCAACGGCCAGTGGACTTACACGCCAGCGCCCGGCTTTGTCGGCACCGACACCTTCACCTTCAAGGCCAGCGATTACTATGGCGGCCAGTCACCAACCCGCACGCTCACCATCACGGTCACCACCAACCCTGCTGATGCGGACAACGACGGCATCGCCGACAGCTACGAACAGAGCACCTTCGGCAGCACCGGAGCCGATGCCCTGGGCGATGCGGATGGTGACGGCCAGAGCAACTACTTCGAGTACCTCGCCGGCACCAGCCCCGTCGATGCCGCACAAACGCTGACCACCGCACCAAGCATCGCCGCCGGATCCAGCGGCAATGGAGGCAGCTTCAAGCTTAATCTCAACCACGTGCGCCCCGGGGTGAGTTATCATCTGGAAACCAGCACGGATCTGGACGTGTGGAACCGGATCGGCACCTTCACCTTCAGCGTCAGCGGCAGTGCCACGATCGAAGACCCCACGACACCACCCGCAGGCGAGCCAAGGTTCTACCGCGTCAGTCTCGAAGCAGCCACACCCCTGCCTTGACGGCCCCCGGCTGGCTCTTCGGAGCCAGCCTCACGCCATCACTTCTTTGAGATAGCGCATGCTCTCGCGTGCGATGTGTTGCGGCCCCAGGCTGTAATCGAAGACTTCCACGGACAGGAAGCCATCATACTTCACCTCCCGCAGGGCGCTGATGATGGGCTCATACTTCACCTCACCCATGCCCGGGCCGAGAAGGTTCGGGTCATTGACGTGGAAATGCACGAACCAGTCTTTGCTGTCACGAATAATGTCCGGGATGGACTTGGACTCATCACTCATGGCCTTCACATCGAGATGCAGCTTGCAGCTCGGATGATCCACCAGCTTGCACAGGCGGATGGTTTCCTCCGCTGTGTTGAGAAAGTTGGTCTCCTTCCTGCCAAGTGGCTCCATGGCGATGACGACACCGTATTTGCCGGCTTCCTCCGCGACTTCGCGCACCGAGTCGGCCGCGCGTTTGAACGCGTCTTCATACTCCCACTCAGGCAGCGTGTTGCGCGCTTTCGGACTGCCCCAGACCATGATGCGACCGCCGGTCATCGCGCAGAAGCGGGCCAGATGCCGGCCAAATTTCGCCGTCTCCTTTCGCTGCAGAGCGTCGGGGGCGGTGATGTGAAACCAGGTTGGTTTTGTCAGCAGCCAGTGCAATCCCAGAATCTCCAGGCCGAACGATGAGGCGACCTGGCTCAGCCGCAGCGCATCAGCCTCCGTGAGATCACGCGGATCATCCTTCAAAGTAAACGGTGCCAGCTCCAAAGCCTGATAACCCGCCGCAGCGGCATCTTCACACACTTTTTCAAAGGGCCAGTTCTGGTAAGTCTCGTTGCAGATTGCGAAGCGCATAAGGCACGGAGACTGGAATGGCCTCCACGAAGCGTCAACCCTTGATCCGGAAAACAGGATTGAGAGTGATTGACTGAGAAGGACGTGATCTATGAGCATTCACCCAAAAAGGTGAATGCTCATCATTCTCTTGGATCAGGACTTTTTGTTCGGCAGCACCTTCACCGCCACCGCGCGCCCCTTGCCCAGGAACTGTTTCGCCAGCGCCTGAACCTCTTCCTTGGTGATGCCCTGGAAGTCGCTCAGCAGGCTCTTGGCCCACCCAATGCGTTCGGGGTGCTCCTGGCAATTGCGCACGACATTCTGCGACCAGTAACGGTTGTCACGACGCATCTGTTCGAGCTGTGTCAGGAGGGGTTTTCTGGCGCGCTCAAATTCGTCATCCGAGATCGGTCCGGCGGCGAGTTCGTCGGCGATTTTGGTAACCAGCGTGGCGATCGGGGCCGCCTGCTCGGGCTTGCACTCGATCATGGCGGTCATGTAGCCGTAATCCGTGAAGGTGTCGCTGGCGACATGGTAGCAGGCCGGGCTGTAGGTTTCTCCGAGCTCCTCGCGCACTTTCAGGCGCAGGCGGTCATCGAGGATGGCGCCGAGCAGGCTCAGGCGGCGTGTGCGCTTGATGTCGAGCATGTCACCCGTCGGCCAATAAAGCGCCGTGATGGCCTTCGGGATCTCGGTGCTGAATGGGATTTCCTTGGTGCTCGGGCCTTTCGGGAATGGCACGCTGCGCTCTTTGGCATACGCGGGCTTCACGACGGCGCGGGCGGGCAGTGCGCCGAGCGTCTTGGCCACGGCTTGCATCGCGGCAGGCACCTGCACATCACCCACGATCGAGACTTCGAGGTAGCCTTCAGCCAGCGGTGCTTTCAGCCAAGCTGCCAACTCAGCGAGAGTGCGCTTCTGCATCACCTCATTCGCCGGAAAACCAAAGCGTGAATCATCGCTGTGCATGAAGGCGACCACCTTGTCCGCCATGATGCCCTCGGCGGTGTGCGCAAGCTCGACATACATCGGGTCAAGGTTTTTGCGGAACTGGCGCTCGGATTCTTCGCGGTATCCCGGCGCGGTGAGAAAAGCGGTGAGCAGCTGCAACTGCGCCTCGAGATCAGCCGGCGTGGTGCGGCCGCTCAGCATGAAGGCTTCGTCACCGACGACAAAATCCATGCCCACCGTCTTGCCGGCAAACAACTGGCGCAGTTCATCAGCACTGTGCGCCTTCAGGCCGCCGAGAATGAAGGTGCTCTGGGCAAAAGGGATGAGGCCCGGCTTGTCCAGCGGAGCCGTCAGCTTGCCGCCGCCAAAATTGATGGCGACACGCACGGTGCCTTTTTCAAAGGGTGTTGGCTTGATGTTCAGGTGCACGTGGTTGGCAAACACGGCCTGGGTGATCTCCAGCTCCTGCACTCCCGTGTGAGCGGTGATCCTGCCTGCCGGGCCAAAGCCGGTGTAGGCAAAGGCGGCCGTCTCTTTCTTCGCGGGTGCGGCGACCGGCTGCTTCTGGCTGTCACGGTATTTGGCGATGATTTTGGCCGATGCATCACCTTCGAGCTTCAGATTGCCGCCGACAAAAATCTGAATGTCCTCGCCCTTCCAGGTTCCGACAAAGGCCGTGTGGCACTCTTCCTTTTTCAAGCCCGCCAGTGCGGCTTTGACACGCACGAGATCCGCACTCGGATGCGTGATCACTTTATGCGCAGCAAGCACGCTGACCAGCCCGCTGGCGAGATCGCGTGACTTGCGGGTGTCTGCCTGGGCGGCACGCAGCTCGACGGATTTGAGCAGCGTGGCTTTGGCTTCTTCAAACTCGGCGTCAGTGAAACCATGCTGCACCGCGCGGCGCACTTCGGTTTCCAGCAGCGTCAATGCGCGCTCCCACTGATCCGGCGGGCACTGGGCCATGATGCCGGTGACTTCCACAAACTCGAGATACTCATAGCAATAGGACTCGCTGCTGAGGATGGGTGCCTTTTCAGCCTTGGCCAGTTCGGAGAGACGCATGTTCAGCATCGCGTCGGCAAGATCCCGCACCATTTTCTCACGGCGGTTCGCGGCTGTGTCCGGCTTGTTTTTGGCAGGGCGCAGCATCTCGATGCTGATGTCCACCGCTTTGGCTTCCGTCTCCGTGTGGAGCTTGGCGATGATGCCACGGCCCGTGGTGATTTTGCCAAAACTTGGATCCGGAGTGTCGGCTGCGGGAGCTTTGGCATCAGCGAAGTTTTTTTCGATTTCCGCTTTCACGGAGGCGACATCCTTGAAGTCACCCACCGCGACGATCGTGGCGCGCTTCGTGGTGTACCATTTCTTGTAAAACTCAGCGAAGCGCGGGCGCTTCATCGTCTTGATGGTTTGCTCCGTGCCAATGGGCAGGCGCTTCGGCAGCAGCGAGTCGGGCATGGCAAACTTGTAGCCCTCCAGCATCGTGCGGTACTCGATGGAGTCGCGGCTCAGTTTCTCGCTGAGGATGATGCCGCGCTCTTTGTCGATCTCCTTTTCACCGAGCGCCATGCCATCGAGGTAATCGCGGAAGAGCTGCATGCCTTCGGAGATCAGCTTCGAATCCACTTTTGGCAGTTCAAGCATGTACACTGTTTCCTTGAAGGAGGTGTGCGCATTCGTGTCCGCTCCGAAACCCATGCCGAGACGCTGGAAGTATTCCACCATCTCACCGCCCGGGAAGTGCCGGCTGCCGTTGAAAGCCATGTGCTCCAGGTAATGCGCCATGCCCTGCTGGTCATCCTCTTCCATCAGTGAGCCCACATCCATGTAGATGCGGATGCTCGCACGACCGGGAGGCTCCGCGTTCGGCAGGATGAGGTACTTCAAGCCATTCTCCAGCGTTCCGAAGCGGGCCTTGGGGTCGGCCTTCAAATCGCTGGCATCCTGGGGCCATTGAGCGTGGGAAAGATTGAGGGAGAGAAAGCAGAGAGCGGCGCTGAACAGGTACTTCATGGGAAAGCTAAGAACGTAGCGGGAGACGAAACTGTCGAGAAAATCTTGGTTCTTTGCATTTCCCCCAAATGCCCGTCATCGGATCCGCCACTCAAACCGCCCTGCCCAGCCCGGCTTCGGGATCGGGCTCGATGAAGCCGAGATCGATCAGGAACTCGTCCACGGCCATCAGGGTGGCTTCATACATGTCAAAGGAGAGATTGAAATTAAAGAAGCCGTGGCCCTGTCCGTCGTAGTCGATGAGCCGGCAGAAGTTCTTCTTCTTTGCGGACTTGCGGGCAAACTCGTATGAACCACCAAACGGCACCACACGGTCAGCCGTGCCATGCAGGATCAGCGTCGGCGGCAGTCCCTTGTTGATGGCGCGGATGAGGTTGGCTTCTTTGGCTGATGCGGCATCCGGGAAGCGGTCGAGCCCGAAACCATTTTTGGAAGTGTCCAGCACTGGATTGAAAAGCACCAGCGCATTGGGTGCCGGACTGATGTCACTGGCGGTGTTCGGATCATCAAAGCCCTGCAGCATGGCGGCGGCGGTCAGGGCATGTGCGCCGCCACTGCCACCGATGCCGACGATTTTGCCTGGATTGATGCCCAGATCTCCCGCGTTCATGCGAATCCAGCGGATGGCTGATTTGGCATCGGCCATGGCCTCCAGCGGACCGCCTTTATGACGATTCGCCACACGGTAGTCAAAGGCCATCGTCTTCATGCCGCGTGAGGCGAGATAAACACAGTGTGGTGCAAACTGTGCCACCTGCCCATTGTCCCAACCGCTGCTGAAAAAGAAGGCGGCCACCGACTTTGGATAAGACGGCGCTTTGTCCGGGTCCGGCTCCCAGATGTAAACGGGCAGGTGAATATCACCCACCGTTTTGTAGATCTCCTCGGAGGCAGTCTTGAGAAGCTCCCGATTACGGTCGAGCGGGAGTGTTCGTTGATGACCTTCGCCTAAGATTTCCATGTTTGATTCGGGGGAGCCCTGACAGTTACGAATCCGGCAGGGGTCGGCAACTTGTTTTCATGTCTGCAAGCCGTTACTGGCGCGTGGCGGCAGCGTTGACACCCGGAGAGCGACTTGATAGGCTCGCCATTAATTCACCAAATCCATGAAAACGCTCCCGTCTTTCACGCTGTGCCTGCTCCTTTCTCTGTGTCTGGCACTCAGTTCGTGCAAGGAAACGCAGCAGATGCAAAAGCAGCTCAAGGAAGCGACGGTCAGGATCACCGCACTCCAGGCTGAGCTGGCGCAGATGGAGACCCAGATGGCAAGTGTCCGCAGCCAGCTCCCGGCCGGCACGGCGACCGAGCAGGGCCTGAAGCAGCACACAGTCCAACTGGCAACCGGAGTGGTCGCGCTGGAAACTGAAATCGCACAAACTCAGGCTGCCATCCAGGAAACGCAGAAGGCCTTGGAGGCGGCGAAAGCCGACCTGCAAACACTCCGCGCCAAAACTCCGCACTAACTCTCCACCACGCCCCGACCCATGAAAAACTTTCTCGCACTCCTTGTCTTCGCGGGCGGATTCGCCGGCTGGTACCTGTATCATCAAAAACAGGAGGTGGAGGAATCGCTGACCGCCACGCAGAAGCAGACGGAGATCCATGAAAAGGAGGCGGCAATCAAGCGTGTCGGGTTTCAGTCGCTGAACGGTGTCATGGCGATCAGGAAAAAGGCCGCAGAGAAGCAGGCTGAGCTCACTCAACTGCGCAATCAATTGAAGACTCTGCGCGATGCCAAGGATGCCGTGGCACGTGAGCGCCAGCAAACGCTCGCCGCGATTCGCCAGACCTTTGCAGGCAAAACGATCCCGCTCAAGCTCAACAGCGGACGCGACCTCGGCCAGGTCCGCATCATGAAAGCCGATGACACAGGCGTCACGGTCGCCCTGCCATCAGGGGTTCAAAAAGTGCCGCCACAAGAGCTGCCACAGGATCTGAAACAGGCGCTCAATTACTGAGCCTGGCGGAAAACACCTCCGGCTTGGTCCACCCGGACGCGGATCGCGAGGCTCATGCATGAGACAGCGCGGGGTGGTTTATTCGAATTCATCTTTCGGCAAGACGACAATCGGCTTGCCCGTTCATACCGGCTCTTCATCCCCTTCCCTCATGCTGCGAACCTTCACTGTCCTTGTCCTCCTCGCCGGTTTAATCCCCTCCCTGCCGGCAGCCAGGCCGGACAAGCCAGCGAAGCAGAAGGTCTTTGAAGCCGGCAAGCCTGCCTTTGCACCCGACCTGCAGGCACCGGCCTTCGATGCGGCAAAGGTGACGCCAGCGCATCTGGACACGAGCATGTTCAAAGTGCCCGAAGGCCTGGAAATCACGGT
>CAJCCF010000195.1 GCA_903960845.1 uncultured Verrucomicrobiota bacterium | reverse complement strand
TGAAGTGCGGAAAATGCAAAAGGTGGACGGGGCCACCGCACTCAAGGAGATGATGGTCGAGTCGCTCAATCAAACCAGCGGAGACGTCAAGGGGCGCACCTACATGACGTTGGACGCGCCGGTGAAGCAGAACTGAATAACCAAATCTGTGGAGGGCAATCAGGCGGTGTGAATCCCGCCCTCATCAGCCCGTGCTTTATTCCGGCAGCGGCTGGTCCTTGGTCTCGGGCAGGAAGGCGATGAAGATGACGCCGAGGAGAAACATGACACCGAGGCAGGTGATGGCGAGGCGCAGATCAAGCGCGGATTTCATCCAGGCGGACAGCCAGATGAGCACCGGCGCGGCGAGGATGCGGCCGGTGTTGAAGCAGAAACCCGCGCCGGTGGCGCGCAGATGGGTTGGAAAGAGTGCCGGAAAATAGGCGGCGTAACCCGCATGGATGCCCTGCGCAAAAAACGCGAACACCGGCAGCAGCACCAGCAACAAGGCATAACTGCCAAACAGCGACGGGAGCCAGCACAGCAGCGGCGTGAGCAGCAGCGCGGCGAGGTGCATGACGACAAAGGTGCGCTTGCAGCCCCAGCGCGCGCTCAGCGGGCCAAAGGACAGCATCCCGACCCCGGCACCGGCGGTTTGGATGAATCCAAACGCGATCTTTGATTTGCTGGCCCAGTCAGGATCGCCGGCGCGCTTGAGGAAGTCGGCGGCGAGATCCTGACCGGCGATCACGACACCCCAGAAGGTGGCAAGACCCACCATCGCCAGCAGTGCGCCAAAGATCGCCCTGTTGCGCCACATCGGAGTTCCGAGAAGTTCGGAAAAGCTGCCCATTCGCGCGGCTTTGTTTTGCTTCGCTTCTTTCCATGCATCCGGCTCCTTCACGCTGACGCGCACCCAGAGCACGAGCAGTGCTGGAACGACCCCGACCAAATAGGCGCTGCGCCAGTTTGCGCCGACGAAGAGGCTTGCCGCTGCGGCGAGCCAGAGTCCTGCGACGCTGGTGGCGTGGAAAATGCCGCCGGCGCGTTCACGCGCGTGCTTCGGAAACACCTCGGCAACTAGTGCCGCCCCGACAGCCCATTCACCGCCCACACCCATCGCCACGAGAAAGCGCAGCGCTCCGACATGCCAGATTTCATCGGCAAAAGCAGTTAGGCCGGAGAAGATCGAGTAAAATAAAATCGTCAGCGCCATGACGGGATTGCGCCCCCATTTGTCAGCCAGTGAACTGAACAGCCAGCCGCCCAGGGTGCCGCCGAGGAGGAAAATGCCGAGGAAGCGCTCGCCCCAGATTTTCACCAGAGGGTCGGTCGCCGACACATGCAGGAGATCTGGCAGCATGTCCGCCCGCGTGATGTTGTAGAGCTGCCCTTCAAAGGCGTCAAAGATCCAGCCGAGAGAGGCAACAACCAGGATGAGCCACTGATAACGGGTAACGCCGTGATACCATTTTTCGGGTGTGTTTGTCATGGGCTTGAACTGTTGCCTTTTTAAAACTGGAGCGGGAGCGTCAGGCTCATGGTTTCCCTGCGCGAATGAATTCACTTTCACTCAGGCTGCCATCGTGATTCGTGTCGAAGGTCGGGAAGCGCCGCCGCCCCTCGGCCTGATCGGGAAACCTGTCGAGATACTCGTCGAGCGTGAGCTTGCTGTCGTGATTGCTGTCCTTCTGCTTGAAGATTGCGGCGCGGTCGATGCCCGGTTTCGCGGCATTGGGTTTGACGGCCTTGGCCCGCTTGTCCTGCGGTTTGCCTGTCGCGATGACTTGATCACGCGCGCTGCTTGGCGGCAGCGACTTCTGCCACGAGAGCGCTTTGGCGGTGAGCGATTGCACCATGTCCGGGTGCGCTGCGGCGATGTCGTGCTCCTCGCCGGTGTCTTTTGGAATGTCGAAGAGTTGAGCCTTGCTGCCATCATGATTGACGAGGAGTTTCCAGTCCCCATCGCGGACCGCGAGCATCGGAGGTGTGTAATCCTCGCCTTGCACATTGAAGAGCCATTCCCAATGCAGCGGCTTGGTGCGCGGCCGGGATTGGCCAAGCCAAATATCGCTCATGTCTTCTCCATCAGGATGCAGGTCTGCCGGAAGGTTGATACCGGCGATCTTGCAGACCGTCGGCAGGAAATCCACCCCGCCCATCACGCTGGTCTCATCCACGCGCCCTGCTGCCACATGACCCGGCCAGCGCAGCAGGCCAAAGGTGCGGATACCGCCTTCGTACATGCTGCGTTTGCGCGCACGAAGAACCCCTGCGTTGCCCACACCCGCGTTCGCTGCATTGCTGACGCGGTAATCTTCAGGACCGTTGTCACTGGAGAAAAAGATGAGGGTGTTGTCGGCGACTTTCAGTTCCTCGAGCGCTGTGAAGAGGCGGCCAAGTTGCGTGTCGAGATCGGTGAGTGATGCGCAGAAGACCTGCATCTGGCTCTTCAAGTCTTTGGCATTCGCGAGATACTTGCGCATCCACGGACCGAAGGCGGGATCGTCCGCCCTGGGTGCCAGCGACTCGTATTCCTTCAGCTGATCGGGTGTCGGTTTCAGCGGAGCGTGCGGCAGCAGCGTCCAGACATTCGCGTAAAAGGGACCGCCTTGATGCGCTTTGATGAACTGGATTGTTTCGTCCACGATCAGCGCGGTGGATTTCGCCCGGAAGTAAGGATCCTTTGCCTCGTCGCCCAGCTGCGGGCCGTTCGAATTCACCGTCTTTGAAACATCAAATCCGTATGACTCCGGCGGTGGTGCACCGGTTCCACTGCCGAGATGCCACTTGCCAAAATGCACGGTCGCGTAGCCTGCCGTTTTCAACAGCGCCGGCAGCGTTGTTGCTTTCGGATCAAGCCAGTCGGGCATCGAACGCCCCGCGTTCATGCTGTGATCAGCAAAATGTCCATGCACCAGATGCCGCGCAGGCGAGTGGGCGGTCATGAATGCCGTGCGGCTCGGTGAACACACCGTGGCAGCCACATAGAACTGCCGGAACCATGTGCCCTGGCTCGCGAAGCGGTCAAGGTTTGGCGTCTTCACATACGGATGCCCCGCGAAGTGGGCATCGTTCCAGCCCTGATCATCAGTGAGGATGAAAATAACGTTAGGCTTCTCCGCGGCGGATGATCCCAGCAGGATGAGAAATGATAGAAGAACGGTGAGACTTTTCATTGGGGCGTCAGCTGGTTTGAGATGTTGCGATGGCTTGCAGGCCATTTGCCCGTCTTGAGATTCGTGGTGAACACCTGATCCGGTGGAACCTCGACCTGGCCCTCATGCTTTTGCCTGAGGATGTCCAGAGCGGCCTGCGCCTTGCCGGCGAACGAATCGACCGGCGCGACCAGCCTGATGGCGGACACGGCTGCGGCGGAAGTCGTGGTTCGAATGAAACTGCGGCAGGTGATCATGATGAATAAAGAATGTTAGGCCTTCACGGCATCACATCAGGTTCCACGGTGCGCGCATGGGGCGTGTGAGCATCGCCGTGGCCTCGTCATTTCCGTCGATCTTCTCGGTTTCCGGATTCCATTTGAATCCGCGGCCAAGCTTCAGGGCGATGTTGCCCAAATGGGCAATGGTGGCGCTGCGGTGGCCGATCTCAGGCGGGCAGATGGTCTGCTTTTTCTCAAGGATGCAATCGATGAGGTTGCGGCTGTGAGACTTGCTTTCGTAGAGATGCACTTCCTCAGGCTTGATGGTCTGACGCAGGAGATCGGCGGGATTGGTCTTAATGGAACCGCGCTTCACAAACAGCGTGGTCCCGTTCTCCCCTTCAAAGTGCACGCCGGACGGATTGGCATCGCCATCGGTGACGGTGACCTCGGTGCCGCTGGCATAGCGGAACTGGAAGGAGAACAATTCCGGCGTTTGATAAAAGGAACCTGGAGCTGGCCATTGTGGCATGGGATTGAAAATCTCGACGGGCCCGCCTTCATCCATGCCGAGCGCCCATTGCACGATGTCGAGGTGATGCGCGCCGAAGTCGGTGACATTGCCGCCGCCATGAGCCCAGAGCCAGCGCCAGTTGCTGTGCAGGCGCGCCGGGCAAAAGGGCAGATCAGCGGCGCATGGGCCGAGCCAGAGATCGTAGTTGAGCCCTGCGGGCACGGGGGTTGGTGCCGTCTGATCCGCGCAGCCGTTGTTGTTCCGGTTGTGGCTGGCCAAACCCACCGTGATGCGTTTGATTTTTCCAAGTCTGCCATTGCGCACAAACTCACAGGCCATCCGGAAGTGGATGTCACTGCGCTGCTGTGAACCTGTTTGGAACCGGACTCCGGCGCGTTCGATTTCAGTGCAGAGGAAGCGACCCTCGGCCACGCTGAGTGACACGGGCTTTTCGCAATAGATGTGCTTGCCGGCGCGGGCGGCCAGAACGCTGATGGGCACGTGCCAATGATCCGGTGTGGCAATGAGAACGGCGTCGATGTCCTTCCGCGCTAGCACATCGCGGAAGTCCTCATACGCCTCGCAGAAATTGCCTCCGCCGCTTTTGGAAGCCTGATCTCCATAGTGGTTGTTGACGATGCGGCGTGCGGGTTCACGACCAAAGAAAGCACCCTTGAATGCCTTGTTATACCGGTCGCTTTCCTTTTCCACATCACAGGTGGCCACCACCTGCACGCGCTCATCCTGCAGGAAGTTTCTCATGTCTGTCGTGCCCTGGCTGCCCGCGCCAATCAGGGCCAGAGTCACACGGCCGGAGGGTGCAGGACGCTTGCCCGGCCGGGCGGTTCCGGCTGCGGACATGAATGCCGGCAGCAGCGCGGCGGCAGCGCCGGTGGAGTTTTGGAGGAAGTGGCGGCGCGTGATCATGATGACGGGGTATTGATTAGAACTTGAGCAAATCGGCCACAGGCAGCGGTTTGTTCTGACGGATGGATTCCTCCGCGACAAGGCAGAGCCCGGCGGACCAGAGCCCATCAAGTCCGGAGGCCAGGGAGTGGCTCTCGCCGCGCACCATGCGGATGCAGTGGGCGATCTCCTCGCGCAGTTCAAAGACTTCACCACTCGTCTTCGCCATGGGCTGATCCACAAGCGTTTCGCCATCGAACACCTTGAGGAAGAAGCTTGGCTCGGTGGTGCGGTCCAGCGCGCCGCTCCAGCCTGCCCAGATCGCTCCTTTGGTGCCGCTGATCTTCACCGTTTGGTGATGCTCAAACGCGGCGAGTGTCTGGGAGACGACCGCGTAGCTTCCGTTCGGGTATTTGAACATGGCGCTGAAGTTGTCGAACAACTCAGGCCGCGATGGATCGCGCGAGTTGCCGTAGGCGTAAAGCTCGACGGGATCACCGCTGGCTTCGAGATACCAGCGGGCAAGATCGAAGAAATGAATCGGCTCCTCAAGCACCCAGCTGCCGACGCGGTTCTGATCATAGCGCCAGCCATCCGCGCCCTGGCGATAGGGTTTGCGCAGCAGTTCAACGAGCACGTATTGAGCCTCACCGATGGTGCCGGATTGAATGACTTTTTTGATTTCACCCCATTGCGAGGACAAGCGGAGTTCATGGCCGAGAGCGAGTTGCACGCCGCACTCGGCAGCGGTGGCCGCGATGGCTTTGCAGTCTTCCACGTTCGTGGCCATGGGCTTTTCAAGCAGGACATGCCTGCCGTGTTTCATCGCGGCGATGGCGATCTCGCGGTGGGTGTGGCTCGGAGTGACGATGTCGATGATGTCGAAGCTGGCCTGAGCGATCATGTCCAGGCTGTCGGCGAAAATTTGCGCCTGCGGGTAAAGCTGGGCGGCCTCGGCTCGGGATGCTTCGGAGGGGGCCGAGATGGCGACAAGCCGGGCGTCTGGATTGTCGAAGATGGATTTGGCGTGGTGTTTTCCCCAGGCACCAAAACCTGCGAGAGCGAAACGAATGGGTTGTGACATGTTGGGTGAGATGAGTGTGGACGGTTACTTGCGCTCGGCGGTGGTCAGTGGCGTGACGGGGTCTTTTACCAGGCGGCCCTGGGCCTCGTTCAGACGGCAGGAAGGCAGTTTGGGCAGAACGTGTTTGGCAAACAGATCGCATTCTTCCAGATGCGGGTAACCGCTGAGAATGAAAGCGCGCATGCCCATGTCCATGTAGCGATTGAGCTTTGCGAGCACCTGATCGGGATCACCGACGATGGCGCTGCCACAACCGCTGCGTGCGAGACCGATGCCGCTCCAGAGATGGTCTTCGATGAACAAATCCCTGCTCTGCGCGCGCAGTTCATCCTGACGCAGCACACCCGCGCTCCTGCTGTCCATGGAGCGATCCTTGATCTCCTGGCCCTTGGCGGCGTCCAGTCTGGAAATCAAATGGTCGGCGGCGGCGCGTGCTTCCGCTTCCGTCTCGCGCACGATGACATGGGCCCGGAAACCGAAATCGATTTTGCGGCCGTAACCCGCCGCCTTTTCCGACATGCTGCGCATGGTCTCTGCGATGCGGTCCTCCGTCTCCGGCCACATGAGAAAGACGTCACAATGCTTCGCGCACAAATCCTGCGCGGCGGGTGAAATGCCGCCGAAGTACATCAGCGGGCCGCCGTTTTGCTGGTAGGTCTTGGCGGCTTCGGTGTTAGGCAGGCTGATGTTGTAAAATTTATCCTTCCATTCGTAGGGGCCGTCGGTCCTCCAGAGTCCCTGCAGGATCTGGATGATCTCGCTGGCGCGCTCGTAGCGGATCTCGTTGCTTTCCCTGCAGCCGGGCATGTCGGAGGAGATGATGTTGATGCACAGCCGGCCTTTGGCGATGTGATCCACGGTGGCGATGGCACGCGCCAGCATCGGCGGCCAGACCTCTCCCATGCGCAGTGCGACGAGTTGGTTGATCTGCCTCGTCTGCGGAGCCATGGCGGATGCAAAGGCGAGGGCATCCTGCCCGGCGATCCAGCCTGAGGGCAGCAGGATGTTTTGATAGCCCAGGGCATCCGCCTTGCGGACAATATCTCCGCAGTGCTCATAACTTGAGCGCAGCGATCCATCGGGCACGCCGAGGAATTCATAGTCGTCTCCACAGATGGCGGAGAACCAGGCGATTTCAGCCTTGCGGTCAGGGGTGCGAATGGCGGGTGGATTCATGGTGTCGTTCAGCCGGAAAGATTCCGTGAAAACGTGAGGCTTGCGTTTGTTATTGCAATACTGGAATAACGAAGCAACGCTTATTTTACACGCCGTGTCTGATGCTGCGGGCTGACAGCGATCCGGTGCGGGTGTGGATTTGAAATGACCGGAAGAGACAAGCTGCAAAACCATGAGAAACCCCGAAGACCAGCGCCAGAACCTGGCCCAGGCCATCCTGAATGTGCGCAGCCGGCGGGCGACCTCGCGGCGAACCCTGGCGGATGTGATGCGGCTTTCTCCGACCACGGCGGGCTTCTACGCCGACCAGTTGATCGAGTCGGGTTACCTGCGTGAGTCCGGCCTGGAGCAGGGAACCATGGGGCGTCCGAAACGGTCGCTGGGAACTGTCGCCGAGGCGGGTTGGTTTGCTGGCATTGAGTTCAATGCGGAGCGTGTGCAGGGAGTGCGGGTGGATTTTTCCGGTCAGATGACCGGGTCGGGGCAGCGGCCTTTGTCCGCGGGTGCCGACACGAAACAGGTGATGTCGGAGATCAAAAACCTGATCGTGACTTTGACGCGTGGAGCCCCGGGGCCGTTGCTTGGCATTGGTCTTGGCGCGCCCGGCGTGGTGGATCCGCAGCGCGGTGTGGGGGTGTATTATGCGTTCCTGCCTGACTGGAAGGAGGTCCCGGTCGCCGCCCAATTGCACCGGCGTTTCAAGGTGCCGGTGACGCTGGAAAACAACCTGCGCGCCATCGCACTGGCGGAGCGCTGGTTTGGCGGAGCGCAGCAGCTCTCAGACTATTTGATTCTCGGGCCGCGCAGCGGTTTTGGCATCGCCATGGTGATTGGCGGCAGCATCATTGGCGGTGTGCATCATGCGGCAGGTGAGGTGGGTCTCTGGCCCTGGCCGGACCGTGGCAGCGGCGCCCATATGCATGATCAGCTTTCATCTCCGGCGGTGTGGAGAAGGCTGAAGGGAGCGAGCTCGCGCGCACGCCTGCCGGCGGATCTGCGCGCTGCTCTGGCCGCCTGCGCGGACCCGGGCAGCAAGGCCTGGAAGGAGGTGGTGCGGGATTACGCGCAGGTTCTGGCCATGGTGCAATTGTTGTTAGACACGACCACCTGCTTTTTGCATGGTCCTCTCACCGCGCTTGGCGAGCGCTTCTGCCGGGATGTCTGCGCCGCGATTCCCCGGGTCGCGCCATCACTTCAGGGCAGATTGCCCGTGCTCATCCCGTCGAAACTTGGTGATGATGCCGGTGCCTTGGGCGCGGCAAGTCTGGCGATGGAAGCTTGGATGCCGGAGTGATGCGGGCATGATCACGAGATCAAAAATCCGGATTTCAAATGGAGTCCCCGGTCTGATACTCGGGCATCAAACGGATGTTGTGACTTTCCAGCGTGCCGGTGTCCGCAAGCTGGCGCAGGGCTGAGGCGATGCGGTTGGCGAGTTGCTTGGGCTGAATGCCGTAACGTGCCACGGACGGACTGGTGGCCTCAAGAATTGGATCATTGTCCCTGGACAGAACCGCGATGTCCTGCGGGATGCGTTTGCCGCGGCGCATGAGATGCATCATCACGGTGAGCACATGCGCAGCCCTGGCCACGATGTAGGCGGTCGGAGGATTGGCGGCGCGCAGGGTTTCATCCACCAGGGCGCAAAGGCTGGTGGTGGAGGTGTCATGACGCAGCACGCGGAGATGCGTTCCGGGCATGGCTTGCAGAGCTTCGCGCAGTCCCTCCTCACTCGCGATGTCACCGCCATACATGCCTTTGGGCAGCAGCAGGGCGATGCGGCGGTGGCCTTTTCTCCACAGCAGGCTGCCTGCATGATGACAGGCGGCATGAAAGTCGGTGTCAACCGATGGCAGCGTGATGCCGAGCGCCGATGAACCCAGGATGAGACAAGGCAGGCTTTGGCCGTCCAGCCAGCGTTGCATCGGCACCTGGGCACTCAGCACGAGCCATGCGGTGGCGGGATGATCGGTGAAAAACCTGGTCAGCGCGCGTGCCGGTGTGCTGGTGTAGCAGGCCGCATGGATATGGAACTGAACTTCGTACCCTGCCGCGGTCAGGCGGTTGCGCAGCGTGTCCATCACATACGAGATCGGTGATGGCATGGCGAGAAACGAGACAGGCGTGAGCACTCCGATGATCTTCGCCGCCGTTGCTGTCTTCTGCGGTGCGGCACGCTGACTGAGGATGCGCCGGCGCTGGCGACCGCTCACTTCCAGCAGTCCCTGTCTCTGCAACTCATCCAAAGCCGCGCGCAGCGTGCGGCGGCTGATCTGAAGTTCCTCGCACAGTTCACGCTCGCCCGGCAGATGCTGCCGCCAGTGACCGCTGGCGATCCCTTCACGCAGGCTGTTCACACTTTGAGCCACCAGGGATAAGCGTTTGGGCAGTGTGGGTGTGCTGGTGGGCTCTGTGTTCATCTGGTGCCGTGGCGTGACCAGCACTTAGCACTCGTCTCTCAGAGTGGGTCAATCAAAATAAAATGCCTGCCTCCTCCGTTAACCTTTCCCCTATGACCGACCGCTACGCCAATTCCCGCCGCTTGTTTGAACGCGCCACACTGAGCATCGCCGCCGGCGTGAACAGCGGCATTCGTAAAATGGAGCAGCCCGTGCCTCTTTATTTCCAGCGTGGCGACGGCTCGCGTGTGTGGGATGTGGATGGCAATGAATACATTGATTTTCAGATCGGCCAGGGAGCTCTGCTCTATGGTCACGCTCCTGCCGGCATGGCTGAGGCCATCGGCGCGCAGGCAAAGCTTGGCACCCATTGGGCCGCGCAGTGCGAGCTGGAGATCGAGGTGGCTGAGCGCCTGCAAAAACTCATGCCCGGCGCCGAGCTTGTGCGCTTCAACAACTCCGCCACGGAGGTGGTGCTTTCCGCGCTGCGTCTGGCACGCGCCCACACGGGCAAGCCTCTCATTTTGAAATTTGAAGGCGCCTATCACGGCTGGGCTGACGAGGGGCTCGTCGGCTTTGCCCCGCCTCCGGACAAGTGGGGTGATGATGAGAACCCGACGCACCTGCATCCCAGTCAGGGAGTGATCCCCGAAGTGCTCGATACTTTTGTCGTCGCCCGCTGGAATGACCCGGATCATCTGCGCCGTCAGGTGGCCAGGCACAGCGGTCAAATCGCCGCGATCATCTTTGAGCCTGTCATGTGCAACACCTGCTGCATGGAGCCCGCGGCCGGCATGATTGAGACGATCCGTGAACTCTGCGATCGCGAAGGCATGCTGATGATTGCCGATGAAACGATCACGGGTTTTCGTTTTGCTCCCGGCGGTGCGCAGGAGGCGCTCGGCTTCGTGCCGGATCTGACGATTCTAGGCAAAGCCATTGGCGGCGGCGTGCCGTTCGCCGCCCTGGTGGGAAAAAAATCGGCCATGCAAAAAATCATTGATGGCACGGTCGTCCATGCCGGCACGCTCAATGGCAACCCGCTCTGCCTGGCTGCCAGCAAGTGGTGCCTTGATCACGTCATCTCGCTCGGTGCAAGCCATCCGGTAACCGCCAACACGCTTGGCCGGCAATTGATGACAGGCCTGCGTGCACTCGCTGATCAGCACAACATCCCTCTGCGTCCGCAGGGCCCCGGGGCCGCTTTTCACGCCGTCATGCTCAAGCCCGGCGCCACCGAAGGCCCGGTCACGGAATATCGCGACTATGTGAGGCGCCAGGATGCCCCGCGCTGGGCGCATCTGCGCCGCTGCCTGCTCGAGCAGGGCGTCCGCGCCATCGAGCGCGGCTTGTGGTTCATCAGTCTCGCGCACCGTGAGGCGGACATCCTCGAGGCGCTTGAAAAAGCCGCTCCCGCCTTTGCCCTGCACGCTGCCGAATGGAAATCCGCCTAGCCAATCATGATGAAAAAACGCGTTCTCATTGCCGGCCTGTTCCACGAGACGCACACGTTTCTCGATGGCACCACGGGGCTCGCCGACTTCACCATCCTGCGTGGCGATGACATGCGCCGCTTTGAGGGCGACAGCTCGCCCCTTGGCGGAGTCCTGGCCTGCGCGCGTGAGTTTGACTGGGAGGTTCTGCCCGTCGTGGATTACCGCGCCCAGCCCGGCGCGATGATTGAGGACTCGGTGATCACGGCCTTCTGGAGTGATTTGATCGAGGGCGCGCAGCCTCACCTGTCGGCTGGCATTGACGCCATTTACCTCGTCCTGCACGGAGCCATGGCGGCGCAGTCCATTCAGGATGTGGAGGGTCATCTGCTGGCCCGGATCAGGCAGTTGCCGGGCGCGGAAACACTGCCCGTGTTTGGCGTCTTCGATCTGCATGCCAACTTCACGCCGGAGATGGTGAAACATTCGGATTGTCTCGTCGCTTATCGCGAAAATCCGCACACGGATGCCCGCGAAGCGGCCTGCATTGCGGCGCGATTGCTGCAGCGCTGCCTAACCACCGGTGTGCGTCCAGTGCAGGCGGGTCTGACCTCCGACATCATCTGGCCGCCGACAGGCACCGGCACGGCCGGTGATCCGATGAAAACGCTGGAGTCCATGGCGCGTGAGATGGAGACACTTCCCGGCATCTGGTCGGTGAGTGTCGTGGCTGGTTTTTCTTTTGCCGACACGGAGATGACCGGTGTCAGCTTTGTGATCAGCGGCACCGATGCGGCACTTCAACAGGACTGCCTGCAGCAGTTGAATCACAAAGCCTGGGAGCTCAGGGAACTGGGCAATGTCACCGAACCGCCATTGTCGGAAGTGATTCCGCCATTTGCCGCGCCTCCTCCCGGACTCACGGTGCTGGTGGAGCCTTCGGACAACATCGGCGGCGGTGCACCGGGCGATGGCACCGGCCTGTTGCGGGCATTGATCGAGTATCAGGTTCCGAACTGCGCCGTTTGCATCGCCGATCCGGCGGCTGTGGCCAAAGCTTGTGCTGCCGGTGTCGGCGCCCGGGTCAAACTTTCCATTGGCGGCAAAGGCAGCCGGCTCGACGCTGGGCCTGTCGAGTTGGAGGTTGAGGTCGTTTCGCTCAGCGACGGCCGCTTTGAACTCGAGGACAAACAAAGTCACCTCGCCAGCATGTGCGGAGACCGGTTCGACATGGGAGCATGTGCCGTTGTCCGTCATGGCGGGCTCACCATCCTGCTCACCAGCATCAAGACACCACCCTTTGATCTCGGCCAGTGGCGCAGTCAGGGCATTGAGCCGTCGAATCTTTCCGTCATGGGTGTGAAGGCCGCCGTCGCGCATCGCCGCGCCTATGACCCGATCGCTGCGCGCATGCTCTGGGTGGACACACCCGGCCCGTGCAGCAGCAACTTGAAGTCACTGCCCTACCGCAACATGCGCCGTCCCGTTTATCCTCTTCACCATGCTCATTGATTGTCACAACCACATCGGCGCGGATCTTCTCTTCTATCTGCACGGCGACTTCCCTTACGCGCAGCAGCTCGTGCAAATGCAGCAGGAAGGCGGGCCTCTCGGCATCACGCACTGGATCGTTTTTCCCTTCGTGAGTTATGCCGCGATGGATGTGACGAAATTCCGCGCAGGTGACATTGGCTTTGGCAATGGCCTGGAAAGTGTGCCGTATGCTTTTGAGAACCGGCGCCTGCTGGAGGAGTGCCAGCGGCTGTTTCCGGAAGAGGGAAAAAAGACACTGCCCTTTGTCATGGTGGATCCCATGCGCGACACGGATGCCCAGGCTGCGGAGCTCGTGAAGCTGCGCGCGGAGTATCGCTTCCACGGCATCAAGATTCAGAGCACGATCATCCAGTCCGATATCAAGCGGCTGGCTCATGAGGGACGTGTCTTTCTCGATCTGGCCCGCGAGTGGGACGTGCCGTTCCTCATCCACAGCAGTGTCGCCGAAAGTGATCTGTGGGCGCAGGCGCATGACATTCTCGACCTTGCCGAGGCCAATCCGGACATCCGTTTCTGCGCCGCCCACTCATGCCGTTTCGACAGGGAATGCCTCGACCGCGTGAACGCTCTGCCTAACGCATGGTTCGACAATTCGGCTCACTGCATCCACTGCGTCGGTGCGGTCGGTGACCTGCCATACATCGCACCGCGCTCGCGGCGCTTTGACACTGACTACAGCGATCCGGCCCGGGTCATCGCCGATCTCGCCGCGGCCTATCCGCACAAATTCATGTGGGGCAGCGACTCGCCGTTTTACAGTTACGCGGCGGAGATCAATCACGAGGTGGTGAAACTCATCAGCACCTATGAGCGTGAAGTCGCCGCGCTCAAGGCCAGCCCGGCCGATGTCGTGCAGCGCATCGCCGCCACCAACACTCTCCATTACCTCAAACTCGCCGATGAAAGCATTCTCTCTTGAGGGCCACGCCGCGCTCGTCACCGGCTCATCCCAGGGCATTGGTCAAGCCATCGCCCGGGGGCTTGCTGAATGCGGCGCGCGCATTGTCTGCCACGGTCTGCATGATCAGCCTTCAGAGGTTCCTTACTTTGCCTGTGATCTGGCGCTCCCTGAGGCTCCCGCCGATCTGATCGAAAAGGCCTTCACCGCCGAGCCTGCTCTCGACACGTTGATCTGCAATGCCGGGAGCTTTTTCGACACGCCGTTTCTGGAGATGACCGGACAGGAGTGGGGACGCACGATGAATCTGAACCTCAGCGCCACGTTCTTTCTTGTTCAAGCCTTTGTTAGGCGGCGCGTCAGCCTCGGCGGCGGTGGCAGCATCGTCATTGTCTCCTCCACCAACGGCTTTCAGGCAGAAGCCGACAGTGTGGCCTATGACACGAGCAAGGGCGGGCTGGTGATGATGACCAAATCATTGGCCGTCTCCCTGGCTCCTCACGGCATCCGTGTGAATGGCATCGCCCCCGGTCTCATCCGCACGCCGCTCACCCAGACATGGATGGAGCCGCGCGCGAATGACGTGCTCAAGCATTACGAAAAGAAGATCCTGCTCGGACGTGTCGGTCAGCCGCAGGATTGCGCCGGGGCCGCAGCTTTTCTCTGCTCGCCCGCAGCGGGCTACATCACCGGGGAAATCATCGTCATCGATGGTGGACTCACCACCACACAGATCGGACGCCTATGAAAGCACTCGCACTCATCCTGATGACCACACTCGCCCATGCCCAATGGGAATCACTGCCGCCATTGCCTGAACCTGCCGGCGGATTCGCCGCTGGTTGTGTGAATGGAAAAATCATCGTCACCGGTGGCACGAACTGGCGTGATGGCACCAAGCGCTGGCTCGACACGGTCTGGCAGTTTGATCCTGCCACCGCTCAATGGACCCATGGCCCGTCACTGCCGCACCCGCTGGCCTACGGCGCTTTTGCCAGCGATGGCGCACGGCTTTACATCGCTGGCGGTGCCGATGGCAAACTAGGCCGCCGGGAGGTCTATGCGCTCGATGCAGACATGAAGCTCAAGCACCTCGCCGATCTGCCGCAACCGCTGGCCTTTGCTGCTGCGGTGGTTGATCAAGGCAGGCTGCAAGTTTTCGGTGGCACAGCGGATCCTGATGACTGGTCGAAAGTGACCACGAATCTGGTGCAGGTCGATCTCGCTGCCGGCACTGCTGCCGCCGGAGCCGCATTGAAGGGCCTTCCACACGGACTCGGCCTGCCTGCGATGACCAGCGTGGCGGGCGGTTGGCTTACTTTCACGGGTGCCTGGTTCGATGCCGAAAAGCAGGTGCACAACTCGGATGCCGCCTTTGCCTATGATTCAAAATCGGCCGCATGGAAGAAGCTCGCCTCATACCCCATCTCTTCACGCGGAGCCGTTGCCGTATTGCTCGATGACGATCATGTCTATCTCGCCGGTGGTTATGGCAGCGATGAACAGGGCTTTCTAACGCAGGCCTACATTTACGAAATCAAGGCTGATCGATACCTTCCCGCCAAACCACAACCCTTCGCGGCAACAAGCTGTCTCGTGAAGTGTGGCGACCGCATCTATCTGCTCGGTGGAGAAGATCAAAAGAAGCACCGCACCGCAGCCTGTTTCCGCATCCGGGTCAGCGAACTTCTTTCCAGCAAGTGACATGAGCGCAGACCTTTTTTCCCTGCATGCACGCGACATCTGGGTGTTTGGCGGGGCAGGCTATCTCGGTCAATCGGTGGTTCGTTCGCTGGCATCACTCGGTGCGCGAGTGCTGTGTGTCGATCAGGGCACCCGTGCTGCCGAGGCCAATCTTGGTCCGTCCGTGACGCCTGCTACCCTTGATGTCAATGACACCGCCGCTGCCGAAACTTTTGTGGCTGACCAGATCGCGGCCCGCGGCATTCCGCATGGCATCGTCATCATGACCTATGCATCCACGGCCAAGCGTTTCGACGAACTCAGCGTTGAGGATTTTGACCGCGTCAATCACGGCAACCTCACGGCCACGTTTGCGCTGACGCGTGCCATTGGTCAGCGCATGGCGGGGCAGGGGAGCGGCAGCATCGTGCTGTTCTCCAGCATGTATGGCACTGTCTCTCCAGACCCGGATATCTATGCTGAACCCATGAATCCAAACCCCGTCGAATACGGTGTGGGAAAGGCCGGCATTCAGCAGATGGCGCGCTACCTTGCCGTGCATTACGGGCCTCGCGGCCTGCGCTGCAACAGCATCTCCCCCGGGCCATTTCCAAATCCTGGACTGCAAAAGGACCAGCCTGATTTCATCGGACGGCTCGCGAAAAAAGTGCCGCTCGGCCGTGTCGGTCAGGCGGATGAAATCGCCGGCTCAGTCGCCTTTCTCCTCAGCGATGCCTCCACCTACATCAGCGGTCAAAATCTCGCCGTCGATGGCGGGTGGACCGCTTGGTGAGCCAAGCCTTTAAGCATGCACCTCAAATCCATCCTTCTCATCCTCGCCTGCCTGGCGCTCACGGCCCGCGCTGAAAACCTCATCACGCTCAACCTTGAGCCGACAAAGGAAAATCCGCGCAACTCGGAAGGTTCCTTTGCCACACTGGCCTCAGGCAGAATCATCTTTTGTTATTCGCAGTTTTACGGCGGAGCAGCTGACGAAAGCCCGGCGCGCATCGTGCGCATCCATTCCGATGATCAGGGCCGCACCTGGAGCGCGCCCGTCACCGTGGTGGAAAACACGGGCGGCAACAATGTGATGAGCGTGTCGCTCCTGCGCCTCGCCAGCGGCAAGCTGGCCATGTTTTATTGCATCAAGAACAGCTGGATCGACTGCCGGCCGCACATGCGTGTCTCCGGCGACGATGGCCTGACCTGGACAGAGCCCAGACTGGTGCAGCAGGCTCCGGGTTACTTTGTGATGAACAATGACCGCGTCATCCAGACCAGCAAGGGGCGCCTCATCATCCCGCTGGCCTTTCACCGCTCGCGCGGCACCGATCCGCACACCAGCAAATCGTGGGATGCCCGCGCCATTGCCACCTGGATCTACTCGGATGATGAAGGCACGACCTGGACCGAGTCCGCAAGCTGGTGGGCCATGCCCGTGCGCAGCGGCAGCGGTCTGCAGGAGCCCGGCGTTGTTGAGCTTGCGGACGGTTCGCTCTTCTCCTGGTGCCGCACCGATCAGGGCGCGCAATACGGATTCAACTCTGCGGATGCAGGCAAAACATGGACCCCGCCCATGCCCACGGAAATGAAATCACCCAACGGTCCCGCCAGCATCAAGCGCCTGCCCGGCAGCAGCAACCTGCTCGCCATTTACAATGACCACTCCGGCATGTTCCCCTTTCCACCAAAGAAGCGCAATCCCTTCGTCGCCGCCATCTCCGCCGACGGCGGCAAAACCTGGCCGCAACGCAAACTCATCGAGAACGATCCCGATGGCATCTATCACTACACCGCCATCCATTTTGTTGGGGACGCCATGCTGATCGGCTACTGCGCCGGAGACAGCAAAGTCGGCGCGCTGAACCGCCTGCGCATCCGTCGCATCACGCTCGATTGGCTGCGATAGCCCATTTCCAACTTAACTCACAGGCGGCTCATGAAACCCACCTTCGCCCTCTTCGCCGCCTTGCTGTCCGCTCCACCGGGCTGGCTCCACGCCGCCGATACGTTCATCGTGAAGAACGGCCAGCCGCACGCGGAGATCATTGTCGCACAAAATCCACAACGCTCCGTGCGACTCGCGGCGCAGGATTTGCGTGTCTACATTGAAAAGATCTCGGGGGCGAAATTACCCATCGTCACCGAGCCGGGTGGAAATGATGTGGCAAAGATCTTCGTCGGCAAGTCATCTCACACCGAGGCGCTCAACATCGGTTCCACCGGTCTGAAATACGGGGCGTATCGCATCGCGACTGGCGGCGACTGGATGGTGCTCATTGGCGATGATTCCGACTTCACGCCGATCGAGCCGTGGGCGAAGAGCAATGGCGATGTGACGAGCGGAAAGCTGCAACGAGAGTGGGACAAGATCACTGGAGCGCAGTGGGGCGCGCCTGAGCGGATCTACAAGAACATCCTCGCACTGCCGGGCGAGACCGGCATGCCCAGCGCGCAAAACGCAGGTGGCAAACCGGAGCCATTGCGACTCTGGAGCTATGACGAACGTGGCTCGTTCAATGCCGTGTGCGGCCTTCTGCACAAGCTCGGTGTGCGCTGGTATTTGCCGGGGGAACTCGGCGAGGTCGTGCCTTCGCTGAAGACCATTCCATGGCCGAAGATCGATGAAACTGTCCGCCCTGATTTCGCCCAGCGCCGATTCAATTTCCGCTACGCCACTGGCAGCCTCGACACCTCCATGTGGGCCATGCGGCTCGGCATTCGCGAGCCATCCGGTCATCAGACCACGCACGGATTGCACATCATGACGCACCGTGAGGAAATCTTTGCCGCACATCCTGAGTGGTTCGCGATTTACGGTGGCAAGCGGCAGAACCAGCCCGGCCAGCGTCTCAATCAGTTGTGCTATTCCAACGAAGGGCTCTTCCAGGAGACTGTTCGCAATGTCCGGGCGCAGTTCGATCACTACCAAACGCAAGTGGTGTCCGTCATGCCGCCCGATGGCTTCAGCGCCATCTGTCAGTGCGAGCGGTGCGCGGGCAAGGATACACCGGAGCGCGGCAGTCGCGGGGTGTTGTCGGATTATGTGTGGGAGTTTGTGAACCGCGTGGCAAAGGAAGTCCGCAAGACGCATCCTGAGCGGAAGATCTCCAACTGCGCATACGGTGCCTACACGCTGCCGCCGGAGAAGCTCGCCAGGCTCGAAGCAAATGTGGACGTGATCATCGTGGGCGGGCGGAGACCGATCAATAACAAGCCGGAGCAGCAGGAGGAACTCCGCCAGTTGCGAGAGGGCTGGGTCGCGAAGACGGAGAACCCGGTCATGATATTTGAGAACTACCCGTTCACCGATCGCGGCTGGTATCTGCCATCGTTTGTGCCGCACACGCTCGGCGCTGGCATCAATGCCATCAAGGGCATCTCGCAGGGCGAGGACATCTGGCTGACCATGAAGCCGGACTTCGACAAGGTCGGCATCGGCTACAACCACTTCATGGTCTATTTCACCGCGCGCATGTATTGGGGTGGTAAGGACGCGGACGTGGACGCGATGTTCCGCGAATATTGCCGGCTGTTCTACGGACCCGCAGAGCACGAGATGCAGGCCTTCTTTGAATACAGCGAGGCGAACTGGCAGGAGATGGAGAAGGAAAAGACCAAGGTGGATCGTGCGCTGGAGTTGTTCGCACTCGCGCAAGCGAAAGCCGCTGCCGGCAGCGTGTATGGCAAACGCATCGCTCTCATCGACGATTACTTGAAGGACCTGCGCAGCAAGAGCGCGCAGCTCGGGAAACAGCGTGGCCCGGTGCCGCAGTTGCGCCTCGTCAACGTGCCGCCGAGCAAGATCGTGATCGATGGAAAGCTCGATGATGCCGCGTGGGAGAAGTGTCCCGTTTCCGCCACTGGAAGCCTGCGCGAGATCCAGACCGGCCGCGCGCCGACCTTTGGCACGACCGTGAAGACCGCATGGATTGGCAACGATCTCTACTTCGCGATCCGCTGCGACGAGCATCGTGGCGAGAAGCTCAACATCGCAGCCACCAGAAAAGACGACGCCGCGCTGTGGTATGGCGATGCCGTCGAAATTCTCATCGAGACCGACGTGCGCTCCTACTACCAGATCGCCATCAGCCCCTCGGGCGCCGTCGCCGACCTGGATCGCTCCGTCGGGCGGAACGAGTGGTTCACATGGGATTCGCAGGCGGAAGTCGCCACGCAGATCGCCGGGGATCACTGGACTGCCGAGATTCGCATCCCCGTCACCAAGGATGAAAACGATCCGCTGCATCAGGTCATCGGACGCTACCCCACCTCCAGCCTGCCGTGGCATATCAACGTCTGCCGCCAGCGCATCCGCGACCATGGTGCGGAACATTCCGCCTTCTCGCCGACGGGTGCCGCACACTTCCACGATGCGATGAAGTTCGCGCACTTTTTCGGCGGAAGATCGCATGAGTTTGAATCGGCCGCACCCGATGCCGATTTCCTCAACGCCATGCGCAGCGCCGCCGATCTCGACCGCACCAGGAAACGCGAAGAAGCCCTCGCCGCCTACACCGCCGCCGCCGAGGGCAAGATTACCGATTTGCAAAAGTCACACGCTCTCGAACGAGCCGCCGCCGCCGCGCGCGGCCTGCGGAAGAACGACATCGCCGGCCAACTCGCCGCGCGCATCCCCATGGATACCGTGAAGAAAGCCGCGCAGATGCAAAGCCTCCTGGAATCCGGCAAAGCCCAGCAAGTGATTGCGCAGTTCGCCGCCGAGGACATCGC
>CAJCCF010000194.1 GCA_903960845.1 uncultured Verrucomicrobiota bacterium | reverse complement strand
TCACCAAAGCCATGACAGCCAACAAGATCAAAGTTATTGAAACTTGTTGGGCTTCGCTGTCGCACTTTCGAAAAATTGACCCCGTTGATAAGCCTATTATAAAGCGATTGTCAGGGATAGCACCGCTGGACGCGCTGACGGAAGAAGAAAGAGCAAAGGCAATGTTCATTACTGAAAAGTATAGCAATGTTAATTGAGCGGTTTTTTCAGGTCGGCGGTTTTCCTCCTGCGGCCCAAATCCAGAACTATAGCCAATGTTATGCACCCTCTTGAACCCCATCCCTACGGTGACTTTTTCGCCCTTGAATCCTGGTGCTCTCAGGCTGGGCTTAGGCTTGTCTGCCACAATTCAATCCGCCTTATTCCTGACATGCGCGAACACATAAAACAGCACGGCCAGCCACGTGACGAAACGGCGGCTACCTGCATGAAAAGAATTCTGGAAACCAGATTTTATTCCACCGAGGAACTGCTGGAAGAATTTTCCCAAGACGCTTCCTCGCTGTGGTTTTCAGCAGCCACCTATATTTCGGGATTGGTGTTGCCGGAAAGGTGTTACATGCCAAGCGTAGATCGCTGGGCGGCAATCGCTGGCTTTTCCCCTCTGAGTGGTATTTATGGCTGCATCAGTCTTTACAAGTGGATCAGCCCAAAGCTGGTGAGTCAGGATATCCGTCTCAAGGGCAAGTTCCTTGATTTAGATTTCTGCCCACTGTCGAGACCAACCTAGATTATGAAAAAAATAAAGAAGGCAAAGAAAAGCAGAATTCAAATTGAACTCACGGCGGTATGGGGAAACGACGACGCTGATAGCACTATCAAAGTCAGTCGACGCCGATGGAAACTGATTCAAGACGGAGCTGAATATGACACCTCGGCGTGGTCATGGTATGAGGGGAGACGGTTTTCTGTTGCTTGGCATTTTTCCAAAGGGACGGTATCCGTGCATGGGGAAGACGGCATGGAATGCGTAGTTATGCTCCCGGTTGAGGAGTTGATAGAGCACATCACTACTCACGAATGAGTCAAAGGGGCCAACCAAGCCTGCACCGCCGTATCCAGCACCACATCAGCGCCAAGCGGCGTAGTCGTCAAAACCGATGGTGCTCGGCGCACCGCTAATGGAAGATCGGTGTTTCCAACCCCGCCTCGCTTCATCCCGGCATTGATGGCAATGCCTGGCTGAAGAGCGTGGCGCGTTCAGCGACGAGAGGTCACCTTGATGAACAGGTCTTTTTTTAGCAATGGCTTCAACATAGCAAGATAATGCCGCCATTGGCTGCTCACCGCTAATGTTGCAAGTGATCAGGCTATTCGCTGGAACAAGGGTTTAATAGGTGATTTTGCTGCTGCGAGCAAAGCGCTAAAGCTCATTGATGGTCAATCGCCAAAGGGTTTGAGCGATTGGTTGCGGAGTAGTTCACGCTTCATCGCGGGGAGGCGGCTTTCGATTACGGGCCTGATCTGGGCTGCGTAATGAAGGAGACCCGGTGATGATCGCCAGATGCATTTCTGCCAGATGTCTTCGAGCGCCACCCATACCTCCTCCTTGGTGCCAACGCACTCGAGTGGTTTCGGTGCTTCAATATCGGCAAGAGATCGGATGAGAGGAAGATTGTAAAGCATGTTCACATCCATCAGTCTCCGGATCAGCGCGGCATCGCCGTGCGCTGCACCGAGCAGGAATACGAATGCACATTTCGCACAGGCACCACAGAAGTAGTGGGAGGCCGTAGAATTGTTGCAACTCGTCCAATGCCGGAGATGGCGTGCGTCCAGAAAAAAATCGCGAGCAATGCGGTACTCGTACCAATCCCAAAATGGTGAATCGTGCG
>CAJCCF010000193.1 GCA_903960845.1 uncultured Verrucomicrobiota bacterium | reverse complement strand
TCGCTTCGGCTCATCGGTCCACTCCAGGTCATAGGCGTTCTCCGGCAACAAAAAGCCCGCAGGTCCGCGCTGGCTGTTGAGGTAATCCTGCAAAATGACGACCGCCGCGAGCTGGTCGACGATTTCATTGCGCTCACGTTTGCCGGTAATGCCCGCGCGCGACATGGATGCCTCAGCCTCAACGGAAGACAGGCGCTCATCGACAAACTCGATCGGCACCTCCTGTTGCAGGGTCTTGCCAAGACTGGCGGCAAATGCTTCCACCCGCTGCGCTGCCTCGCCACGCTGGCCATTCATGTGAAACGGCATGCCGATGATGATGGTGCCGATGTGCTTGTCTTTGACCACACGGGCGATCTCGCGCTCCGGCTCCTGCCTGGCATCCAAGGTCATCAGCGGGCTGGCGACCAGTTCCATCTCATCGCTGATGGCGAGGCCGATGCGGACGGTGCCGTGATCGATGGCGAGAATGCGTGGCATGGTGAATGGAGGAAAACGTCGCCCGCTTTCTAGCGCTGGAAGACGCCAGCGGCAAGCGCCCGGGGCGGCGAATGCGAATTGGCATCAATGCCGGACTTGGCTTTTGCCAGAGGCCTGTGCTATTGGCTGCAGGATGAAGGTCAGCATCTTTGGACTCGGATATGTGGGCGCCGTCACCGCAGGGTGTCTGGCGGAGCTTGGACATGTGATCATCGGCGCCGATGTGCAGCCGGAAAAAGTGGAGGCCTTCAACACCGGGCGTTCTCCCATCATCGAGCCGGAGCTGGATGATCTTCTCAGTCTGGCCCGTCGTGAAGGCCGCCTTTCTGCCACGACCCATGCGGCGGAAGCGGTGCTCGCCTCTGATGTCAGCATCATCTGCGTCGGCACGCCTTCGCTGGAGTCGGGCCGGCTCAATCTCGATTTTGTGCGCAAGGTCAGCGAGCAGATTGCCACCGTGCTGAAGAGCAGCGGCAAAAAGCACGTCATCCTTTTCCGCAGCACCATGCTGCCCGGCAGCACGCGCCAGATGGTGAATGACTTCTTTGAAGATCTTCGGCTTGCCGGTCAGGTGAGCATTTACTACTGCCCTGAATTTTTGCGTGAAGGCACGGCGGTGAAAGATTTCCGCGAGCCTTCGCTGGCGGTCGTGGGCACGCATGACGGACTGGCTCCCGGGAGCGCGGAAGCCAGAGAACTGCTCGGCGGCACGCCTGCCGTGCTTGCATGGGAAGGCGCTGAGATGATCAAGTACTCCTGCAATTACTTCCATGCCCTGAAGGTGGGTTTTGCCAACGAGATCGGCCGCCTGTGCAAGCACCTCGGCGAGGATGGCGCGCGCGTCATGGACGTGGTGTGCAGTGACACACGGCTGAACATTTCCCGCTACTACATGAAGCCGGGCACACCCTTCGGCGGCTCCTGCCTGCCAAAGGACGTCAGCGCACTGCTCGGTTATGCCCGGCAGGAAGGCATCACCCTCCCGCTCCTGGACAACACGCTCGGCACCAATCGCGCCCATCTGGAAACCCTGATGAGGCTGATCGAATCCAAAGGCGTGCGCAAAGTCGGCCTGCTCGGTCTCGCCTTCAAAGCCGACACCGATGACCTGCGCGGCAGTCCCATGGTGGCCGTGGCGGAGACGCTGCTCGGCCGCGGTTACGATCTCCGCATCTATGATCCGAGTCTCAATCTCTCGCGCCTGATCGGCGCCAACGCGGCGGAGATGAACCGGCGCATGCCGCATCTGGCTTCGCTGCTGAAGACCGATGTGACTGAAGTCATCGAGCATGCCGAACTCGTCATCGCCTCGCAGAAATGTGTGTCCGTTGAAACACTCGCCACACTGGTGAAACCCGGGCAGCAGGTCATCGACGTGAACGGCTGGCGCGATCTCAAGACACTGCCGTGGGGTTACGAGGGCCTGTGCTGGTGAGAAAACAGGCTGACACTTGAGGCGGATGGGAAAGCCCGCCGCCCACCCAAAGCCACGGCCTCCGGGCAAGTCGGAAAGAAGCGCAGAATCCCCCGGCATCTTTTCCAACACTGGAAGCCTGGATTAGAGCTTGAGCTCACAGGCGCATGGCCATACAGCCTGTCTCATGACGAACTTCAATATCGTGCTTTGGACCTACATTGGGCTGCTTGTGACCGGAGGCCTCATCGGCTTTCTGAAAGCTGGCAGCAAAGCCTCCCTGATCGCCAGTTGCCTCTGCGCGGCACCACTGGTTCTCGCTGCCCTCGATGCTTTTGGCCACACCGCTTCACCCAAGGTGGCACGGGTGTTGATTGGCATTTTGTTTGGCATGTTTGCCTACCGCTGGTGGGGCAAGCGCAAGTTCATGCCCAGCGGACTGATGGCTCTGGCATCACTTGCCGCCAGCGTCCTCATGGCTGGCTTGGGTGAGGATTGATTGCATGGATTCATTGAATTGGAGCGCAGAATGCCGGGCATCATTTCTAAAAGCCAACTCATTATCGCGATCTGTCATATGCAATATCCCGAAAATTACTTTCACATCGCCGGTATCCGAAGCGCTCTGGGCTGGAAACAAGCGCTAAGCCCTTATCCCTGACCGGGTTTCCAGTGCGCCGCTCTGAGAGGAACCGATAGAAGAGTGACGCTCGTCATCGTTAGCCTGATTCGGCCTCGGGGTGCCTGCACGCAGAGGACGCGTGCGGGCACTGCGGGCGGCACCTTATTCAGCAAAGGGTTCCGGCAGGTGGAAGCTTGCGCTGCCGGCCTGTTCACGAATCAGCAGTGCGCGGCCAGGCCTGACCAAGGCGGCCCCCCGGTTGGTGATATTGTCTCCAAGGATACGCCAGCCCTTCTCGCCCAGCCCACGGCTTTTGTAATAGTAACCGGTGATGACTCCACCGTTTTCAAGATAAACGATGTCAGCAGCCCCAGGACCACTGCCGCCGGCGATCGTCTCCTGCAAACCACTCGCCTCAAGCGTGGTGGCAATGGCGAAGGGATTGTTGACCAGCTTGAACCCGGACGCACTTCCCGCTTCTCTCCCTGGAATGGGCGAACCAAGGAATGAGGCACTCGTGTCCACGCCAGCATTCAGGCGCACGACCAGCAATGCGCTGCCCGGATCAATCACCAGTCCAGAGAGCTCGGCCGTGCCGCCGGAGACCGCTCTCCAGGCTGCGACATCGTATTTGTAGTAGCCGATAAAACTGCCGCCCTCGCTGAGATAGACCACGTCCGCCGCCGCTGGTGTAGCGCCATAATTGAGGGCGGCACCGGTGAAGACTTCCCCAAGAGTGCGCAGGCGATAGATGATGAATTTATCTCCCACATTCGGAGCCACTGCCAGGACCGCAGTCACCTGCCTGCCGCTGCCGGCTGTGATCTTGCCCGTGAAGCCATAGGCATTTCGGCTGGTTCCCGCAGGCGCGCTGGCCCCCGCTCCACGCTGATCCACGCGGCTGATGATTTTTAGCGCGTAAGACGCACCCGCCATCTCTGGCAGCGGAATGGAGAGCGTGTAGCGATCGCTGCCATCGAGCGAAACCACCGTGCCTTCAGCCGCTATGTGCGCGAGTGGCAGAGCCAGAAAAGTCGTTTTGGCCTTGGGCAGGCTGACGCTCATCGCCACTTGTGTGCGGCTGACCGGCAGCACTGATGCCACCAATTCCTGCGCTGTGGCAATTCGTAAACCAAACGTGGTCGATGCCGACAGACCGCTGCCATCGGTGGCCGTGATGCGGATCTTGAGAGTCCCTTCATCGGCATCCGCTGGCGTGCCGCTCAGTGTCCGGGAGGTCGCATTCCAGCTCAGCCAGGCGGGAAGCGCGCTGCCATCAGCCAGAGTCGCCGAGTAGCTGAGCACTTGTGATTCGGGATCTGCAAAGGTGCTGGCTGGAACGACAAAGCTGAAGCCACTGCCCTTCGGTGTGCTCAGTTCAGGTAAAACTCCTGCCGCGAAAGGTGCCTGATTGTCCGGCCCGAGAATGCGCACTCGGTAAGCGAGTAAAACACTGTCATTTTCCAACCCCGAATCATACGACTGCAAGACGCCAGCCGCATCACGATAGACACCGGACCGGGAGGCGAAATCATTGTCATTACCGACAAAGAGGAAATAGTCATTCGGATTGGCGCTGTCATTGGCCGACACGAGGGACAGCCCCTCCCACTTCTCACTGACCGTGTTGCTGTCACCAGGCGCGGTGTTGAGGTTGAGATTAAACTTGGCCAGCTCAGGCCCGCTGGCATCCAGCTTGCCGAGAAGATTTAGCGCCTCTGTCCAACTCACCGGAGTCACGGCCAGGTTCAGCAAACCTGCCGGGGCCACCTGAGCGGCTTCGGCATCGTAGGTTCCGTCAATGTTGGTGCCTGAGGACAGCTCGGCCAGGAGAATGGACTTGAAGACAGGCGCGCCCGCAGCACCGCGGCCATTGCCATCACGGGAAAGGATTAACAATTGATGATTGTTCAAGGCCACAATCGTGCTTTGCGCTGCCGTGCGGTCAACGGTCACACCATTGGTAGCCAGTCCCGTGGAGTCCACACGCGGCAGTTGCACCACATATTGAGAGATTGGATCCGCCGGCATGTCCGTCGCGCTGATGTCATAAACCAGCAGCCGGGTATTGTAGCGCCCCTGATTGCCGCTGCCACTGTCCTGCAGCGTGGCGCTCTGCAACAAAGCAAACAGACGTGTGCCATCGGGGCTTTGGGCGATCCCTTCCATGCCCTGGTTTTCTCGGCGACCATTGAGGTTCACCGGACTCGTGCTGAAGCTGGTTGTGCCCACTGGACTGTGCGGCACGATGGCCTGCGGCAGCTGGAGTGAACCCACGATCTGGCCGCTGCCATCAAAACGGTAAACAAAAGGTCCGTACTCGTCACTCACCCAGCCTGAGCCGGTCTTGCCACTGCGACTGTCGAGCACCAGGCCCTCGGCATCCAAAGTTAGGCGATTGGCAAAGGTGCCATCACTCTGAGTCGTGGAAACCGCCGCTGCAGGCACCACGCCGCCAAAGAGAGTGGCTGTGCTGCCAGCCAGAAGACCGGTGGAGTAAATCGCCGGAGTCCCAGCATTCGCATCGTGATCATAAACAAAGCGCCGTGAGCGGGAAAACCTCATGCGGATCTGATCCTGCGCCAGGGTGGCTGCCGCTGCCGTGTAGGGTTTGAAGCTGAATTGGAACTCGTTAATGCGGGCCGCGTAGTTGGAGTAGATGACACCAGAATTGTAGCCACGATCCGGCAGGAAATGGAAGTCGCCGGAGTAGCTGCCATCTGAGTTCTTTTTCCAGTTAGCCACCTGCATGTCAGAGATGGAGCCGATGGACTCCCCGGTGGCCGGATCAATCGCGCTGGCCGGGATACGGCCCACTCCCTGAAGGCCCAGATTGATGAACCGTGTGCCGCCAAGCACCACGCCCGTGCCGGGCCAGGCTGTCGTGTTCGGCTCGATCACGTCCAAATTGGCGCTCGTGTAAGGCTGGCTGATTTCATGCACGCTGAGAGTTTGAGACACCTCATTGGCCACCAGCAGGAAAGGCCGGCGTGATGGGCTGTTGGCCGCAGAAATCACCACCATGCCTTCAGGGCTGACATCACCCACACGATCTGCGGTTGAAACATAGGAAACCGCCAGCGGATCAGTCACATCAAAAATCAGCTCCATGTTGCTGCGCTCCAGGCCGATGAAGGCATAGGTGCGACCGTCAAGAACTGCGATGGTCACGCCCTCTGGCTCAGCACCCTTGTTATCACTGCGAGTGTCATCAAACCTGCTGGGATGCTGTTTTGAAATGATCTGCTCAATCATGTCACCACTGTCGAAAACCATGTTCCCTGAAGCATCTAAAATCGAGAAGGAACGCCCGCCCAAAGCCAGGATCTCATCAATATCACCATCGCTATCCGTATCACCACGCAGACCGACACTGTTTGAAACAGTCAGCCGCCCCAGCACCGCATCAGCCTTCAAAGCCGCCGCATTTGGAAACACCGTAGGATCGAGCACATAGGCCGCATTGCCCACGCGGATGGTTTCATCTGGAGTGATGAAATCGTCGCGGTCATCCCCCTCATTGGCGATCACATAGTAATCATTGCCACCCGAGCTGTAGGCGGCGATTCCATCCGGCATGTAGAGACCGAAAACGGGATTGCCCGTCGTGGTTTTGTTCAGTGCCGTGGCGCCTGGACCATCTCGGTCGCTGAAATCATAGGAACCGGCGGCGTAACTCTTTTTTCCCAGCGCCTTCACCGAAGTAAAAGTGGCCGTGGCGATGTCGAGCACCGCCACAGCATTCGCCTCCTGAATCGTTACCATTGCCTTCGTGCCGTCTGGTGAGATGGCGATGTATTCCGGCTCAAAATCCGTGGAAGGAAGGCCACCCGTGAAAAGACGCACACCCGCCGCCCGGAGTGTCGCTGAAGCCCTATCAAAGGAGGTGAAATCAGCCGTGGCCACCACGGGAACCGCCAGGCTGCTGATGTCAACAATGCTGACCGTGCCCCGGGCAAGATCCGGGACGGTCGCCGACGCGCCATCCAGTTCACCTTCATTGGCGACCAGCACTTTGCTGCCATCTGGCGTGAAGCACACATGGTCAGGATTGCAGCCCACCTCGGCAAAACCCAGCAGAGCACCAGTCGCGGCATCGAGGAACACCACATGCCCATTATTGGTCTTCGGCACATTGATCACCGCAGCCGCCACAATGCTGGTCGTCGTGCCTTTGAAGACGGCCACAGAGGACACATCATTACTGGTGATGGCCGCCGCGCCGAGAGAGGCGGGGGCGATGGTTTGCAGGAAAACGGGTGCCGCCAGATTCGCCAGATCGACCACCTCAATGCCGCGACCGGAAGTGGTAAAAGCGCGCTTGGAAACGGGATCAAATGCTGGAATCTCAGCCCCTCCGACGATCGGCACGGCAGGCGTAGGCGAGCCAATTACCAGACTGCCTTTGACCGCCGTGGTGATGACCCGGCTTGGCGTTGGATTGGCAGCCTGACCGAGACCCGCAAGGCCAAGAGAGCAGTAGATCACGAAGTGTTGGATGGATTTCATTTTGGGTAAGAGATACCTCCGATAGGATCTCGGCGCGCATGAGTCATGCTCTCGAATGTGACCTTTTTGTGATATAACCCTCACATCAAAAGGAATCCTTGATTGCCCAATCCTGAAAAAAGATGCCAGGCATGAATGGCACTCGGTTAAGGCCGTTGCTCTTCGGTTTTCGCGTTGTGCAAATGTTGCGGCATAACAAACTATTATATTGTATTACGAGTGTAATGGTGCTCATATGAGCATGGCTCTCTCCACCTGCTTTCT
>CAJCCF010000192.1 GCA_903960845.1 uncultured Verrucomicrobiota bacterium | reverse complement strand
GTCTTTCTGAGTCTTCTTTACGCCTACGTCGCCTGGAAATTGTTCGCGGCGTCGCGCGCTCTTTACCGCCAGATGCCAACCTTGGCGGTTGGGCTCTGTGTCGTCTTCGCCTTCATGTTGATGGTGAGTTTCTCAGGTACGGCTTTGTTCAGCCTGCAGGGTGAGCCGTTTCGCGCCGTGGGAACCGGCCATTTGGTCAGCGCAACTGCCCTGATCTCCTTTGGCGCCAGTGTCCTGACGAATTTCGTCTGGGTCGGCGTGGTTTCTTACCGTACCAACGAAGCCCGTGAGCAACGGTTGCTGGAACATGAACGCGAAGAGCGGCGGGCCCAAATCGGCCGTGAACTCGCCCGCGTCGAAGCAAAAAGCAGTATTGAAGTCCTGTCTACGGGTCTGGCTCATGAATTGGGCCAGCCCTTGGCAGCCATGCTTACCGCCGCTCAGTTGTGTCGGCGCATGGTGGATGATGGCTTGGTAGACAACCGCACTGCGTCGGCATTGCTGGACAGCATTCTGTCGTCGGTGACTCGCGCCACGGCCATCATTGAGATGACACGCGTTACCCACTTGGCTGCTTCGCCTTCCGCTAGCGTCAGCGATGTTGCTGAAATCGTCGAGCAAACCGTGGCGCTGGGTGCGTCCGACGCGGCAGCAATCGGCGCGCAGGTCTCGTTTAACTTTGCCGCCACGCCGCTGCGGGCCCGTATTGACCCGGTTCATCTCTCGCAGGTGCTGGCCAATGTTTTGCGGAACGCGGTACAGGCGTTGGGAAATTCGCCTGTTCGGCAAATCTTCATCAAAGCGGAGCCGCACGGAAAATCCATCCGCATCACGGTGACAGACACGGGTCCGGGCATTTCCACGGCCGCGCTGGAGCGAGTTGGCAGCCTGTTCTTCACTACCCGTCAGGAAGGTCTTGGAATGGGCCTGGCAGTGTCCCGCGAGATTCTTGCCGGCTGCGGGGGAGCACTGGAGTTGCAGAACGTTGAGACGGGTGGGCTGCGAGTAACACTGGAGGTGCCAAACGATGTCGCTTGACACCTATAGCGCCCTGGTTCTTTTGGCCTACGCCATGATGTTGCTGCCGCTCGGTGTTTTGATCGGGCAGCCAGCGGGAACCCGGCGGCTGCCGCTGAAGCTTTATGTCGCCGCAGGCATACTCATTGCGGTGGCTATCGGCCTTTGGTCGCTACGTGGAAAGCAGCCGGACATCTTGACTTTCGGCTTCGCGAACACTGTCTTCGTCTTCGGATTGTTAAGCACGACAATCGCCCTGCGGGCGGAACTGGGTTTTCCGTGGCCCCGCAAGCGCTGGATATTGCTGCCCGTGCTCTTCGTCGTGGCTTACTGGTTACTGGGGTATCTCGGCATCCCTCGGGGTGGCGAAATACTGGTCAAGGGAAGTGTCTGGGTATGCCAGTTGGTCATGGCGTACTCGTGCGCTGTCATGCTACATCGCCACCTGAGCCGCAATATCTTGATCTTGTTCCTGGTTTTCGCGTTGTCTGCGGCAGTTTTCTCGGTTCACCTGTTCTCGCTTGTTTCTGGCGATGCGCGTACTTCCGTTTACCCGTTTTACATTCTCTGGTACATGCCACTCCTGATTCTGGTCGCTACTTGTGTGGCGAATATCGGTTTCCTTGGGCTGGTTCTCGAAAATGAGCATGCCATCGGCATGGTTAAGGCTGCCTCGCGGGCGGAGGAAGAGTCTCGTTCGCGCATGGCCGAGGTGCTGGCGCAAATGGACCGCAGCAGCAATTTGAATGTCATCTCCGCTTCGCTGGGGCTGCAGCTCAGTCAGCCGCTCGCGGCCATCCAGCTGAATGCGCAGTTGCTCCAGAAACGCATGAGGCGAGAAAATGCCACCTCCGGAGAACTGGTCGATGGACTCGAGCAAGTTATAGCGCAGGTGCGTAACTGTGCCGACATCGTCGATCAAGTCCGGCAGTTCATCAAACCGCCGGCATTGAACGAAACGCTGTCGGACTTGCAGCAACTTACGCGC
>CAJCCF010000191.1 GCA_903960845.1 uncultured Verrucomicrobiota bacterium | reverse complement strand
TGATTTATGACGCTCTAAGGAATGCTTATTGGCAAATAAGCGATCCGTATTTCCTTGTTCCCATTGTTTGGCTTCTCCTCGATTATTTCCAATCCCTTTGACCGGATCTGTTGCTGCATACTTTTCATGACCAGCTTCTTTATTCCAGGCATTAAAACAAAGTGTCTGTCCCTCTGTAAAGTTCACGGCTATGTAGCAACTGGTAGTCAGCAAGGCCGACGCTTCACGCCCACATGTTGCGGTCCAGCGTGCGGTAGTTCACGGCTTCGAGCACGCTGTCGGTATCGATCTTCTCCAGACCTTTGAGATCGGCGAGCGTGCGGGCCACTTTGAGAATGCGATCATGTGCACGGGCGGAGAAATTCATCTCGCTCATCTGATGCTCCAGGAAGGCGCTGCTTTCGGCATCCAGCTCACAATGCTTCTTGATCAGACGCGGTGTCATGCCGCTGTTGGTGTGGATGCCTTTATTGCCCTTGAAGCGTGCGGACTGGATGGACCTGGCCTGCTCGACACGGGCACGAATGACGGCGGATGACTCGCCGGGCTCGGTGTTCATGAGCGCCTTGTAGTCCACCAGCGGCACTTCCACATGCAGGTCGATCCGGTCCAGAAGCGGACCACTGATGCGCTGACGGTACTTTTGAATCATCGGCGGGCTGCAGCGGCAGGCGCGTTTGAGATCGCCGTAGTAACCGCACTGGCAGGGATTCATGGCGGCCACGAGCATGAACATGGCCGGGAAAGTGACGGTGCCGGCGGCGCGGGAGATGGTGACCCTGCCATCCTCCAGGGGCTGGCGCATGACCTCCAGGGTGCTGCGGCGGAACTCGGGCAATTCGTCGAGAAAAAGCACGCCGTGATGCGCCAGCGAGACCTCACCGGGCCCGGGATTCGTGCCGCCGCCGAGCAGGCCGGCATCACTGATGGTGTGATGCGGAGAGCGGAAGGGCCGGGTGGCGACGAATGCCTGCGACTCGCTCAGCAGGCCGCCGACGCTGTGGATTTTTGTTGTTTCAATGGCCTCCTCCTCGGTCATGCCTGGCATGATGGTGCCGACCCGCTTGGCGATCATGCTCTTGCCGGTTCCCGGTGGCCCAACCAAAAGGATGTTATGTCCGCCAGCCACGGCGACTTCGATCGCGTGCTTGGCATCGCCCTGCCCCTTCACGTCGGCGAAGTCGATGTCGTAATGCGCGGCCGCGGCAAAGAACTCGGTGGCGCGGCACGGCTCACAGGGAAGCTCGATGTCGCCTTTGAGATACTCCACGACCTCCCGCAAATGCTGCACGCCGATGATGTCGATCCCGGCGACGACGCTGGCTTCGATGGCGACACGTTTCGGCACGAGCAGACGTTTGCGACCTTTGGCACGGGCTTCCAGAGCCACGGCAAGCAGACCGGGCACGGGCCGGATTTCCCCATTGAGCGCGAGCTCGCCGATCATGGCCGTCTCGGCGAGCACGCTGATCGGCAACTTCACGCGGTGCGCGATGAGTGAGATGGCGATGGGCAGATCGAAGCCGGGGCCCTCTTTTTTCAGATTAGCGGGCGCGAGATTCACTGTGGTCACGCCATCATTCATGGCAAAACCACAACTGGCGATGGCCGCCGTGACCCGCTCACGACTTTCTTTGATCGAGGTATCGGGCAGACCGACGATGAACATCTTGGGATTGCCGCCTCCATCATGGGACTCGATTTCCACCTCGGCTGCGTTGACTCCGAGGATTGTGGCTGAGTAGGTGCGGGCGACCATGCGTGAATTTTTGTAAACGGAGATTTAAATCAGAACAAGGGTGTCGTTGCCAGCATTGAATCACTGCCTAGCATCACCTTATGACTGAACATCCACCCTCCATCGGCATCATCGGCGGCTCCGGCTTATATGATTTGGAGGGTTTCGAGGGGCGTGAAGAGATCAGCGTGGAGACACCCTTTGGCACGCCCTCGGACGCTCTGGTGACTGGCGTGCTGGCCGGACGTCGTGTGTACTTTTTGCCCAGACACGGCAAGGGCCACCGCATCCTGCCCACCGAGCTGAATCACCGGGCGAACCTCTGGGCGCTGCGCTCGCTCAATGTGCGCTGGATCATCGCGGTCACCGCCGTGGGCAGCTTGAAGGAAGCCTACGCGCCGCGTGATGTGCTGCTGCCGGACCAGTTCTTTGACCGCACCAGCCGCCGTGAGCACCATACCTTTTTCGGGCACGGCATCGTCGGGCACGTGGCCTTTGCCGATCCGATCAGCGCGGGCTTGCGTGAGTTGCTGCGGGATGAGGCCACCGGTGTCGGCGCCCGCGTGCATGATGGCGGCACCTACGTGTGCATGGACGGCCCGGCTTTCTCCACGCGCGCCGAGTCGCAGGCGCATCGGCAGCTCGGCTTCGATGTCATCGGCATGACCAATCTGCCTGAAGCCAAGCTCGCGCGTGAAGCCGAAATCGCCCTCGCCACCCTGGCCATGATCACGGATTACGACTGCTGGAAAACCGATGAAGAGCACGTCACCGCAGGCGCCGTGATGGAGCATGTGTCAGCCAATGCCGCGATGGCCAAAGCCGTGATTGCCCGTGTCATCCCGCGCATTCCCATGGAGCCGGACTGGCCGGAACACTACGCGCTGAATGGAGCGCTCATGACGGACCGGAAGCTCTGGCCGCAGGAGACCACCGCGCATCTGAAACCCATTTTGAAACGCTTTCTTTGAACCTCATGAACCTGCCAGCCTGCATCACGATGGAAGAGCCCGCCCCGGGCTATCCGGTCTATGTCATCAACCATCCGGCAGCGACGGCACGTGTCGCCCGGCATGGAGCGCATGTGATGGACTGGCAGCCAGCCGGGCAAGCGCAGCCGGTACTTTACATGAGCCCGGACGCGCTGCTGGAGCACGGGAAACCAATCCGTGGCGGCATCCCCGTCTGCTGGCCCTGGTTCGGCGGACACCCGGCGGATGCGGCGAAACCGATGCATGGTTTTGCCCGGATTCTGCCCTGGGAACTGGTGCGGGCGGATGCCAGGGAGGATCAGGTGTCGATGCTTTTTAAACTGGAGAGCAATGCCGAAACCAAATCACTCTGGCCGCATGATTTCCGCTGCCATCTGGGCATCAGCATCGGCGCAGCACTGGAGGTATCCCTGATGACGGAGAATCCGGGCAGTGAGCCCTTTGCGGTGAGTGAGGCTTTGCACACTTACCTGACCGTCGGTGACATCACCCAAGTGACGGTCAAGGGCCTGGCCGGGACAAAATATCTGGACACCGTGGGCGAGCACACGCTGCGCGAGGATGAAGGTGATGTCTTGTTCGATCGCGAAGTGGACCGGCAGTACGAAAGCACCGCCGGAGTGACCATCGTGGATCGCGCCTTGAACCGGAACCTCGTGGTGAACAAACTGGGCAGCAACACCACCGTGGTGTGGAATCCGTGGATCGAAAAATCAAAACGTCTGGCTGACCTGCCGGACGAGGCCTACCACCATTTCCTCTGCGTGGAGGCCGCGAATGCAGGCGATGCCGCAGTGACCGTGATGCCCGGTGGCCGGCACGTGCTGCAGACCCGGATTTCTCTGACACCAGTCCCGTAGCCACGTCCTGGTGGACGTGGCCGGGTGTCAGGCTTTATGGCAGCAAGGCCGGAGCTTCGAGGCTGATGCGGTAGAAGTTAGGCTGGCCAGTCGGTGCGGTTGGGTCTTCGATGGTGGCGCTGCCGCTCACGCTGAAGGTGAAGGTGCCGATCCGGCTCCAGACATCCAGATCACTGCTGGTTTCCAGATGATAGTTCACTCCGGGCCGCACGTGACTGAGATTGAGCTTGAAGCTGCCGCCATTGGCACTGGCTCCGGCGGCGATGCTTGGCGCGGTGGTCAGCGTTTGGGCGGCATCGACGGGATTGGTTCCGGCGAGGTACTCGAAATAGTTGCTCTGGCCGTCACCATCGGCATCGCCCAGTGCATCCGCACCGGTGCTGCCAAAGGTGCTCTGCTCGTAACTGTCGGCGATGCCGTCGTTATCGGCATCAGCCGGATTGGTTGCCACTATGATGGTTAGGGTCCGTGTCGGTGATTGACCGCCATAGTAGTCGCTGGCCCTGAACGTGAAGGTGTCGGTGCCGACATAACCGGGCGCTGG
>CAJCCF010000190.1 GCA_903960845.1 uncultured Verrucomicrobiota bacterium | reverse complement strand
TCTTCTGCTCCTCCATCATGCTGATGACGGGATTCGAGGTTCCCTTGTCGAACTCAGTGCTGGTGGCATTCTTCAGGCCGCAGACGTTCCGGGCAAACTCGATGACCGCGATCTGCATGCCCAGACAGATGCCAAAGAATGGGATGCCCGCTTTCCGCGCATAACCGGCAGCCGCGATTTTACCCTCGGTGCCACGGTCACCGAAGCCGCCGGGAATAAGGATGCCCTGAAGTCCGCTGAGATAGATGTCGGGGCCGGCCTTTTCGATGGCCTCCGCATCCACGCGTACGATGTCCACTTTGGCGTCATTGGCGGCACCAGCGTGGACGAGAGATTCGTAAATGCTTTTGTAGGCGTCCTTGAGTTCGATGTATTTGCCGACGACACCGATGCGGACGTGGTGTGTCGGATGAATGACGCGCTGGACAAAATGCCGCCACTTACTGAGATCGGGCTGAGGAGTGTCCAGATTGAGTTGCTTGCAGACGACATCGTCGAGTCGCTCTTCGTGCAACTTCAATGGCATCTCATAGATCGTGTGCTTCACGTCACGAACCTCAATAACATCCTCAATCGGCACGTTGCCAAAGAGGGAAATTTTCTCACGCACATCAAGATCGAGCGGGTGCTCTGTGCGGCAAAGAATGACGTGCGGGGCAATGCCAATTTCCCGCAGTTTCGCAATGGACTGCTGCGTTGGCTTGGTCTTCAGCTCCTCGGCTGCCTTGATGTAGGGCACAAGCGTGGCATGAATAAAGATCACATTCCCCGGTCCTGCCTCATGGGCAAACTGGCGGATGGCTTCCAGGAACGGCAGGCCCTCAATGTCGCCAACCGTTCCACCGATTTCGGTGATGATCACATCTCCGCCCATCTTTTCAGCCACGTCTTTGATACGTGCCTTGATCTCGTTGGTGACATGCGGGATGACCTGCACGGTGCGGCCCTCGTACTTGCCCGCACGCTCCTTATCAAGCACGCTCTGATACACCTGGCCGCTGGTGAGGTTGTTCAACTTCGAGAGATTTGTATGCGTGAACCGCTCGTAATGACCAAGGTCGAGATCGGTCTCCGCCCCGTCATCGAGCACATAAACTTCACCGTGCTCGTAGGGGTTCATGGTGCCCGGATCGATGTTTAGATACGGGTCGAACTTTTGCATGATCACCCTAAGACCGCGGAGTTCGAGCAAGGTGCCAAGAGCGGATGCGGCGAGGCCTTTGCCGAGTGAGCTGACGACGCCGCCAGTGACGAAGATGTATTTCATAGATGTTCTCGGTTCGCGGTTCTCAGGCAGTGGTTCAAGTAGAATGTTTTTTCAAATGCTCTTCGATCGCATCCGCCTGCTCCGGAGTGTCCACACCGGGGGAAAGTTCATCGGTGAGAACGACGCGAAGACGGGCCCCGTTTTCAAGCGCGCGGAGTTGCTCCAATGACTCTGTCATTTCGAGACCTGACGGAGGCCAGGCAACGAACTGGTAGAGAAAACTGCGCTGAAAACCGTAAATGCCAAGGTGGCGATAGTGACGAATGCCTGCCTGCGCATTGCGCACAAAAGGCAGCGGAGAACGGGAGAAATAAAGGGAGTCCCCATTCACATCGAAAACGACTTTGACAATGTTTGGATCAGCAACCTGTGATTCCTCGTGGATCGGTGCAGCTGCGGTGATCATGCTGACCTGCGGCTCGCGACGGAGCACGAGGGCGAGTTCATCAATCAGTGAAGGAGAGATGAGAGGTTCATCACCCTGCACGTTGATGATGGTCTGATGGTCTGGAAAGGAGCGTGCCGCCTCGGCAATACGGTCAGTGCCGCTTGGATGATCCGGCGAGGTCAGGACGGCCTTGGCGCCGAAAGAAGCCGCTGCCTCAAGAATGCGTGTGTCATCAGTGGCGATAATAACTTCATCGATCTCGCGGCACTCCTGACAGCGCTCCCAGACGTGCTGAACGAGAGGTTTCCCGGCGATGAGGTGGAGCGACTTACCCGGAAAGCGGGTGGATCCCCAGCGGGCAGGTATGGCAACAAGGGTGCGTGGGATCTCAGGAGCGGCCAAGGGTGGTAAAAGGCGGGTTCGCCTGAGATGGCGTGGAGCAGGGATACGTGCAAGAGGGAAATGAAACTGAGGAATGACGAAATGACGATTATCGTTCCAACGGAGTGAATGGAGAGGC
>CAJCCF010000189.1 GCA_903960845.1 uncultured Verrucomicrobiota bacterium | reverse complement strand
TGATTTATGACGCTCTAAGGAATGCTTATTGGCAAATAAGCGATCCGTATTTCCTTGTTCCCATTGTTTGGCTTCTCCTCGATTATTTCCAATCCCTTTGACCGGATCTGTTGCTGCATACTTTTCATGACCAGCTTCTTTGTTCCAGGCATTGACCTGCTGATTAGCCCTCGGAGATGAGCCGTCTTTGTTGAGTTCTTGGCCGCTGATGCCTGTCTTCACTACGTCTCCAGATTCTTTATCATATATTTCATACCCATGCTGCGGCTTGGTGCTCGCGTTGGAGTTTCCATGCGGATTCGATGTATCCGTCACCGGACACGCATTATGCGTCAGCACCTCCGCATCTCCCACGAAGTAGCAGTGCTCCGTCTCCACCTCCAGATTGTACACCTGATGGTGACCTCTCTGGAACCCGAGTGATGCCACAGACTCACGTCCGCTGCTCGTGCGTAGTTCCTCGCCGATCTCAAGATCCTTCACGGGCACCCAGTCACGTTGCGTGGCGGAGTACATCCGGTGATTGCCGGTGACGTGGAGTGTCTCGCCGCTGCTCATCGTTAGCGTTCGCACATCTTCATTCGGTCTCGTGATCGTCGCCGTGATGACTCGGCCTGGACCTTCGGCGATCTGCGGACAGGCGCGTTCTTCGATCACCTCGGCCCAGCCTCGGGCGTTCAGTTCTTCGAAGTCCACCCACACTTCCTGGCGACCTGCCACGCGGCGGCTGTGCTCGGCCATCCAGCCTTGCGGACGCAGCAGGGTCACTTCCAGTTCCAGGCTCTCGGCGAGGGCGTCTCGCAGGCTGACTTTGTAGCTGCGCCAGGTGGTGGGATCAACCTCTGTACGACTTGCCATCACGCTTTGCTCATTTCGCGGAGCGAGGTGGCTACTTTCTGGCGTGCTCACCCGCTGGCCGATGTGCAGGGTCTCGATGGCTTGATGATCGCCTGTGCCAAGCGTGACACTTGTGCCCGGCAGGAAGCAGCCGGACTGCACCGCCGCCACCAGCCCCACACCGCCTGCGGCATTGTCCAGTGCGGCAGCGGCCACGCCTTCTCCAGCGGGTTTGCCCTCCAGCACGTTGCTCACCACCTGCGCTCCCGCTCCCGTCGTCGCATCCACGGCGGCTCCGCCCAGCGCTTTGAGTGCTTTGTTGGCTCCGCAACCAATCGCCTTGCCCATGCCCGCTCCCAGACCACCACTGGCGGCTCCCACCGCCGCATCTTTGAGCACCTGCCCGCCATCCACCGTGCCGTGACTCACGAGCTGCCCCGTCGCACTGGCTGCCGCTCCGCCTGCTGCTCCCGCCAGGGTTGGGTTGCCGGTAGCCGCCAAAGTCCCGCCTGTCACCGCACCCCCCACCGCTGCACTGGCGTAATCCGACGCGCTGCTCACTTTCCCCGCGATACAATCGCTCACGATCTGCGACCCCACGCCCCACAGTGCCCCAATCCCTGCCCCGGCGGCGATGTGCCAGAACAACCCTTCAGGATCATACTTCGTCCACGGGTTCTGCTGCACATAGGTGTACACGTTCGGCCCGTCCACCGTCCCCGCCGGGTCACGGCTCAGGAACACCCCGGTTTCCAGATCACGGTAGCGGAACCCTTCATTCAAAAGGCCCGTCGGGTCTTCATCCTTGCTGTTCGCACGCTGCTTGTCCTCATTGGCACCCGTCTCCGTCGTCCGCCGCCCAAACGCCTCGTAGCTCGCCGTCCACGTCAGTTCCGCGCTGCTGTCACTCTGCGCCACGATGTCGCCGCGACCATTGCTCAGGTCATACTTCGGCACAAGCGCACCGGCAGCGTCACGGAGCGTGTAGAGCATCCCGCCGATGCCCCCGCCCATGTCCGTGCCGCGCACATACTGCACCAACGGAGCCGTCACCGGGGCGGTGGTGATCGGCGTCGTGCTTTCATACTCCGCCACGCTGAGCCCCTCGCTAAACACCACCGCCGTGTACTTCTCGAGCCCTGTGCCTGCCTCATGGATACCCACCCGCCGGCCACGGTAATCATACTGATACTCAAACGTCCGACCCGAGGGCATCGCCACGCCGATGAGTCGGTTTTGCAGATCCCAGATGTAGCTCGTTGTGCCGTTGGCTGCATTCTGGGGAGTAACCCCGCCCGTGCTTGCCTGACCACCGATCACCTGGCTGGTGCGGTTGCCATTGGCATCATAGGTTAGGGCGGCGGATCGCAGTTCCGTGCCACCCAGCCCCGTCCACTTCTTCCATCCGGTCAACTGGTTGGCCACATTGTGCGTGTACGTCCAGTACCCCGTCTCCACGGCGCCGCCACCGCTAACCAGCTTGCTGGTGCGGTTGTTCGCCGCATCATACGAGTAAGTCGTCGTCACGTCCTGAGCCGTCACCGGATCATCGATGCTTTCCGTGATGAGACGGTTGGCCGCGTCATAGGTCATGCTCGTCGTGCGGATGCCGCCCGCCCGATCCGCCATCCCCGGCCAGCTTTCGACCTGCGACTTCACGTTGCCAATGGCATCGTACGTCCACGCGAATTGGCTCTGTGCGATACCAGCGGCATGAAGCGTGCTGTCCTTGTACAACCAACGGCTGACGAGATGACCGGCTGCATCATAGGCATTTTGAGTCACCTGCCCGTTGGCAGAGGTCAGCGTGATCGCCTTACCCG
>CAJCCF010000188.1 GCA_903960845.1 uncultured Verrucomicrobiota bacterium | reverse complement strand
TCGAACCCTTGGGTGGGCACACCATCGTGGATTTGCACGCAGGTCGGCAGACCATCAAGATTCGGATTGAAGGGCAGATGAGCTACGACGAGGGCGAACGCTTGTTCCTGCGCCCCGACATTCAACGGCTTCATTTGTTTTCAGATAAGACCTGAATTCCGGCGCATCGGAAAGGCAAACTCGGCAGGTTGGCAAGCATGAATAACTCGGGCTGCCGCTCGTAAACCCTGATGAGAAAAAAGTGCGCAAGGGATAAAATATTCGTGGGGGAGTTTTGGCCAGAGTGGCACTTTTTGAAGGGGTTGAGTGAATGCTCCATAGTAATGCGCACGATCACATAGCGGCTGTTATGCATGTGGGCGAGCATGGGCTCAATTCCACGCGTGCCGCAAAACACGAAGAATTTATTCGTTCCTCATGGTTCAGATGCCTGAACCAGCACGGGCTGGATCCCACCAGACCGCAGCAGGCAATTATTTTGCCAAACAGTCGCCTGCGGGAACACCAAGACCGCTTGGAAGAGTTCCTGCACATCGCCCGCCACGGGCTTGAAACGCTTTACCACCAAGTCTCAGGCCTGGGCTATTGCGTGTTGTTGACTGACGCCAAAGGTGTGACGGTCGACTTCATAGGTGACCTGCTTTTTGAGCCCAGCCTCCGTAAGGCCGGCCTCTATCTGGGCGCAGATTGGAGCGAGGCCAATGCCGGCACCTGCGGTGTGGGCACCTGCATCGCCACCGGGGAAGCGCTGACTGTGCATTTGACCGACCATTTCGATGTCACGCACATCCCCTTGACTTGCACCTCGTCACCGGTGTTCAACGCGCTCGGCGAATTGATGGCCGTACTCGATATCTCCCAGCTCAGTTCCAGTCAACCCAAAGCGAGCCAGCACTTGGCCTTGCAACTCGTCAAGTCTTATGCCCAGCACATTGAGAACGCCGCATTTATGCGCCTGCATCGCAATGAATGGGTGCTCAAACTCAGCCCGGCACCGCAGTTTCTGGAAGTGAAGCCAGACTACCTGATCGCCATCGATGCCATGGGGCGCGTGATTGGCCACAACCGTCGGGCGCAGTTGTTACTGCAGCGCCATAGCGAAGAACGGGTGATTGGAAGAAACTTTGAAGATCTGTTTAACCTCAAGGTGCATGAACTCGGCCGATTCACCGCCGGTCGCGTTTACGACCAGAGCGTGGTGACACTGTTGCACGGCGACTCCTTGCTGTTCTTGATTGCAACACCTCCGCCCAAGGTTTCGCCATCGGGACTCAATGGCCCGGTGAATTTCAAGATCCCCGAACCCCTGGCGGCCTTGTCGGGTGGGGACATTGCGCTGGATCGGCAGATTGAGCGTGTGGCCAAATTGGTTAACACACCGGTCAGTGTCCTGCTGACCGGCGAAACCGGAACGGGCAAAGAGTATTTTGCCCCGTTGGGCAATGCCATCAGCGCGAGAAGATGCAGAGCCGCCTTTAGCCATTTTCTTTACGGGTGGATTTACAAAACCGCGACCTGCACCCGCAGATTGAGGAGCCTCTACTGTTGAAGTTAAAGATTCCATATACGGCTTTTCTGCTTTAGCTGCTGCCGCATCTCTACGCATATTTTCAAT